>JBQCFD010000001.1:0-15711 GCA_051959625.1 Rhizomicrobium sp.
CCGCCTCAGGGCATCTAAAGCAGTGTGGCGTCCCGGGCCATTACCGGTACACGCCATGAGGGAGACTGCATATGAAAAAGCCGGGATTGCTTGCATGCGTATTGGTCACCGCTCTCCTTGCGGGACCTGCTCTTTTCGCGCAGGCAAACGCAGTTCCCTGCAAGCGGTTCCTCCTGAAGCCTGATGCTGGTTGAGGCGTTAGGTGATCGAGAACAATCGAAGGCGGACGCTTTGGATCGCGCCACAGCTGACAGAGCGAACGAGTTTCCGCGTGCCCGGTACGAACGGGCGCGCGATCGTTTGCGCGGGGCTGCGAAGATACACACATGGTCCGTCGGCGAGATATTCCGCTGGCTGGGAACGGTCGTTCTGGCGCTCATCGTCGCGGCTGTGATCGCGGTTTCGTTTCTCGACTGGAATTCCATGCGCGGCGTGGTGGCGCGTTATGCCTCTTACCGGCTCGGCCGGCCGGTCCATATCGCCGGCGACCTGAAGGTTCATCTTTTTAGTTTCACGCCCGGCCTTTCGGCCCGGAAGGTGAGCATCGGCAATCCGCCTTGGCTGAAGTCGCCGCAGATGGCGCAGGCGCAGGACCTGAAGCTCAAAATCCGGCTTCTGCCATGGTTCTTCGGCGGCGAAGTCTACATGCCGCTCGTCGCCATCGATCATCCGAATATCCTGGTCGTGCGGCAGCCGGACGGGCGCACGAATTGGGATTTCAACGGCGAAAAAGGATCCGGCAACGGCCTGCAGCTACCGCCGATCCAGCATTTCATCATCCGCCATGGACATCTGGAGATCCACGATCTGCGACGGAAGCTCACTTTCGTCGGAACAGTGTCATCCCATGAAGGCGGCAGGAGCGGCGCGGCGTTCGTGCTTGCCGGCGATGGCCTGCTCAATGGACGCAAGTTCACCGCATCGGTGCATGGCGGTCCGCTCGTCAATGTCGATGTCACCAGACCATACGGTTTCGCCGCCGATGTCCATGCCGGCGCCCCGCATGTGCTGGCCAAAGGCTCCATCACCCACCCCTTCGATCTTGGCAGGCTTGAAGCGGAATTGACCCTTTCCGGACCAAGCCTGAACCAGCTCTACTATCTCACGGGATTGGCCTTGCCCGGCACGCCGCCTTACCGCCTTTCCGGTCATGTCTCGCGAGACCGGGCGACCTACCGGATCACGAGTATCGACGGCACCGTGGGCGATTCCGATCTCCACGGCGATCTGACAGTTGATGCGTCCGGCAGGATTCCGGATCTCACGGGATCGCTCACATCCAAGACTCTGGATTTCGACGACCTGGGCCCTCTCATCGGCGCCCCGCCGCCGGCAAAAGAGCGGAGCAGTGCGCTCGCGGCCGGCGCCACCCGGGGCGAGGTCGCGCCGATGAAGCATCTGTTGCCGGACGCGCCCTTGCACGTCGCGCGCCTGCGCCAGATGGATGCCGACGTGACCTACCGCGCCGAAACGGTCAAGTCCCGTGATTTCCCGCTCCGCCACGCTTCCACGCATGTGAAACTTGAGAACGGCATCCTAACGCTCGATCCGCTCTCCTTCAGTTTCGCGCAGGGAAGGCTGTCCGGTTCCGCCAGTATCGATGCCAGCCATGCGACACCGGCGATCGGGATCGATGTGCGGCTGACCGACATTCGACTCGAGCAATTTGTTTCCAGCAAGCCGCCGGCCGTCGAAGGCCTGCTCGCCGCGCGCGCGAAACTCAAAGGCAGCGGGAATTCCATTCAGAAGGCGGCCGAGACCGCGGACGGCACTTTCACCACCATCATTCCGTCCGGAAAGATTCGCGCGGCTTTCGCCGAACTTGCCGGCATCAACGTGCTGAATGGCTTGGGCTTGCTGATGTCGGGCGACAAGAGCGATACGGAATTGCGCTGCGCGGTTGCGCATTTCAGCGTCGGTAACGGCGTGATGACGGCGCGGCATCTTGTGGTGGATACCGATCCGGTGCTCATCACCGGAAGCGGCACCGTTGATCTCGATGGCGAGCACATGGACATGACCGTGCAAGGTCACCCGAAGAAGTTTCGCATTCTTCACCTCCATGCCCCGATCACGGTGACCGGATCGGTCGATCATCCGCAGGTGGGCGTGGAAGCGGCGAGGGCGCTCCCGCAAGGTGGCCTGGCCGCCGCTCTAAGTTTCCTGTCGCCGCTGGCGGCCATCATCCCGTTCGTGGACCCCGGCCTGGCCAAGAGCGCCAATTGCCAGGCGCTGGTCTCCGAAGGCCGGGCCAACGGGGCCCCGGTCACCCCCAAGGTGAAAGCCGCTGTCCGCGCCGGGCCGAAGTGACCTGACCGATTCGAAACGGCGGCGTCATGCTATTGTTAAGTTCGCGATAGTGATCTGAAGGAAGAATTCAAGGGTTCGAAGCATGCCCCCTGCGCATGGCCGAGGGCTCTTGCAACGCAGCATTGCAGCTATTGTGAAGTGCCGACCAGCCCCCATCTCCAGCGCGTGGCCGGTAAACGGGTGGTTACCCCCTTCCACCTCCCCCGGCCTCGAATGGAGAGGCAAATGTCGAAATACAATTCCGATGGCGAAGTCTATGGGTCGAAAGCCCTGACGCTCGCGATGATCGCCGTGTCAGCCTTCGTGCTGGCCGGGACGATCTATTCCCCGCCGGTTGCGCAGACCGCGCAGATCAGCCAGCCGATTGCGGAGCAGGTGGTCGTGACGGCCCACCCGGCGCCCGCCGGCAAGGTCGCGGGCTGATGCCCGCCCCGATATCCTCCCGCCAAACCCGCGATTTTGCCTGACTATCCCCCTGGTCCGGCGTGACGCGGGGGCGGCGTGGGGGTATAGTGTGAACATTGCATGGGCATGCCGGTCGGTCGCCCTGTACGGGGCGCTCCAGTCCGGTTGGGAGGATTGGAATGGAACAACCGCTTCACGCTGCAAGTGATGTCGACAAGGACGAAACGGTCCCGCGTATCGTGGCCGTCGTAGCCGGTCTTGCATTGATCATCATCGTGACCGGAGGGCTTATGTACTCCGGTATCTGGTCGCCTGCTCCTACACAGCAGCAACAGACCGCCGCGATGGCGAAACACTGAACCGACGCTAATCGCCGTCGGTTTCGCTCAGGCCTACGTCGTGGCCCCAGAGGCGCTCGACGTGCGCCAGGACCAGTTCTCTTGTTTTTCCGTTCAGGGGAACGCCGCGGTGCATCTTGTGCTCCAGGATGAGGCGGCGATTCCCCTTCAGGTCCGCCGACTTCACTTGGATGTTCGGTTCGTTGAGGCTGGCATCGTACTGGCGCGCCAATAGCTGACGCACCTTGCGATAGCCCGTCTCGTCATGGATAGCGCTGACGCGATAGGCACTGTCTTCCGCCCGGTCGAACAGCGAGAAGAACCGGAAGTCGCGCATCAGTTTGGGCGAGAGGAACTGCTCGATGAAGCTCTCGTCGCGATAGTTCGCCCAGGCATCTTTCAGCGTTCCGACCCAGTCGCCATTGCCGGCGAACTGCGGAAACCAGTCCCGGTCTTCCGCGGTGGGCTCTTCGCAGATCCGCTTGATGTCCGTCATCATGCCGAAACCCAGCGCATAAGGATTGATGCCGTAGTAGCGCTTGTCGTCGAATTCCGGCTGGAAGACGACAGAGGTGTGGCTGTGCAGGAATTCCAGCAGTGAGCCTTCGCTGATCTGCCCCTTGTCGTAGAGCCTGTTCATGATCGTATGGTGCACGAAGCTGGCGCAGCCTTCGTTCATCACCTTGGTCTGCTTTTGCGGATAAAAATACTGCGCCAGATTGCGCACGATACGCAGCGTCTCGCGTTGCCAAGCCTTCAGAGACGGCGAGTGCTTTTCGAGGAAATAGAGGATGTTTTCCTCCGGCAGCTTCATGTCGCCATCGAAATCCTCGTCCGAATCGTCCGTAGGGGCTGCCGCAGGCGGCTCAATCCCGGCGGGCAGGGTGCGCCAGAGTTCGTTGTACGATTCTTCTTCATAGCGCGCCCGGGCCCGCGCCTTTTCCAGCAGGCGTTCGCGCGACGGCCGCGGCGGCCGGCGGTAACGGAACACGCCCTGGTCCATCAGCGCATGCGCGCTATCGAGTATGGCCTCCACCTCGTCGCGGCCGTAGCGTTCCTCGCAGGCGGCGACATATTTTTTGGCGAAAGCCAGGTAATCGAGAATGCCCTCGGCGTTCGTCCACTGACGGAAGAGATAGTTATTCTTGAAGAAGTGGTTGTGGCCGAAGGCGGCATGCGCCATCACCAGCGCCTGCATCGTCATGGTGTTCTCCTCCAGCAGGTACGAGATGCAGGGGCTGGAATTGATGACGATCTCATAGGCAAGCGCGGAATAGCCGGCGCGATACATCGCTTCCTCGCGCGCGAACAGTTTGCCGAAGCTCCAGTGATTGTACATGAGTGGCATCGCGAGCGAAGAATAGGCGTCCAGCATCTGCTCGGACGAAATGACTTCTATCTGATTGGGATAGACGTCGAGCTTGAGATCGTTGAGCGCGATGTCCTCGATCGCCTTGTAGGTGCGGTCAAGAACGGGGAAATCCCATTCCGCTTCCTTGAAGAGAAGGTCAGCCATCAGCCAGCCTCCGCTTTCCTGAACAACTCGCGGAACACCGGAAAGAGGTCGGCCGGCTTGGAAATGCGCTTGGTCGCGAAGTTCGACCATTCCTCGGCCACGGTGCGATAGGCGCGCCAGAGTTCGGCGCCGCTTTCTTCGCTGGCGAACACTTCCATTTCGCGCTCGTCCAGGATTTCGATGTAGGCGTAGTATTGGCAGAGCGGCATGATGTCGTTGTCGAGCATCTCAACGCAGCGGCGCGCGTCGCCGGACTGCGTGTAACCGTCGGACGCCTGCGCGGCATAGATATTCCAGTCCGCGGTGGCGTAACGCTCTTTCTGGATCTCCAGCATCTTTTCGAGCGCGGTGGAGACGATCGTGCCGCCGGACTGGCGCGAATAGAAGAACTCCTGTTCGTCAACCTCCTGCGCGTCGTGGGTATGGCGGATGAAGACGATGTCCACGCGCTCGTATCGCCGCCTCAGAAACAGATGCAACAGCATGTAGAACCGCTTGGCGAGGTCCTTCTCGCGCTCGCCCATGGAGCCGGACACGTCCATCAGGCAGAACATCACGGCCTGCGACGTGGGGACGGGCTGCTCGGTATACGAGTTGAAGCGCACATCCACGGGGTCGATGAAGCCAACCCATTTGCGCTTGGCCGTCAGGCGCGCGATTTCCGCTTTCAGGGCGACGATCCGGTCGTGGTTGACTTCGGGTTCTTTCTCCAGCGTTTCAAGCTCGGCTTCCAGCGCTTCGACGTCCTTCAGCTTGGGTCTGTGCAGGGCCAGCCGGCGGCCCTGCGCATTGCGCATGGTGCGGATCAGGTTGATCTGCGTCGGCGAGCCGGCGGTGGTGATGCCGGCCCGGCGCCAGACCCTGTTCGGCGTTTCCTTGAGCGTGGTGCGGACGAGATTCGGGAGCTCCAGATCCTCGAAGAAGATGTCGAGGACCTCTTCCTGCGTCATGGTGAATTCGAAATCGTCGTCGCCTTCCGCGTAGTCGGCCGCCTGTTTGCCGGCGCCGCCGCCTTCGCCTGATGGCGGCTTCTTGATCTCGTCGCCGGGCGAGAAGGTCTTGTTGCCCGGCAGCACGAAATCATGCTCGCCGCCGGCCTTGGGATCGAGCCGAAAGCGCGGCTCTTTCGTGCCTTTTGTCGAAATACGGACCTTGCGGTCTTTCTCGATGTCCGCGACGGCCGAATCTTTCAGGGATGTCTGCACGGCCTCACGGATCTGCGTGCGGGCGCGGCGCAGGAAGCGTTGGCGGTTGCCGAGGCTTTTGCCCTTGGGATTCAGGCGGCGGTCAATAAAGTGAGTCATCAGAACCAGCCATCCCGGCCACGAGCGGAGCGAAGCACGGGCCGGAACCCACGCTTCCTACCCCGCCTTGTTCACCCGCATATACCACTCGACGAGCCTGCGAACCTGCCGCGCCGTGTAGCCGCGCGCGAGCATGCGCTTCACGAACTCGTTGTGCTTGGTCTCGGTTTCGGAGTCCTTCTTGGACTCGAAGCTGATGACCGGCAGCAGGTCTTCCACCTGCGTGAACATGCGCTTCTCGATCACCGAACGGATCTTCTCGTAGGCCGTCCACGCGGGATTCTTTCCTTCGTTCTGCGCGCGATAGCGCAGAGCGAACTTCACCACCTCGTTGCGGAAGTCCTTCGGATTGGCGATGCCGGCCGGCTTCTCGATCTTCGACAATTCGTTGTCGAGCGCTTCGCGATTCAGGAGCTGACCCGTGTCGGCATCCTTGTAGTCCTGGTCCTCGATCCATGCATCGGCATAGGCGATGTAGCGGTCGAACAGGTTCTGCCCGTACTCGCCGTAGGATTCCAGATAAGCCTTCTGGATTTCCTTGCCGATGAACTCGGCATAGCGCGGCGCGAGCTCGGCCTTGATGAATTCGAGATACTTCTTCTCCGTCTCGTCGGGATATTGCTCGCGCTTGATCGCCTGCTCCAACACGAACATCAGGTGCACCGGGTCGGCGGCGACTTCGGAGTGGTCGTAGTTGAAGGTTTCCGACAACGTCTTGTAGGCGAAGCGGGTGGAGATGCCGGTCATTCCTTCATCCACGCCCGCCGCGTCCTTGTATTCCTGCAAGGTCTTGGCCTTCGGATCGGTGTCCTTCAGCTTTTCGCCGTCATAGACCCGCATCTTGGAGATGAGGTTGGAGTTCTCATGCTCCTTCAGGCGCGTCATCACGCAGAACTTGGCGAGCATTTCCAATGTCTCCGGCGAGCACTGCGCGCCGTTGAGATCGCTGCTCTTGAGCAGTTTCTTGTAGATCGCGGTTTCTTCGGTCACGCGCAGCGAATACGGGACCGTCACGACGCTGATGCGGTCGAGGAAGGCTTCATTGTTGCGGTTGTTCTTGAAGACGGTCCATTCCGCCTCGTTGGAGTGGGCAAGAATAATGCCCGAGAACGGGATCGGACCCAGTGTTTCGGTACCGGTGTAATTGCCTTCCTGTGTCGCGGTCAGCAGCGGGTGCAGCACCTTGATCGGCGCCTTGAACATTTCGACGAATTCCAGAAGGCCCTGATTGGCGCGGCACAAACCGCCGGAGAACGAATACGCGTCCGGATCGTTCTGACTGAAATGCTCGAGCTTCCGGATGTCCACTTTGCCGACGAGCGAGGAGATGTCCTGGTTGTTCTCATCGCCTGGCTCGGTCTTGGCGACCGCGAACTGGCGAAGCTTGGAAGGATAAAGCCGCACGACTTCGAACTTGGATATATCGCCGCCGAATTCGTCCAGCCGCTTCACCGCCCATGGGCTCATCACCTGACCGGTGCGGTGCTTTTCGATGCCGTATTTGTCCGCGAGCAGTGACGACAGTTCGGCGGAACGGAAAAGACCAAGCGGGCTTTCGAATACCGGGCTGATATTCTCGCCCGCTTTCAGCACATAGATCGGATGTTTTTCCATCAGATCCTTGAGCCGCTCGGCGAGCGAGGATTTACCGCCCCCCACTGGACCGAGGAGATAAAGAATCTGCCGTTTCTCTTCGAGGCCCTGCGCGGCGTGCTTGAAATAGCTCACGATACGCTCGATCGTGTCTTCCATTCCGAAGAAGCCATCGAAGGCGCGATAGGTCTTGATCGTCCGGTTGAAGAAGATGCGGCCGAGACGTGAGTCCTGCGCCGTGTCGATCAGCTCGGGTTCGCCGATCGCCGCCACCATGCGCTCCGCCGGCGTCGCGTAGAGCATCTTGTCGTCGCGCGCGGCCAGCAGCCAATCGCGCAAGCTCATCGTTTCGAAGCGCTCGCGCGCGTAATCCCGGGTGAAGATGTCGAAGACGTCAAGCGTGCTCATCACATCGACTCCTGATACGTCCTGCACGCCCTCCACACAAGAGATTGTGGTTCTATCCAGACATACAAGACCGCTGAGACCAACCCCGCGAGAAGCCTCTCACTCCCGCGTGAAACAACCCTTAACCCCTCGGTTCTGCCCCAATTGACATTCCACAACGCAAGCAAGCCCGCGCAGTTGCGCCGTCCTGAGCGCAAATGCCTGTTCTTGGTGGCCTTTTTCCGTCAACTGCCCGCCAGCCTCTTCGGTGCCCGCCATTCACGGCGCATCGGCTTGGTCGATACGGAATCACTCTAACTCCGTTTGGCGAAAAAGAAAATTGCGGCATGCGCAATTCTGTGTCCTACGCTGCGGCAGGTGCGGCAAATGCATAACGCAACATGCAACTTTTTCATGAATGCACGCTGAACGGATGTGATGGCGATTGTGCTTGGCACCGCCGCGGGATCGCGCAAATATTCGCGCATGAGCGGGCTTTCCCTGAAAGTGCGGCGCGCCAAATCCGACGATGCTGACGGCATCGCGCGCGTTTACATCGCCTCCTGGCACGACACCTATGCTGCCATTCTCCCGATGCGGTTGCTGAGTGCGATGACGGTGCGCGGGCAGGCGGCGCGCTGGCGGGCGGCGATGCGCGCAAACGGCGAGGCCGTGCTCGTCGCGGAGGACGAAAATGGCGACATCGTCGGGATGGCGAGTTGTGGCCGCGCGCGTGATACCACGCTCGGCTTCGACGGCGAGGTCTACACTTTATACGTCGATCCGGGCTGCTATGGCGCGGGGATTGGCCGAGCGTTGCTCAAGGCCGCGTTCGATTGGATGGAAGGCCGTGGCTATGTCTCCTGCGTGATCTGGGCGCACGCCCAGAACAATGCTCGTTTCTTCTACGAGAGAATGGGCGGGCGCCTGATCGCCGAACGCTCCGGCCGAATGATGGGTGATCCGATCACCGAAGCCGGTTTCGGTTGGCCAAGGCTCGCTCTCGCGGAAACGAGCCGAGCGTGACGCCGGCGAAAAACGCCATCATCATCCTGTTGGACAGCCTCAACCGCGAAATGATCGGGGCTTACGGCGGCCGTGAGTTTGCCACACCAAATCTCGACCGGCTGGCCGCTCGTAGTTTGCGCTTTGCGCGGCACTATGCGGCCTCGTTGCCCTGCATTCCAGCACGGCACGACATCCTCTGTGGCGCGTGGGATTTCCTGTGGCGGCCCTGGGGCTCGGTGGAGCTGTGGGAGGACGCGATCACCGCGCATCTGCACAGGGCGGGCGTCGTCTCGCAGCTCATCAGCGATCATCCGCATCTGTTCGAGACCGGTGGCGAAAACTACCACGTCGACTTCACGGCCTGGGACTACCAGCGCGGACACGAAGGCGATCCATGGAAAACGCGCGCCGACCCAAGCTGGGCCGGTGCGCCCATGTTCGGAATGGCGCGCGACATGCCATATGACCGCTCGCGCGGTTGGTTTCGCGGCGAAGCGGATTTTCCGGGGCCGCGCACGATGCAGGCCGCCGCGAACTGGATCGGGGAAAACGCAAATGCCCACGACCGGTTCTTCCTGTTCGTGGACGAATTCGATCCGCACGAGCCGTTCGACACGCCCGACTCTTATATAAAGCGCACCGACCCCGGCTGGGACGGCCCGCCGCTGATCTGGCCGCCCTATGCGGTCGGTGGCGTGGAACGCGGCGTCATCACCGCGCGTGAGGGCCAGCACGTCCGCGCACGATATGGCGCCAAACTGATGATGATCGATCATTGGCTGGGGCGCATCCTCGATCAAATTGACGCGAACGATCTGTGGAAGGACACGCTTGTAATCCTGTGCACGGATCACGGCCATTATCTTGGCGAGAAGGACATCTGGGGAAAGCCCGCCGTTCCGCTTTACGAGACGATGGCGCGAATTCCACTGCTTGTTTCGGCGCCCGGCGTCGAGGCGGGAACGTGCGAAGCACTCACGACCAGCGCCGATATTTTCGCGACGCTGACGGATCTCTTCGGCGTGAGCGAAAAGATACGCCACCGTATTCACGGAACCTCGCTGTTGCCGTTGCTTTCCGGTGAGAAAGCCTCCGTTCGGGACTGGATCCTTGCCGGTGTCTGGGGCCGCGAAGTCCATTATATTGACGGTCGCCTGAAATATGCGCGCGCGCCGGCCGGCGACAACGCGCCGTTGTCGATGTGGTCCAACCGCTGGTCGACCATGCCGACACACATTCTTTCCCGCCAGCAGGAATTGCCGCTGCCCGACGACCGCGCGCGGCTCGATCGCATGCCGGGAAGTACGGTGCCGGTCATCCGGCAGATGTGGGACGCGAGCGACGCGCTGCCCTATTGGGCGGGCCGGCGTTTTTCGGGCAATCATCTTTATGATCTGAGCGAAGACCCGTCCGAAGATGAGAACCTGGCCGGTTCGTCGCGAGAATCGAGCGCGGTCGAGGCTTTGCGCACCGCGCTGAAAGCCGTCGAAGCGCCGCAGGAGCAATTCGTGCGGCTGGGTCTGGATTAACTCTTCAAATCCCGCGGCCGGATGAACTCCAGCAGGATTCCGCCGCCATCGACACCGCGCCAGCTCTCCGCTTCGAAATCCAGCACCGCCAGGGCGCAAGTCGGGAACTTCTCGCGCATGTCCGCCAGCCTGCGCGCTTCGGCCTTGGTTGCCGGCGTGCGGGCCAGCCGGACAGCGCATTCCCCGATTCCGGGATTGTGCCCGAGTAGAAGCAGGGTGTTGGCGCTATCCGGGGCATTATGAATCGCCGCGACGATGGATTTGGGCATCGCAAGGTATAGGCCTTTGACGAACTTGACCTCGACGAGGCCGTCCAGTTCCGCAGAGAGCAGGTCCCAGGTTTCGGTCGTGCGCCGCGACGGCGAGCACAGGGCGAAATCGGGCAGATAGCCCCGCATGTTCATGGCGCGGCCCATGAGTGCCGCATCCTCGCGGCCGCGTCCGCTCAGGCGCCGCGCGGGGTCGCCTTCGCCGCTGTCCTGCACGGCCTTGGCATGGCGTAGCAGCAGCAGCCGGCGCACGATGTCTCAGGCGATCTGATAGCGGGCGCGCGCGCCGCGCTCGAGCGCGGCAGCGGTGAGCCGGTCGACGTGGAGTGCCCGGCGAAGGACTTCCAGGATCCGGACTTCTTCGAGCATCACGCGGGAATCCGACAACGCCACTTCCAGGCCGAGCATATAAGCGGTCTCGACCAGATGATCGGGCAGACCCTCCTTGATAAGGCCGAGCGCCGCGTCGGCGCCGTCCTGCTCCTGCAGGATGGACGCGCATTCCTGCGCTACCGGCAGAAGGCGGTGCTCCTCGAAGTCGCGGAAGACCGGCAGCGTCTTGGCGATGTTACCGATGGTCTTGAGCTCGCGCTCGCTCATCACGCCATCGGCGGCTGAGACGATAACCATGACGTAGATGAGTGCCGAGTGATGGCTGATGGTGTTCATAGGAGGAGTCTGGTGGGATGCGGGCGCGACCTTAAGAGCCTTGACGCTTAGGGGCAAGCACGCAACATGCGCCGATGGCGACGAACAAAAAGCCCGGAAAATGGCGCGCGCGCACGCTTGCGGTTCGCGGCGGGCAGACGCGCACGCCGTTCCAGGAAACCGCCGAAGCGTTGTTCCTGACCTCGGGCTACGCCTATGAGACAGCCGAAGAAGCGGAGGCGCGCTTCACCGGCGCCTCGCCGGGGTATCAGTACAGCCGTTACGCCAATCCGACCGTCACGATGTTCGAAGAGCGCGTGGCGTCGCTCGAGGGTGCACCCGTCGCGCGCGCGACGGCGAGCGGCATGGCGGCCGTTAGCGCTGTCTTTCTGAGCGCGCTGAGGACGGGTGACCATGTCGTCGGCGCGAAAGCGATGTTCGGCGCCTGCCGCTATGTCATAGAGGAGATTCTGCCGCGCTTCGGCATCACCAACACGCTGGTGGACGGCGGAAGCCTGGACGAATGGGCGGCCGCGATCACGCCCAAGACCCGCATGCTGTTCCTGGAGACACCGGCCAATCCGACGCTTGCGATCGTCGATCTGAAAGCGGTGGCGAAGATCGCGGACAAGGCAGGCGCGCTCCTGGTGGTGGACAACGCGTTCGCGACGCCCGTGCTGCAGCGGCCGATGGAGTTCGGCGCCCATGTCGTGGTTCACAGCTCCACCAAGTATATCGACGGACAGGGGCGGGCGCTTGGCGGGGTGGTTCTGTGCAAACAGGATTTCCTGAAGGACCATCTGCAGATCTTCCTGCGGAACACCGGCCCTTCCATTAGCCCGTTCAATGCGTGGCTGCATCTCAAGAGCCTCGAGACACTCGACTTGCGCATGCGCGCTCATTGCGAGGGTGCGGCGAAGATCGCCGACTTCCTCGCTGCGCAGAAGAAAGTGAAGCGCGTCTTGTACCCGTTCCGCGCCGATCACCCGCAGTACGAACTTGCGCGCAGGCAGATGTCCGCAGGCGGCGGCGTCGTCACGTTCGAGATCGAAGGCGGCAAGGAGGCGGCGTTCCGGCTTGAGAACGCGTTGCAGCTGATCGACGTCTCCAACAATCTGGGCGACGCGAAAAGCATCATCACCCATCCTGCGACGACGACCCACCAGCGCGTGTCGCCGGAAGCGCGGCTGGCGCTGGGCATCACGCCGGGATTGGTCCGGTTGTCCGTCGGGCTCGAGGATCCGGAAGATCTCTGCGAGGACCTCGCGCAAGCGCTGAAGGGAGTCTGATATGTCGGAGCATCATGCCGGCGTTCGCTGGAAGCGCGCATCCGCCGACTTCACCTATGCATCCTACAACCGCGCCCATGAGATGGTGTTCAAGAATGGCGGCCTTGCGCTCTCCGCTTCGGCAACGCCGGCTTACAAGGGCGACGCGGACCGCGTGGACCCGGAAGAAGCGTTCGTGGCATCGCTGTCGTCCTGCCATATGCTCACATTCCTCGCGATCTGCGCACTGAAGAAAATCACGGTAGAATCGTACGACGATGCAGCCGTGGGTTTCATGGAGAAGGGCGCCAACGGGAAAATGCAGATCACCCGGGTCGTGCTGCATCCCGATGTGCGCTTCGGCGAAGGCGTCGCAGTCACGCCCGAAATGCTCGCCGATTTCCATCATCAGGCGCACGAAGGCTGCTTCATCGCGAATTCCGTGACCACAAATGTGACCGTGGAGCCACGCGCGTAAGGCGCGTTAACCTTGCGCTTACCATAAGTCTTGCGAACCCGAAGACTCGCAATCCATAATCTTCGCGATGTATGAGCGCATCACACGGGGCATCCGCGTCGCGGTCAGGCCGGCATTCCTGGACGATCAGTCCGATCCGGGCGAGCAGCGCTATCTGTGGTCGTATACCGTGACGATCGAGAACACCGGCTACGAAACGGTGCAGCTTCTTTCGCGTTACTGGCACATCACCGACGCGGTGGGGCACGTCAAGGAAGTGCGTGGTCCCGGGGTCGTCGGCACGCAGCCGGTATTGGCCCCCGGGCAGAAGTTCGAGTACACGAGCGGCTGCCCGCTCCCTACGGCGTCCGGCGCAATGGAGGGCCGCTATCAGATGCGGGCCGCAACCGGCGAGGATTTCGAGGCGGAAATCCCCGGTTTTGTCCTTGAAAGCCCCCATGAGCATCGCCAAATCCACTAGGCGGCCAAACCTGCGGTTGATCCAGAGAATTTGATCTGTCGTAAATGCCGGGTTCCGGCATCTAACGAGCATGACCATGTCCGAAGCCAAGAAACCAAATGCATTCTGCACCAAGGCTCCTGCACCTGCCGAGCCGCGCCCGTCGCGCGAACAGGCGGAAGCCGCCGTACGCACTCTGCTCCAGTGGGCCGGTGACGATCCGGCGCGCGAAGGGCTGATCGACACGCCCGCCCGCGTGGCACGCGCGTTCGAAGACTGGTTCTCGGGTTACGGCGAAGATCCGGAGACCTATCTCGCCCGCACCTTCGAGGAAGTCGAAGGCTATGACGACATGATCATCCTGAAGGACATCCGATTCGAGTCGCACTGCGAACATCATCTGGCGCCAATCATCGGCCGCGCGCATGTGGGCTATCTTCCAAACAACAAGGTGGTGGGAATCTCCAAGCTCGCGCGCGTGGTGGAAGCTTATGCGCGGCGGCTGCAGGTGCAGGAGAAGATGTGCGCGCAGATCGCGCACTGCATAGACACCGTGCTTCAGCCCAAGGGGGTCGCTGTGGTGATCGAGGCATCACATCAATGCATGACCACGCGCGGCATCCACAAGACCGGCGTGACGATGGTCACTTCCACCATGCACGGCGAGTTCCGCAAGAATCCGCTTACCCGCCGCGAGTTCCTCAGCGTCATCGGAAATCCGCAATCCAGTATGGATGGTTGAGTCCAGCGAGGCAACTCGCTGCCCGGTAGCAGGCTTGGCTGCCTGTTGTGCCATTTCCGGCCGGAAATTTTGATTTCGCTCCAAACCCGGAACTGCTTCCGCCGCTATCTCATTACAACGTAGAGAGACGGCGGAAGGGCTTTCCATGCATCACCTCGCGATCGCGGCAGCCGCAACGGCGTTGGCCATCGGTGCTGGTTCCGGCGCCATCACGACCATGAATAGCGCTCCGGCGAAGGCGCCGGTGGAAATGTCCAATCCGATGATCGCAGGCGCCGCCATGCTGCCGGAAGACAGCATTCTGCAAAACGCCGCGAAATCGCCGGAGCATTCGACCTTCATCGCACAGATGAAGGCGGCCGGTCTTTCCGGCGCACTGGATGGCGCGGGCGACTACACTGTCTTCGCGCCCACCGACGCCGCCTATGCCGCGCTCGGCAAGGAGAAGATCGCTTCGCTGATGAAGGCGGCGCACAAGGATGGGCGCTATCTGGTGGTCAAAGGCCGTTACGACTCCACGCGCCTTCTGCAGCTCATCAACGAGCAGGGCGGGCAGGTCAAGTTGCGCACGCTCGAGGGCGGCAGGATCATGGCCTCTCTGAATGGCCCGACCAATATCATCCTCATGGACGAGAACGGCGCGATGGCCGACATCGCGATCTACGACATCCACCAGAAAAACGGTGTGCTGCAGGTCATCGACCGCGTCCTGACTCCGGGCAACCGTTCGCAGGTTGCGGAGCGCTAGGCTACATCGTCCACTTGGCAATCCAGTCCGAGACCGCTTGCGGCGTCATATGGCGCGCATCTTCCAGAGTCGCGATGTGTCCCTGGTCGATCAGCTTGCCGGTTTGCGGATCGACCACGAGGACCGACGGAACGCCGCCGCTTTTCATTGCATCCACGGCTTTCCATCGACCGGGAATCTGAAGGTTCTTGTTGAAGCGGCCGACATCGACCACCACGACGACGTAGTGCGCGTCGATGAACGCCTTCACCTCGGGCAATTCCATGACGCCCGAAAGCAACCGGCAATCTCCGCACCAGTTTCCACCGAGATCGATGAAGGCGAGTTTGTGCTCCGCCTTGGCCTTGGCAAGCGCAGCGTCCACCGCTTTGTCCGCGTCCGCCTTTTCATCATAGGGGAAGGGCAGCGGCGTCTGCAGGTCGGCAAGCGATGCGGCGCTGGTCACCTTCGGCCCCGCGGCCGCACACGCCAAATGCGTGGCGAGAACAGCACCGGCCAGCGCGAGCGCGAAGACTTTCATGCCCCTTCTCCCTTCGCGCCGAACCCGCGGCCCTCAAGAAGGGCGCCGATCTCTGGATCGCGGCCGCGGAACAGACGATAGGCCTCAGAATAGTCGCGTGTGCCGCCGGCTGAATAAACATATTCGTGAAGCCGCGCCGCGGTTGCCGGATCGAATGGATCGCCGGTGTCCTTGAAGGCATGGAATCCGTCCGCGTCCAGCACCTCGGC
>JBQCFD010000002.1:0-9572 GCA_051959625.1 Rhizomicrobium sp.
TCGTCTTCGCGCGGCCGCGCCGCGCGCGCGCCCCGTACCAGCGGCCAGGCCGCCCAGGGCGTGAGAAGCGCAAGCTGCGCCGCGAGGAGCGACAGAAACAATCCGCCCCCGAAATGGTGGCTCCCGGCGCGGCCGCCCTGAAAGCGGAACGATATCCAGTCGTGCTGCGCATTCCAGATCAGCACCGGCGCAAAGATGATTGCCACAGCGCCAAGTGCGAGCCACGGGCCTGGTGTCCGCAGCACTGCCCGCCCGCGCGCCGTGGAAGCAAGAAAGCCGAATGCACCCGCTGCAAAGACGAGCGCGTGATATTTCGAGATCGCGGCGAGACCCACCAGCAGGCCCGCAACAAGCCATCGCTCCGTGCCCGGGTTTTGCTTGCGGGCGAGCGGCGCCATCACCGTCGCCGCTGCGAGCAGGAAGAAATCGAGTGGTCCATCCGGCAGAATCCAGCTGCCCGCGACGACGCTGAAGAACAGCGAAAGATTGAACGCCAGCGAAGCCCAAAGTCCGGCTTGCGCGCCATAGAGCCTTCGTGTCAGGGCGAAGACGAACCAGGACGATCCCGTTCCCAGCGCGATGAACGGAAGGCGCGCCCAGCGCGTATCGCCGAACGCCATCGCCGACAGCTGCGCCAGCCAGAAATGCAGCGGCGGATGATCGAAATAGGAAAGGCTCCAGAGCCTGCCGCTCGCTACCGCATAAGCCTCGTTCGTCCCCATGCCGACGAACGCGCAGAGCACGATCCTGAGCAGGCCGAATGCGAGCGTCAGCGCCAGCGCGGTCTGCGCGTCGGTGAAGCGTTGCGCTCTTGTCGCCGCGCCAACGGTCGTATCGGTCATTCAGTGCAATCGCCAGACAAGACGGCTCGACATCGCGTAGTTCCACACCGCGCCGATGATCGCCCCCGCCGCGCCGGCCAGCCACCAGCTCGGCCGTTCCGCGTAGAGCCAGGATGCGACGCCGATGTTGGCGACGAATCCCGTCGCGCTGATGGCGCAATAGACCATCGCGCCTTTCAGCATCTTCCAGCCGCTCAGGCGCATATCCTTGTAGGTGAGCGTGTTGTTGAGGAAGAAGTTCGCCAGCATCGCGCCCAGCGTGGCGATGGATTGCGCGGTGTGGAATTCGAATTGCGACAGCGCCGATTTCAGGATCGCGAAATGCACGAGAAGGCCAAGACCGCCTACGAACGCGTAAGGCACGAAGCGCGGCTCGATGACGTCGCGCGTTGCCTTGGCCGCCAGCAGGCCCAGATATTCGAGCCCGGTGCGCAGATCGAATTTGCTCTCTCCTTCGTGCCGCGCACGGAATCCGTAAGGCTCCTCGGCCACGACGAGCTGGCCGCGCGCCGTCGCCAGAAGATCGAGCAATATCTTGAATCCATCGTGGGAGAGATCCGGCGCGTAGGTTTCGAACACTTCCCGGCGAGCGGCGAAAAACCCGCTCATCGGATCGCTCACAACCACGCCGGTGAGCGACTGCGCCAGCATGGTGGCGAAGCGGCTCATCGCTCCCCTGATGCCCGAAAATCCGTCCGGCGATCCGCCATCGCAATAGCGCGAGCCGATGATCACGTCCGCGTCGCCATCCTCGAGGCGGCGGAGCATGCGCTGAAGAATGGCCTCGTCATGCTGCAGATCGCCATCCATGACGGCGACATAAGGCGCGCTGGACGACAGGATTCCGTCGATGCACGCGCCTGCTAGCCCACGCCGCCCGACCCGCCGCAAGCAGCGAATCCGGTGATCGGCGGCACCGAAGGCCTTGGCCAGCCGGTGCGTGCCGTCGGGGGAATTGTCGTCCGCGACGATCAGCTCCCACGAAACCGGACCCAGCGCTTCGGACAGCTTTTCGACCAGCGCCGCCATGTTGCCGGCTTCGTTGTAGGTCGGCACGACAACCGACAGAACTGGCGCCGTCATCTGCACGGCGGGACGCGCGCGTTCCTTGACTTTCTGCGATATCACGCTCGATGCTCCAGCCGCGCGGGCGGCTCTCGGTGCGGGCCCAGCGCAACATGACCGCGGCCGCCTTACCGGGCTTGGCGCGAGACATTGATATTTCGTCGGAAACGGCCGTGGAGGTTTTTCTTTTTATACGAAGCCGTATAGTGCGCTGGTCGCCGGCCGCGCTGCCTGCGCGGACCCGCGGAGCGCCGGATTACAGAGATGAAACTTCTTATCGTCGAGGATGATGCTGAAACCGCATCATTCGCGATGCGTGGATTTCGCGAGCATGGGCACGTCGTGGATCTCGCCGCCGACGGGCGCGATGGCCTGTATCTCGCCACGGAGAACAGTTACGACGTCCTGATCGTGGATCGCATGATCCCGAAGATGGATGGCCTGTCGCTGGTCAAGGCGCTGCGCACGGCGAAGATTCTCACGCCGGTCCTGTTCCTCACGACCATGAGCGGCATCGATGATCGCGTCGAAGGGCTCGAAAGCGGCGGCGACGATTATCTGGTGAAGCCTTACGCATTCTCGGAGCTCAATGCGCGCGTCAACGCGCTCGCGCGCCGGCCGCCGATCAGCGACCAGGTCAGCGTGCTGGAAGCTGGAGACTTGCGGATGGATTTGCTCAAGCGCAGCGTGACCCGCGGCGGCGAGACGATCGATTTGCAGCCGCGGGAATTCCAGCTTCTGGAGTATCTGTTGCGTCATTCCGAGCAGGTGGTTACGCGGACCATGCTGCTCGAAGGCGTGTGGGATTTCCATTTCGACCCGCGCACCAACATCGTCGAAACCCATATCAGCCGGCTGCGCTCCAAGATAAATCGCGGGAGCGATCCGGAACTCATTCATACCATTCGCGGCTCGGGATATTCGCTGCGTGCGCCTGCCAAGACTGTTTAGCACCACAAGCTTCAAGCTTGCGGCGCTCTACGCGCTCATCTTCGCCGTCTCCGCGGCGATCGTGGGCGTATTCGTCTACACCAATGTGAAGGAAGCGCTGGATCACCAGGAGCGCATACGCATCCAATCCGACGCATTGGCGCTGCAGGGCGAATATCAGAACGGCGGCATGCCCGACATGATGGCGGCGATCCGTCAGCGGCTGCAGGACCAGTCCGCGGGAGCCTTGGATTATTCGCTGTTCCATGCCGATGGCACACGGATTTTCGGCCATCTTCCGCGGGCGCCGTTGAAGGAAGGATGGAAGCACCTGCTCGGGCCGCCGGATGGCGACGAGCCCCCGGGCGAACTCGAACAGCTTCTCACATATCGGCTTCAGCTTGCGCCGGATCTGTGGCTGGTGGTCGGCGACGACATCGGACTCATCCGGAATGTCGATGCCGAATTCCTGCGCGTGTTCATAGTGGGGCTTCTGTTCGCGCTGGCACTCGCCGTGGGCGGGGGCATCCTGGTCAGCGCCACCTTCCTGCAGCGCATCGATTCCATCACGCGCACGGCGGAGGCGATCATCGAGGGCGACATAGCGCGACGCATCTCGCTGAACGGATCGGGCGACGATCTCGACCGTCTGGCAGCCACTTTGAACCGGATGCTCGACAGGATCGAGGCGCTGATGGATTCGATCCGTCATGTCTCGACCGATATCGCGCACGACCTGCGGACGCCGCTCGGTCATTTGCGCGAAGCGCTGGATGATGCCCGCGAGCGCGCGACCAACGTGGCCGACTACCGGTCCGCCGTTGCGCGCGCCATTGCCAAGACAGATGCCATTCTGGAGACCTTCGCCGCCATTTTGCGCATTGCGCAAATCGAGTCCGGAAGCCGGCGCGCGGGATTCCGGCAAATCGATCTCAGCGAAATCGTGTTGAGCGCGGCGCATTCCTTCTCGCCCACGGCGGAAGAGCAGAACCATACGCTTGTCACACAGGTTCAGCCGGGCCTGAAGATCGACGGCGATCGCGAACTCATCACCCAGCTCCTGGCCAATCTGCTCGACAACGCCATTCGCCATACCCCAGACGGCACGCGCATCGAGGTTCGCCTGCACGCGAACGGACGGGCGCCGGTTCTGGAAATCGCGGACAACGGCCCGGGCGTTCCGGTGGGAGAACGCCAGATGATCCTGGACCGCTTCTATCGTGGAGAGGCCAGCCGCAGCACAGCCGGAAACGGATTGGGTTTGAGTCTGGTCGCCGCTGTGGCCGGCCTGCATGGCGCAAGCGTGGCGCTGGGCGACAACGGGCCGGGACTCATCGTGTCGGTCTCGTTTCCGGCCGAGGCAAACCGCACCGCCTCCACGGCGGCCATTGCCCCCTGAGCAGCGGGACAGCCTTTGAAATCCTTGGGAAATTCCGCCGAATGAGGCCCCTTGCGGCACTTGACCTTGCCGGAGCCCTCCGCCATAACCGCGCTCCACTTGGATCGCGGGCGTAGCTCAGGGGTAGAGCATAACCTTGCCAAGGTTAGGGTCGGGCGTTCGATTCGCCTCGCCCGCTCCAGGTTTTCCCCAATCCCTCCGTGCCGGTCAGCTCGTCGATTTCGACGATGCTGCGGGCGATGGTTTTTCATTGGCAGGCGCCGGCGCGGCGCCCGATGCGGGGAACATCGGAATCTGGAAGGCATGCGGATATTCGTTGATCGCGCCCGTTGCGGCATCGACACCCACGCCGATCACGCCGCCCAGAAGCAGATTGCCGAGAGTCCAGCCCTGGAAGTCGGAAGGGATCGTCGCGATACCGTCCTGATAGCCGGGCTTGGTGCAGTGCGCCTGGATGTCTTCCTTGCTCTTGTTGACAGTCACGATCCCCGGCGAAACGACGGTCCAGTTGCCTTCCTTGCTGCTCAAAATGCAGTTCGCGCCGGTGATCGGCGGCGTCGTGATGGCGATGGATTGCGTGTGGCCCTTGATGATCGAGGCGCAACCGGACACGGCAACGCCCAGCGCGACAATCGCCGCGACGGCATGCAATTTCATTTGAAGTCCCCTTCCGGCCGGCAAAAGACCGGCCCCCTTTTCTTGTCTTTACCGTTGGAACTCCGGTCGAACAAGATTAACGGCAAAGGAAAACGCAATTGTAGCAGTATTGGCGATTATTTCGCGCGGAGGCACTTCTGTGCAGGCGCACGGCTGCATTGCCTCCCGCCCGCGCCGCCTGTAACGACGTTGCATGGATGC
Source organism: Rhizomicrobium sp. (assembly GCA_051959625.1). Taxonomy (GTDB): domain Bacteria; phylum Pseudomonadota; class Alphaproteobacteria; order Micropepsales; family Micropepsaceae; genus Rhizomicrobium. The sequence continues at coordinate 5,095 of JBQCFD010000002.1, forward strand.
GTTCGCACTCGTGGCGGTGTTGATGTCGCTCGTGGCGCTGGCCGGCTGGGCCAACGCGATGACGCTGAAGCTTCCGCATGGCGTGGCCATGCTGCTGGCGGGCCTTATCGGCGCGCTGATCGTGTTCGCGCTCGAAGGATTGCTGCCGCAGTGGCAGGTGCTGAACCAGATACGCCGCACCGTCGAAGGCATCGATTTCGCGCAGACGGTGACGGGCTACATGCTGGCATTCCTGCTTTTCGCCGGCGCGATGCAGGTCGACCTCTCCGAATTCCGCAAGCGCTGGGTCTCGATCACCTCGCTTGCCACCCTGGGCGTCGCGGGCTCGATCGTCATCGTGGGCCTGGGGCTATATGCGATCGCACAAGCACTCGGCGTGGACCTGCCGCTCGCCTGGGCGCTCGTCTTCGGCGCACTCATCAGCCCCACCGATCCCGTCGCCGTGCTGGCGACCGTACGCCATGTGCGGATGTCCAAGGCACTGACCGCAATCCTGCAGGGCGAGGCGCTGTTCAACGACGGCGTCGGCATCGTCGCCTTTACCGCGCTCCTCGCCATCGCGACCGGCAGCGGCGATACAAATGCCGGCCATGCAATCCTCGCCGTTGTCGTAGAAGCCGCCGGCGGGCTTGCGCTCGGAATGGCGGCGAGCTGGTGCGTCATCCGGCTGATGGGGACGCTGGACGATTTCGCGGTGGAGACGAGCATGTCCATCGCGCTCGCCATGGCGGTTTATGCGGGCGCGCAGGCGCTTGGGCTGTCGGGCGCCATCGCCACCGTCGGCGCGGGCATGCTGTTCGGCGGCCACAAGGCGAAGGCCGCGATGGACGGCGAGACCGACGACTATCTTCCGAAATTCTGGACGCTGGTGGATGAGATCCTGAACGCGCTGCTCTTCCTCTTGCTCGGCGTCGAGGTCATCGCAGTGCCGTTCTACAAGCATGAAACCGGCCTGATCCTGGCGGCTATCCCGCTGGTGCTGCTGGCGCGCTTCGCCGTCGTGCTGCCATGGGGTGCGTGGTACAGCGCGCAGCATCGCGAGCGCGGCGCCATCGCGATCTTCGGCTGGGGCGGGTTGCATGGCGCGCTGTCGCTGGCGCTCGCCTTGTCGCTGCCGCGGGGCGAGGAACGCACGGTTCTGCTGGCGGTGACCTATGCGGTGGTGGCATTCTCCATCGCGGTGCAGGGGTTGAGTTTCTCCCCGCTCGTGCGCTGGATCGCGCGGGCCGAACGAAAGAGTTGAAAGCAATGCGATCGATTGCGTTTGTCGTTGTTGCCGCGCTCAGTCTGGGCGGATGCATGGTGTTCGGCGGCCCACGCGACCGCGCGCTTCGGCACACCCCCGATTTCCGCGCAGGCTATTCCGACGGCTGCGCGGCGGCCACGGCGCAAAGCGCCAATCCGCGCGACAGGACGGATTCGCTGGCGGGCGAACCCAGCACTTACCGCCGCGGCTATGCATCGGGTTACCAGTCGTGCCGGCGCGGGACGCTGGCGCCGGGATCGGTGCCGTCCACAGGCCTCGGCAACAATGTCCCGACGCCTGGTCAGCAACCTTACTGATCCGCCTCCGCGGCGGGATTCTCCAGCACCACGAATTTGATGTCGCGCGACGGATGCAGGTCCCTCAGCGTGGACTGGAAGGTGGTTGGCCCCGTCCTCTTCAATTCACCATCCCAGCATAGCGACAGGATGTTGGACGGCTTCAGCTTGTCGATGGTGAGGTTGAGCGAGCCGATGCCGCCCTTCCAGTTGTTCGCAGTCTTCAGGATGAAGTCCGTCGTATAGATGTTCAACATACCGCTCTGGCCGGGCTTGCTGCCCGACCGGATCCGCTGGGTGATGGCGGAAAGTGTGGCAGCGTCCATGCAGTAATCGCGCTGCCAGCGCCGGCCGCCGTCCGGATCTTGTTTGGGCTTGAGGTCATATTCCGTGAAGAAGGTCTGGCCGGTGACAGGCGTATAGCCGTGCTCGACAATGACGGTCTTTCCCGCCGGAAAATGCTGCGTCCAGTAGAATTTGGTGTGAACGGTCCATCTGGGATGCTCTTGCCCCGCACCTTCGTTCTGCACCAGGCCCGCCTTCTCCAGCAGCGCCTTTTTCGCGGCCGCGAGGTGATCGAGTTTCGCCACATTGCCGGCAAGAAGGATATTCACCGGCAGCCCCGCCGCGGTGACGGTGTCCGTCACATCCCGCCCGTTCAGGAAAGCGCGCTGCTCCACGCGCACCGGCACGGGCTTTCCGTCACTCTTGGCGGTGAAGCCGACAAAATTGACCGGATCGTTGCCGACCGTCCCGATCGGCTCTTCATAGAATTCCCAGGTGTCGATGTCGGGCAGCGGAAAGGCGACCAGGCTGTCCACATCCTTCGCGCCGTCATTGATGAAGACGTAGCGGATGCGCACCACCTTGGGGCTGATGTAGAGATCCTCGCGCGCCATGCGGATGTCCGGCGCTCTCACAAGCTCGAGTCCGCCCATGCCGAGCGCTGCGGAAGAATCGTCCGCGTGCGCGGATGACGCAAGAACGGCGGCGCAGAGAAACGCCGCGGCAAATCGCAAATGCATAAGAAGCCCCCCGAAAGCCGGGTGCCATCCTAGCACAGGCGCCGAGGTTCAGCTTGCCGCGCGGGCGAGCAGGGGCTTGGTGATGCAAACCGTCTCGTCGACCTCAGTGCCGAGGCCGCGCAGGATTTCCGGCGCACTACGGTCCATCGTCTTCGGGCGCCAGTCGGCGTGGTAGAGGAGTTGCCCTATGCCACCTTCGCTCACGCCGGAAAGCGGAAGCTGAATATCTTCGACGAGGATGGTTTCGTTAAAGCGGGTGCGCAGCCGCTTCACGCAGCGGCTGATGGCGCCGCTCGTGACGCGATCATAGCGCGCCCGGCGCTCTGCGCGGAACTCGGGCGGCGTGAGCGTGAGGATATCGCGGCCGGTGATGTCGATGCCGATGGCCATGCAGATCGCCGACCCCGCCAGGCGGCAATATGCAACGCCATCCTTGCGCAATTCGACGATGGCAATGCCCGACAGCAGGTCCTTGATCTTCGATGGAAGAATGTCGCCGCGCGTAGGGGGCACGTCGCCGTTCCACGCCGAAAGCCAGTAGCGCGCGAGGCGGCGGTTGGCGGCGCCGAAGCCCATCGCTTCAACGGCGTTTGCAGCGGATGCTTGATCGAAGTGCGCCACAGAGATTCCTTGCCCGGCGCGCAGACTAGGCGCGAGGTCTTAATGCCTTCTTAGCCGATCTGTCCTTTAGCGGGATAACGGTTTGGGCTCAGTGCGCAATCAAATTTGGGCATGCAGGCGAAAAGCAAAAACTGACACAGGCCCGCGATCCTTGTTGTAGGCGGGATTGTCCACAAACTGATAATCCAGCGTCGTTGTCAGCCAGTTCGCGAGGGTAGCGGCGTAATAGGCTTCGATTATGTCTTCCGTCCCATAGTGCGGAAGCTGCCCGTCGCCGATAAGAATCCCCAGCCCCCCGGCCGCAAAATAGGCGCGCGCATCCGGCGACAAACCGTTGATGACGGCAGCGACCCCGACCGCGTCGTCCGCGCGGTTCCAGACGCTGCCTTTGATCGACAAGCCTGCAGACAACGACCTGTTGACCTCGGTGAACTCGTAGGCCTCTTCGCTGCCGTCGTTGACACTGGCGCGCAGGAAGGCGCCAATATCGTCCGTGATCGCCTGCTCCAGATTGATCTCGCCGCCGGGCCGCGAGGCGTATCGGCGGACGAGGCTGGTGTCGGGCGTGGTGTGGGTGGCGGCGGCGAGCGCGACGGCGTCGCGATAGCGCCCCAGGCGGCCGCGATTGACGAAGCCGAGCAGCTTTATCTTTCCGTCATGGCCGAAGAGGCTGTAGCGCCGCTCGATCTCCCCTGTGAGCTCGAACTGGCGAAAATCGGTCTCCAGCACCGTGCCGTTCGGGACCTTGGAAAGATTGAAGGCGCCCAGCCGCAGCGTCCACGCATCCTGTGTCCACTCCGCAGCGGCACCGGAGGCATAGCCCCAGGCGTCCGCGGCATAGTCGAAGGCGCCGGCGTCGATCAGCGACCAGTTCAGGAAGTCGCCGCGCGGGTCATGTGCATAGCGATTGGTGTCGAAGATGTCGCCGACGGAGAACTTGCCGACGGTGACGACGAGATTGTCGGCGGTCCGCGTGCCCGCAACCTGGTTCACGCCATCATCGATCTCTTGCGTGTCGCCGCCGAGGCCTAGCGACTGCTGGAAATAGAGCCGCTGCGGGCGGAAATAGAAATTGGTGTTGCCGACCTTGTAGGCCTCGCCGCTCGGAAACCCGGCAACACCCAGTGTGTTCGACAGGCCGAAGCCCTGGTCGATCTCCGGATCGAAATAGACCGCGCCGCCCGGCCAGAGCCTGGCCCCGATGAAGGCGGTGGCATCGAAGGTCTCGTCGCCCACGCTCTTGGGCGACAGGCTGTTGGCGCCCCGATAGGGCGAGCGGAAGCTGGGATG
>JBQCFD010000003.1:0-5314 GCA_051959625.1 Rhizomicrobium sp.
GCCCGCTTGCGCGCCGCCGACACCGCTTTCTTGATCAGCGGCTCCAGACCATCCCGCGCCATCAGCACCTTCAACGCTGCTTCGGTGGTTCCGTGGGGGCTTGTGACATTGCGGCGAAGCTCTTCGGCGGGCGCCGGATCGACCTTCAAAAGCGCGCCAGCGCCGATGATCGTCTTGCGCGCGAGCTTCAGCGCCACGTCCGGCGGCAGGCCCTGCTGGCGCGCGGCGGCGGCAAGGCATTCCACCATCAGGAAGACATAAGCCGGACCCGAACCCGACACCGCCGTCACCGTGTCGATATCCGTCTCGCGCTTCACCCACACGGTTTCGCCGAGCGCGGCCAGCAACGACTCCGCCAGCTTGCGATCCGCGCGCGTCGCATTGGGTGGCGCATACAGCGCGGAGATGCCCTCGCCGATGGAGCCCGGCGTGTTCGGCATGGTGCGGATGATGCGCGCGGACTTTCCCCACGCCTTGCTCATCAGCCGGATGGAGCTTCCCGCCGCGATGGAGATCATCGGCACACCCGATTCCGCGATCGCGTGCAGGCGCGGCGCTTCCACCTTCAGGATCTGCGGCTTCAGCGCGATCACGCAGGCGCGCAGCTTCGCCGGCGCATCCTCGATGCTGTTCAGAAGCGTCACGCCGCGCCGGGCCAGCGCCTTCAATTCCTTCGACGGGTTCGTCTCGACGACGACCACGGGCCCCAGCCCGCGCGCGAGCCAGCCTTTGAGCAGCGCACCGCCCATCCGTCCGGCCCCGATGAGTAGAAGCGGACTATCCTGATGGCCCATTGCGCCCATGCTAAGATTCTCTAGCTAAGGCCAAAGGTGCCAAGAAACCCACGATTTCCATTCAAATTCGGCAGGCTTTCCATCCAATGTTGCTGGAGGATAGTGCCATCCTAACACGCATGTCTTGGCTGCGTTGTCCAAGTCATTGCTACCGCTTGACTGCAAAACAGTGGGTTGCTGAACAGTTCCGTCGGGCATGACGTGAAACATCAGGAGCGTGTTTCCCTCCGTATGAGTGCGGACAGCGCTGCCGGGATAGAAAGGTTCACAGGATAAGGGAGTTCGCGGTATCGAAATAAAGGAATGACCGCGGTAGGCATTCCACGCCATACGGAACGACCATCTTATTTCGACAGGCTTCCCGTCGACTGTAGCGGCCTTGTATTTTGTCGACGCTGCACAAATAACTGCCGCCTTATCCAGATCGGGAAACCCGCTTGACTCGGCCACTTGAATATCGCCGAGAGACTCGTCCAATCGGATTGTGGCTAGGAGACCCGTGACCGGGTGCAGATCATTTCTTTGGCTATACAAGCTATCGCAGGAAGCTGGCGGCACCGACGGGGTGGTCCCTTCCGCTAACACGCTGCCTATCCACGCAAAATATGCTAGGACGCAAAGAAAAAAAATGCTGGAGCGCGTCGATTGAATTCTCGCGCGACCAAGGATCGCCATCAGGCCTGCCCCTGACACTCCAGAACCGCGGCGGCGACGGCCTCTTCGGCGGTCTTGCCGCCCCAGAGAACGAACTGGAACGCCGGGTAGTAATACTCGCAGGCTTCAACCGCGAGATTGAGCATCGCCTCGCATTGCTGCGGGCTCGCCATCGCTTCGGGGAAGATCATCGCGTGGCGATAGACCAGCGTGCCGTCGTCCGGCCACAGGTCGAAGTGACCGATCCAGAGCTTCGCATTCACGAACATCAGAAGATTGGCGACTTCCGCGCGGCGCTTGGCATCCACCCGCATGTCGAAGGCGGAGGAAAGATGAAGAGATTGCAATTCGTCTCGCCACGAGAAGCTGAAATGATGGTCGCACCACTTGCCGGCGACCGAAAGGTTCAACTCGTCGCGGCCCTGACGTTCGAACGGCCAGCCATTGTCCTCCACCGTCCGCTCCAGCATGTCGAGCGGGTGGGGGGCTGAGAACGTCTCGTCCTGATGGGCAAGGGACATTCCGGACTCCTGAAAGACGCGGCCGACGCAAAACGAAGCAGTCGATGTCAAACTGGCACAAGATTTTGCGGCTGCACAAGAGTCTATGCGCCACTGCCTGTGGACGTAGAGTCCGTTCACAGCTTTCGAATGACTCGATTTGGAGTCCTGTGGACGAGTCAGCCCGCGAGTCAAATCGAGTCAGGAGTCTGATTTGACTCGTGTTTTCGACTCCAGCTCCGCGATGCGTGCTTCGAGCTTCGCATTTTCTTCACGCGCCTTCGCCGCCATCGCTTTCACCGCGTCGAATTCCTCGCGCGGCACGAAGTCCATGTCGGCGACGAGGCGTTCGAGCCGCTGGCGGATGAAGGTGTCCATTTCGGCGCGCACGCTTTGGGCAGCGCCGGCGGCATCGGTGAAGATACGGGAGAGCCCGTCGAGGAAGGGATTGTCGGTCTGCATGGCCGCACCTTAGCGCGAATGGGCAATAGCGAATAGCGAAGCGGGGCGAAACCCCCTAAAACCCTATTCGCCACTCACCATTCGCACTTCGCTCCCCATGGCCCTCCAATTTCCTGACATGGACCCCGTCCTCATCCACCTGGGGCCTTTCGCCATCCGCTGGTACGCGCTGGCCTACATCACAGGGCTCCTGCTCGGCTGGTGGCTGGTGGTGCGGATGATTCACCAGAAGAGCCTGTGGAAGAATCCACCCTTCAGCGGCAAGCCGCCGATGACCGATGACGACGCGGGCGATCTGGTGGTGTGGGCAACGCTGGGCGTGATCCTCGGCGGGCGCATCGGCTGGGTGATCCTTTACGGCTTCTTCCTTTGCGGCGTGACACCGGACGCGGGCGGCGGTTACTGCCGGGGCCTGCCGATGGACTTCTTCGTCCATCCCATCCGCATCATCGCGGTGTGGGAGGGCGGCATGTCGTTCCACGGCGCCGCCATCGGCGTGATCCTCGCGATCTGGCTCTTCTGCCGCAGGCGCAAGCTTTCACTTTTTTCCATCGGCGATCTGATCTGCGCGGTGGAACCGATCGGGCAGGGGCTGGGCCGCCTCGCCAATTTCGTGAACGGCGACTTGTGGGGGCGCCCGACGACGGAACCCTGGGGCATGGTGTTCTGCTCGCCGCATATCATGGCCGCCAATCACGGCAATTGCCCGGCAGGGCTTCAGCCGCGCCATCCCAGCCAGCTTTACGAGTTCGCGCTGGAAGGCGTGCTGATGTTCATCATCCTGCAGGTCGGCATTCGCCGATTCCGCTGGCAGGACAGGCCCGGGCTGACGAGCGGCATTTTCCTGATCAGCTACGGCGTGGTGCGCATCATCTCCGAATTGTTCCGCGAACCCGATGCGCCGTTCATCGGCCCGATCACGATGGGCGAGACCTTGTCGTTCGCATTCATCCTCGGCGGCGCCTTCGTGATCTGGCTTGCGCACAAGCAGCCGAGACGGGTCACGGCATGAACGCCCTCGGCCAGCGCATCGCGCGGCTGATCGAGGCGCAGGGACCGATCTCCATCGCCCAGTTCATGACGATCGCGCTGCACGATCCCCAATCGGGCTATTACGCGACGCGCGATCCCTTGGGCACGCGCGGCGATTTCGTCACCGCGCCGGAAGTGAGCCAGATGTTCGGCGAGATGCTGGGCCTGTGGATCGCGCAATGCTGGCACGACCAGGGCAAGCCCGAAGCGCGGCTGGTGGAGCTGGGGCCGGGACGCGGCACCTTGATGAGCGATGCGTTGCGCGTGATCCGTCAGCTCATGCCGGAGTTCCTGGCGAAGGTTGCAATCGTGCTGGTGGAGAACAGCCCGGCACTGACGGCAATTCAAAAAGAGGCACTGGCCGCGTCTGGCACGAACATTCGGTGGGCAACGCAGTTCGACGACGCGCTGGCCGACAAGCCGCTCTTTCTTCTTGCCAACGAATTCTTCGACGCGCTGCCGATCCAGCAGTTCGTGAAAACGGAACGCGGCTGGTGCGAGCGCATGGTTGTCGCCAATGGCGACACGCTGGATTTCGCGCTGTCGCCCGACGCCGTGCCGTCATCGCTCGTTCCGCCCAGTCGCGACGGCGCACCGATGGGGGCGTTCTACGAAACCTCGCCATCGTCCACCGCGATCATCCAGCAGATAGCGGAAGCCGTCGCGCGCAAAGGCGGCGCGGCGCTGATCGTCGATTATGGCTACGGCGCCGACGCCGGCTTCGGCGAAACGCTGCAGGCGGTCGCTGCGCACAAATATGCGAGCGTGCTGGAAGCGCCGGGCGAGGCCGATCTTTCCGCCCATGTGGATTTCGCCGCGCTGGCGCAAGCCGCGCGCGAAACGGGTGCCACGCCGTTCGGGCCGGAGGGGCAGGGCGATTTCCTGGAAGCGCTCGGCATCGTGCAACGCGCGGCGACGCTGGCGCGCGGGCGGCTCGGTTCCACGCCCGAGATCGATGGACAACTGGAGCGCTTGATCCTGCCGGATCAAATGGGAACGCTGTTCAAGGCAATGGCGATCCTGCCGAACGACAAACGCACGCCGCCGGGATTTTAAAAACCGCTGTCATCCTCCGGTCGCGCATCAGCGCGATCCGGGGGACCCAATTTTCTTTTTGCGAGAAGAAAAATGGGTCGCCCGCATAAAGCGGGCGATGACATAATGGGGTTAAGATGTTGATCCTCGATTCCTCCAACCTCTCACTTCCCGGCATCGCGCACGGTTTCTTCGGCCGCACGGGTGGTGTCTCGAGTGGCATCTACGAGTCGCTGAATTGCGGGCCGGGATCGGGCGACGATCCGGTGCTGGTGGTGCGCAACCGCGAACGCATCGCCGATCATTTCCATGCCGAGCTGGTGACGCTGCATCAGATCCACAGCGCGACCGCCGTTCCGGTCAGCGTGGCGTGGGGCGAGGTGCGCCCGCAGGCGGATGGCGTGGCGACCCGCACGCGCGGCATCGCGCTTGGCATCCTCACCGCCGATTGCGCGCCGGTGCTGTTCGCGGATGCGCAAGCGGGCGTCATCGGCGCGGCGCATGCCGGATGGAAAGGCGCGCTGGCGGGCATCGTCGAATCCACGCTCGCCGCGATGGAAGAGCTCGGCGCGAGCCGCGCGAACATCGCTGCCGCCATCGGCCCCTGCATCGCGCAAGCCAACTACGAAGTCGGCGCGGAATTCCGCGACCGGTTCACCGCGGCCGATAAAACCAACGCCGGATATTTCGTCACCTCAAATCGTGCGGATCATTTCCGCTTCGATCTGGAGGGCTATGTGCTCGCGCGGCTGCGCGCCGCCGGTTTGCAGCGCGTGAACGGACTGGCCGCCGACACCTATGCCCGCGAAGGGGAGTTCTTCAGCTTCCGGCGCGCCA
>JBQCFD010000004.1:0-7377 GCA_051959625.1 Rhizomicrobium sp.
GATCACATGGGACGAGATGCTGCGCCAGACCTCTGGCTGGATAGGCACCATGTGGGGCAAGCCATGGTGGGCCGATCGCCCCGGCGAGCATCCATGGACCGAACTCGCGAAAGGCCCTCCGCCGGTAGGCAAGGAATGGAAATACTCCGACGTGCGGGTGAACGCACTGGCGCTTGCACTTACCTATCTATGGAAGCGTCCGTTGCCGGATGTGCTCAAGCAATATGTGATGGACCCCATCGGCGCGTCCGACACGTGGCATTGGGAGAACTACACCAACGCCTGGGTGACGATCGACGGTCAACGCATGCCCGTGCCACCGGGCGGCGGGCATTGGGGTGGCGGCATGTTCATCTCCGCGCGCGATCTGGCGCGCATGGGGTTGCTGGGCCTGAACAACGGCAAGTGGGGCGACAAGCAGATCCTCTCGCGCAAATGGGTGAAGATGGCGCGTACGCCGACGCCGCAGGAGCCGATCTACGGTTACATGAACTGGTTCCTGAACACGGACCACAAGATGTATCCGGCCGCGCGCGAGGATTGCGTGACGTTCCTCGGCAATGGCGACAACGTCGTGTTCATCGACTACCAGCACGACATGGTCGCGGTCGTGCGATGGATCGAAGACAAGCAGAAGGCGGAGTTTGTCAGGCTTCTCGAAGAGAGCTTGAAGGGCTGATATCCCGCCCCGCCTTTCGGGTGCCGGCTTTTAGCTTCCGGGCACCAGCGAGCTCAACGCTCCGCTCATTGTGTTCGTCACGGTCTTTGTCGACGTGGACGACGTCGCGGTCTGGCTTCCATTGCTGTCCTGCCCGGCGCCGACGGTGCTGCCGCCCGAATTGTTCAAGATGATGCACGTCGAGTTGGCCGTCGCGGTCGCTCCGGTGCCGCCGCCGCAGACGAGGGTTTGCGAGGGCGTCGAACTCGAGGCCGCGTTTCCGTTCATCTGGGCCATGGCGATCGCCATGGTGCCTGGATCGGTTGCCTGAGGGCTCCAGGGCTCATTGTTCATGCCTGGCTGCGCCCATGCGGGTAACGGCGCCAGCAGGAGGATCGCGGCCCAAGCAGCCTTGCGGATTTTGTTGCGTTTCATTGTTCCTACTCCCTTAAAAGGGGCGGGGGAGGAGGGGTGTGCTCCTCCCCCGCTATCAGGGTCACGGGCCGGTTACTGGGGCTGGGGCGGTGACCTTGATGTTCATGTTGTTGCCCACCGCGGTCGCCGCAGAATTGACGATCGGGTGATCCAACGAACCAAGGTTGGGGTAGTTGTTGATATTGACGTTGCTCACATTCGACGTCGCGCTCACGTTGGCATACGCCACCTGGCTGAAGTCGCCGATGAGCATCGCGTCCGACGGCGTGGCAGCATCCACCTCGATGTTCGCGTTGTTGCCGACAGCGGTTGCATTGCTGTCAACAGACGCATTCAGGATGTTGCTGACGCTCGAGTTTGCCGTGATGTCCGCCGGGGTGATGACGCCATAAGCACCATTCACGGCCACAGCCAACGCCGCCGACAGGCCGGTATTGCCAGTGTCTGGCAAAATACCGCCGTTCGCTTCGTCGTTGAAGCCGCCGAACAGGACCTGGGTGTCATGGATCTGCGTGCCGACATCGCTGGTGATCGACTGGTTGTTTCCAACAGCCGTCGCAGCGCTCGCCACCTGCGGAAGCTCGGTCAGGGCATTGAACGTATCCGAGCCGGCGACGGTAACCGGGACATCGGTGAAGACCGCCGAAAGCTGCATCGCATCGGATCCTTCGTCGAGTGTTCCCTGCAGATCGCCGGAGCCCGAGAGGTCACCACCGAGCGAAGCTTGCGGCCCGCCGAGTACACCGGTGCCGAAGACCGACGGATTGGGTCCGTCGTTCTGCGTGCCAGCCCAGGAGACGGTGAAGTCGATCGTACCGTCGCCGCCGAGGGTCGGCTGGTTGTTGTAGACGCCGTCAACCGTCGACGTCGCCGACACGTCGCCGATCTGCAACTGCAACTTTTCCAGATCGGTGAGGCCGGAAGGATCGATGTTTGTCGTCACGCCTGCGTTGACCGTCACGTTCGTGTTGACGTTCTGGTTCCAGTTCCAGTCGACGTTGTCGAATGCGAACGCTGACGAACCAAACGTCAGCGCCGACGCGGCAACACCGGCCAGGAGAGCCATTTTACTGTGCATACGCATTGCTCATTCTCCTTTGCTTGAGGTTGCGAGCCGATCCAGTTGCTTGGCCATATGATCCGTCTGCGTGAGCGCGCATTTCTGTTCGCCCGGCAGATGGAGGAATTCCGTCATGATCTGGTAAACAGCCATTTCAACAACGGATCGGACGCCGAGCTGGAGCGGCTCGTTCTTGATTTTCCCGGCGTCAAACTCGACTAACGTGTTCCCGAAGAAGCGGAAGACATTGGCGTCGACTTCGTAGCCATAGATCTGCTTCTGCAGGCTCGTGATGTAACTCACCGCGAAATTACGCGAGTTCACCACGCGTAGATCGAGTGCGACGTTGATGACGGCCATCTTCGCACCGCCCCCGATGCCCTCTATGGCGAGGCTCGCGCCGCCACTGACGATGTTGTAGTTGAGCTCCGTCAGCGCACCCATGACGATGAAATCGCTGGCGGGAATAGCGGTGTAGGCGGTTAGCGGCCGGGATAGCCGGCCCTGCTCGGCGAGCTTCACTTCCGCGAGGGGAATACGCAGATCGCTACGTTCGACAAGATTGGCTTTGCCCGTCTTGCCGAGAGCGCTGATCACCATCTCGGTCACACCCTGGGTGAGCTGGTGACCGTTCGAAGTGTAGTTGACCTGGCCCGTCTTATCGTCGATCTCGCCGACGGCGAATGTCGGAAGATGATCGCCCGGGACTCTTGCGAGATCTTCCAGGCACTGACTGTATGGCGTCTCGTTGCTGGTGACGGGGAAGCTGTAGAGCGGGTTGACTCCATTCTTGCCGAGGAAGTCTTGACCCGTGCAACCGCTCAGAAGAAGCGCGACCAGCGGTCCTAAAGCTGTGATCTTCGTGGCTTTGCCCAACACTGCCCGCTCCAAATCGAATGCGGAGAGGATAGCGGTGCGCTTTTGCTTGTCGTGTTCTCCGAAGTAGTAAGGCGAATAGCAGAATCGCTTGTCGCTAACTCGATTGGGATTCGCCGAAAGCCAACACCCGTGAGCAGCCTAAAGAGGGGTACGCCGTTTGGTGATATGGTGCGGCAATCTCATGTGAGCGTATCGTCGATCGCAATCGGATACACAAAAGCCGAAGAAAGACGCCACATGATAGCGTGGAAATTCTGTCACCCACTTTTGACGATCCGGCTGGTCTTTGGCGTATGTCTCGTTTTCGCGGCGGCGGCGTATGCCCCGCCCATCGAGGCTCAGGCGCTGAACAACGAGCCGTGGGGCTCCGGGCGGCCGGCATCTGCAATAAGTCCGGCCGGCCGGCAGCTCATCCTCGATGAAGCCCTTTACGGAATTCATCCGCGTCACGTGCTGGTCGGGCCCGACGGTTCGCTGCTGTTCGTCACCAAGGGCCCAGGCGGCGTCGCTGTCGCGACGGACCAGGCCGGGAACAGCTTCGCGGGAGCTTTGCGGAACTGGAGCCCGTACTTCGCAACCTCTTATTACGGTACCGGATGGGTGCTCGATCAGGACGAAGCTGGCGCCATGTTGACGACGATGGCCATCAGCGACTGGACATCAGCGGCTGGACCGGGCTTCGAACCGATCTTCGCAAATCTTCTGCTGCCGCAAGGGATGAACACCGTGAACGCCTGGACATGGCAGGTGTATTGGTTGTCCGATGCCGATGTCACAGCTTATGAAACCGAGCCCGCTCCTCGCAAAAGATCCAGATAGTCCAGTGCCGCGAGCGTAGTCGGTTGGAGCGAGATCCAATCATAGGCGCAAATGAAAAATGCAACGGCGGCGGTAAGCCCGACACCACGTTGAAGTGCCCAAATCGCGGCCTGAGTGCGGTTCAGGACATGTGTCTTCCGAAGAATGCTCTTGAGGTGAACCTTGACGGTTGCTTCGGTGATGTTGAGACGGTTGGCGATCCTCTTGTTGGAATCTCCGTCGATCAGACAACGGAGAATCTCCAGCTCGCGATCCGACAAGTCGGTGGTCAGGGCCTGGCCGTTGAATTTAACGCCCGAGTGATTGGAGTTCGAGGACAAATAGCGCGCAAGCGGGGAAGGAAACAGCTTTTCGCCAAGAAGTATGAGCTTGAGCGATTCCAGCAAAATGTCTCCGCCGACGCTCTCGAGAATGACGCCATCTGCATCGGCGGAAAACGCAAGTGCAAGTTCGGAGGGGTCGAAATGACCGGAGAGGAGCGCGACCCGCGCGTTTGGCAAATAGCTTCTCAAGGTTGAGACGTGCTCGATGAGATGGCTTTTGATGCCAGCGAGCTCGACAAGGACAGCGTCGAAGCTGCCTCCATTGCGGACGAGTCCTTCCAACGTCTCCATGCTGGAGGTGTCGGTGACCTTGTAGGCCGAATTGCCCGTGAGCAAGCTGGCAAGGCCTGCGCGAAATAGGGCATTCGAGTGAATTACCGCGATGGCGGCGGCTTTGTTGTTTTCAGACATCTAATACCCCGAGCTTTCATGCCCCCCTCCTGGCTAATTCTTCGGCGCTGCAAGTTTGTTATTCTTTTGTGACTCCAAATAAACTGCAAGGACGTGCGCGTCCTCGCTGGTGATATCTATGTTGGCCCTGGCACCATGTTGCCGCGGCAACGCCGTTCGTAGATCGATGTCGGTCCAGACATTTTGATATTCAGCAATTTCCGAAATCGACGGCGCGATTCCGGTATCGGGCTGATCGGGCATTGCGTGGCAAGCTGCGCAATGTTCTTCCGCGACCTTGGCGCCGGGATCATTGGCATCCTGGCTTCGTACGTCGATCGCGAGCGTCATGAATGCGGCAATCCCGATCATGTATGACCATCCCCTGGACATGAGCTTGCCCGTTTCAACTGCTGACGGCTTTGATCGCGTCGGCGAAACCGGACAGCGAGAAGGGAATGATCAGGATGCGATCGTTGAGCAGATAGGCCACCTCACCGCTCTGGCTGCGCCGAAGTTGCGCGATGGTGGAATCGGTCAGGTTTGCCGCGACCGCGGCCTCGCAATATTCCTTCTTGCAACCGGCGATGCGAAGGCCGGCCTGCCAGCCGGTTGATAAGCGCATGGCTATCGGCGTTCCGCTTTTCGTCGCGGCGGGGAATCGAAACGCCATGCGCATCGCGGCATTCGGTGCCGTTCTTCCGAGCAGAATTTGAACGCCCTCGGCATCGAAATGCGCGACGCAGGCATTCGCCTGCGGGCAATCAACGTGCCAGTCCTGATATGTTTGCGTTGTCGCTGCTTCGCAAGTGGTAACCCCAAGTGCGATCTGCGAAGCGAGCAACGCGGCGAAAGCAAGCGGCTTTGAATTCCACATCTGGCTACCTCTTAATCGCGTTCATAGGATCGACCGCATTTGCACGCTGCGATCTAACTGGGGCGACTCAGACACCACAAATGTGCGGAGGTAAATTATACTTTCGGGTGAGTCAGTAAGGCTCGAGGTCAGAAAGTAGTGCCGCAAAATCGATGAACCAATAACTCGAAATTACCGCGCGCTATTGATCTACGTCACCGTAGAGACGATGTTCCGCCCACTGACAAATATCTATCATTTGGTCCAAAACAGTGTGCAAGCCATTGAGAAAGGCGAACATTAAGCCCGCGCTTGCGCCTGGTGCGCATGATTTTGCTGTGACGAAGTGCGGGCGGTTTACTGGGCTTTGATCTTCACATAGGTTCCCGGCGCGTTGCCGAGCACTTCGAGATTCCCGTCGCCAGGTGTGCGGGCGGGGACTTTGGGGCCGGAAAGTTTCGACAGCCACGCATCCCAATCCGGCCACCAGGAACCGGGCGTTTCCTTGGCGCCGGACTGCCAGTCTTCGACCTTGGCAGGGTAGGGTTTTCCGGTCTTGCCGCCCGGCGTCGCGCCAAAGGCGTCGTTGGTCCAGTACTGATATTTCTTCGCAGCCGGCGGATTGATGACGCCGGCGATATGCCCGCTGCCTGCAATGATGAAGCGGATCGGTCCGCCGAACAGCCTGGTGGACTTGTAGACCGAACGGAACGGCGCGATGTGGTCATCTTTCGCGCTTTGCAGATAGATCGGGATTTTCACCTTGGACAAATCGAGCTTCCGGTTGCCCAGCACCATCTTGCCCTGCGAGAGGCAGTTGTTCTTGTAGAACTCGCGCAGATAGAACAGATGCGTCGTTTCCGGCATCCGCGTGGTGTCGGAATTCCAGTAGAGCAAGTCGAACGGCGCGGGTTCCTTGCCGAGCAGATAGTTCTGCACCACGAACGACCAGATGAGATCGTTGGCGCGCAGCATGTTGAAGGTGGTGGCCATCTTGCCGCCCTCCAGAACACCCCCGGCTTCGTTCATCTGTTGCTTGAGCGCCTCAAGCTGTTCGTCGTCGATGAAGACCTTGAGATCGCCGGCCTCGCTGAAATCGGCTTGCGCTGCGAAGAAGGTTGCGCTGTTGACCCGGTCGTCATCTTCCGCGGCCATGTAGGCGAGGGTGGCCGAGAGCAGCGTGCCACCGATACAATAACCGATGCAATTGACCTTCTTCTCGCCTGTGGCGGCCGTCACCGCATCGAGGCCCGCGAAGATGCCTTCGCGCATGTAGTCCTCGAATCCTTTTTTCGCGAGCTTCTTGTCGGGATTCACCCATGAGGCGACAAATACGGTGTAACCCTGCGCCGTCGCCCAGCGGATGAACGAGTTCTCCGGCCTGAGATCGAGGATGTAGAACTTGTTGATCCAGGGCGGGAATATCAGCAGCGGAATCTTGTAGACCTGCTCGGTCGCCGGATCGAACTGCAAAAGCTCGATCAGATCATTGCGGAACACCACTTTGCCGGGGGCGGTCGCGATGTTTTCGCCGATCCTGAAAGCATCCGCCGACTGCCGGATAGAAAGCTGTCCGCCGCCGCGATCCAGATCTTCCAGAAGATTGTTCAGTCCCTTGATGAGGTTCTCGCCATTGGACTGGAGCGTGGTGCGCAACACTTCCGGATTGGTAAGCACGAAATTGGTCGGCGCGATCGCGTCGGCGAACTGCTTTGTATAGAACTCGATGCGGCGCTTTTCCTTGGGATCGAGTTTGTCGTCGACGCGCGCGACCGTTTCCTGCATCCAGTTGGCGGTGAGCAGATAGCTCTGCTTGATGAAGTCGAAGATCTGGTTTTCCTGCCAGTCCTTGTCGCGAAATCGCTTGTCGCCCGGGGCCGGGGATACCACGGGGTCCACGTCGCCCCCCATCATGCGGCGTGCCGTGCGTTCCCACAGGTCCATATAGTCGCGCCAG
>JBQCFD010000005.1:0-11225 GCA_051959625.1 Rhizomicrobium sp.
CGCGCATGGCGACCTTGTGCGCGTCGTTGAGCGCCTGGATCATGTTCATGGTGGGCATCGGTCAGACTCCCATCTGCTGGCGCTGGCGGCGCAGATGTTCCGGCATGTCCTTGAACACATCCTCGAACATGGTGCTGGCGCTGGGCAGCTTGTTCTCGCCCAGCGTGCCGTGGCCCGCAGCTTCGGTGTTGGCGGCCTTCACCTGCTCCACCGCGTCCTTGTGCGCGGCATCGTGTTTCTCTTCGCTCCATTCGCCGAGCGCGATGAGATGCTGCTTCAGCCGCTCGATGGGATCGCCCAGCGGCCACGCCTTGGCCTCGTCGAGCGGGCGGTAGCGCGTGGGATCGTCGGAGGTGGAATGCGATTCCATGCGGTAGGTGAACATCTCGATCAGGGTCGCGCCGAGATTGGAACGCGCGCGCTCCGCCGCCCATTGCGTTGCCGCGTAGACGGCGAGGAAGTCGTTGCCGTCGACGCGCAGCGCCGGCAGGCCGTAGCCGATGCCGCGCGACGCGAAAGTGGATTCGTCGCCGCCCGCAATGCCGGCGAAACTCGAGATCGCCCACTGATTGTTGACGACGTTGAGGATCACCGGCGCGCGATAGACGCTCGCGAAGGTGCAGGCGTAGTGGAAGTCGCCTTCCGCCGTGGTGCCGTCGCCCACCCAGCTCACCGCGATACGATCGTCGCCCTTGTAGGCCGACGCCATGGCCCAGCCCACGGCTTGCGGGAACTGCGTGCCGAGATTGCCGGAGATGGTGAAGAAGCCGTGCGACTTGCTCGAATACATCACCGGCAGCTGACGGCCTTTGACCGGATCGCGCTCGTTGGAATAGATCTGGTTCATCATGTCGACGAGCGGATAACCGCGCGCGATCAGAAGTCCCTGCTGGCGATAGCTCGGAAAGCACATGTCGTCGGGCTCGAGCGCCGCGGCCTGCGCCACCGCCACCGCCTCTTCGCCGGTGGACTTCATATAGAACGATGTCTTGCCCTGGCGCTGCGCGCGGAACATGCGATCGTCGAAAGCGCGCGTGAGCAGCATGGTCTTCAGCCCGCGGCGCAGCGTCTCCGGATCGAGCTTGGGATTCCACGGACCCACCGCCTTGCCATTCTTGTCCAGCACGCGGATGAGTTCAAAGGCGATGTCGGAAATCTCGCGTGCAGAGACAGCGATATCGGGGCGGCGTACGGCGCCGGCATCCGAAATCCGCAAGCCGGAGAAGTCAGGCTTGTCGCCTGGCCGGTGCTTGGGCTCGGGGACACGCAGGGAAAGGGGCTGCCTGTTCTTCATATAACGTCTCCGGATGACCGAAACGGAACGCCGCGGACGCCGGCCCCAGGCCACGCTACCACGCGTCCGCGCATTTTTGTTGCGCGGGGTGCAGCGTCCTATCCTTGGCCCATAACCCCGTCAAGAAAGCCACAAAATGGCGGTTTCCACGCAACAAAACGGGCGCGGCAGCTGCCGGCCGCGACACGGAAGACCATGCTTGGGGCGTCCGTGGAGAAGAAAAGGAAGCCCGCTTTTTGGGCGCTCGCGCGGCAGTCCATTCGCCAGTGCGAAACAGCGGTTAAGCGCGGGGTAAGGCGGCCGCTTCATGCTGGCCCATCTTCTGCAAAAGTACGCATCGCATGAGCACTGTTGGACGTCTCGCACGCCTCGCCGGAAACTGGATTCCGGCCGCGCTGGCCCGCCCTTTCGGCGCACCGGCGGCGGTGTTCTTTCATGGCGTCGAGCGCACGCTCGTTGATCCGGGCCTGCAAACCAACCAGCACAGCCTCGACGCCTTCGATGCCATGGCCCGGCTCATGAAGCGCGATTTCGACGTGATGCCGCTGGCGTCGCTCTCCGATGTTTTGCGGCGGCCCGGGAAATATCCGCGCGCGCTGTTTCTCATGTCGGACGACGGCTATGCGAACACGCTCACGAATGCGGCGCCGGTGCTCGAGACTCACGGCCTGCCCTGGACGCTTTTCGTCAGCACGCATCACATCGACACGGGTGAATTCTCCCCGCCGACATTGACGCGCATATTCTGCATCGAAGCGCCGAAAGGGACGCATCACATCGCTGATTTGCCGCCGTTCCGGCTGGACACGGCGGCACAACGCCGGGCTTGCGCGGAAAGCCTTTGGCAGCGGCTCAAAACGATGGACGCGCCGCAGGCGGGCGAAGCACTGGCCGCAATGAAAGCGATGCTGTCCATCGATCTCAAAGCGAAATATGCCTCCGAGACATTCCTGGGATGGGACCAGGTCCGCGCACTGCGAAACCGCGGCGTGGAGATCGGCGCGCATGCAGACGTGCATTGGGCAATGCATGACAAACAGCCCCGCGACTGGTTGCGCCGGCAAGCACAACTTTCCAGGCAGCGCATCGCTCAGGAAGTCGGGCCCTGCCGCTTCTTCGCCTATCCCTTCGGCAATTGCGGCGATGTCGGACGCAACGCGTGGGAAGCGGTTCGCGAGGCGGGCTACGAATACGCCTTCACCACTATGGCCGGCACTCTGAACGCCAGCACCAACCCATTCCTGCTGCCGCGCTATGGCCTTGCGCCGGAAGAACCGAATCTGGCGGCGTTCCTCCCGGTGCTGCGCGCCAACAACGGACGTCTGCAGAACTGGCAGTCGCAGATCGGCACATAGCATCCCGAAAAGGCACAGCGGTCCCGCGATTGCACAGGTGATCCGCCAGAAGTGTTGGTAAACGGCCGGAAAAGCATGTTCCGGTCGCGATCCGGCACAGCAATGACCGGGCAGTTCTGGCGCGAGGAATGCAACCCAGTCCGCAGCGGATTGCATTGCCCCGAGTCTGACAGTGACCATTCACGAGGATTTCGCCCCCTTTTCGGCCAGCGTCTATGCGGCGCCGGCGACGCGCGTGACGCGCTATGTCCATGGTTTTGGCAAGCGCGCGCTCGATCTTGCGATCGCCATACCGGCGGTGATCGTTCTTTCGCCGCTTTTTTTGCTGTTCGCGGTTCTGATCCGTGCGACCTCGCCGGGTCCCGCGATCTTCCGTCAAACGCGGCTCGGTCTTCACGGCGCGCCCTTCCGCATCTTCAAATTCCGCACGATGACGGTTCTGGAGAACGGCCCGGTCATCAAGCAGGCCGAACAGAACGACGTTCGCATCACCAAGGTCGGCGGCTGGATGCGCCGGCTGAGCCTCGACGAACTCCCGCAGCTACTCAACGTCATTGCCGGGGACATGTCGCTGATCGGACCGCGCCCGCATGCGCTGGCGCATGACCGGTTCTATGGACACGAGATCGCCGGCTACGACCTTCGCCAGACGGTGAAGCCCGGCATTTCCGGCTGGGCACAGGTTCACGGCCATCGCGGCGCCACCGTGACGGTCTCACGCATGCGCGAACGGCTCGCCTATGACGTCTGGTATGCGCGCAACGCGACGCTTGCACTGGATGCGCAGATCATCCTGCGCACCATCGGCGAAGTCCTCAAGCAGCGGAACGCCTACTGATGCGCGCCGAATGCCATTTGCCTGCCGCGCCGAAAGTCGTCCATCAGCGCCGCGACCCCGACCGCATCTACAATGAAGTACTCGTCGGCGGCATCCGTACGGCGTGCATCGGCCGCGAGCAGATGGCGCGCTTGATGGTGGGTGATTGTCTCGCTGCGCGCGGCGGGCGCCGTAAGGCCCGCCTGGTTTTCGCCTCCAATGGCCACGCCATCTCCATGATGCGGAACGACGGCCGTTTCCGCCAGAACTTCAGCAAGGCCGACATCGTCCACGCCGACGGACAGCCCGTGGTGATCGCTTCTCGTCTTTTGACTGACACGCCGATCCCCGAGCGCAGCGCCACAACCGATTTCATCCACGACGCTTCCAAAAAGGCGCGCGAGGCGAATCTGCGTTTCTTCCTGTTCGGATCGACGGAAGCTGTGAACGCCGCCTGCGCCGAAAAGCTGCGCGAAAGCTATTCGGGTCTCAAAATCGTGGGCCGCCGTCACGGCTATTTCTCGCAAGCCGAGGAAGCAGCGATTGTGGAAGAGATCAATGCGGCCGATGCGGATGTGGTATGGGTCGCTCTCGGCGTTCCACTGGAATACGAGTTTTGCGTGCGCAATCGCGAGAAGATCCGCGCCGGCTGGCTGGTGACGGCGGGCGGGTGCTTCAACTTCGTCTGTGGTGAATATCGCCGGGCGCCCGCCTGGATGCAGACACTGAGTCTCGAGTGGCTCTACCGCGTCTGGCGTGAGCCCAAAAGACTTTGGAAACGTTACGCAATCACAAATCCTATCGCCCTGTTTACCCTTTTGACACGGACCATGGCCTACAGGTCACGGGACTGACCGGGCGCCCGGATGAGCGACGTCGCACCGCTGACTGCAACGACCGGAGTGGAAAGCGATGCAGCGCCTTCCGCTTTCCGAGCCCTTGTCTCGCTTGTGCTGCGCTACGCGTTTAACACGATGGGGCCGGTTTCGATCGCCAGCGCGCATTTCCTGTCTGCGCTGATCTTCCTGCGCTACCTGCCGCAAGCATCGTTCGGTCTTTTCTCATTCGCTCTTATCGTCGTGCCCTTCGCTTTGTCGATGACCGGTGCGCTGTTCGGTGCGGCGCTCGTGACATCCGCCAATGGCAACGTGCCAATGACGAAATCCGATCTTGCGGCCTATATGAAAGCGAGCTTGGTGTTCGCTATCCTGGCGGCGGTGGTGATCTTCGGATTGATGCTCGCGGGCACGGCGGGCACGGGCCTCGCCGCCGTCCTCGCCGTCTATGGTGCGTTCATGACAATCCGCTGGTTCGGGCGCTGCCACGCCTATGCAATACATGAGATGCCGCGGGCCATCACATCGGACTTCATCTACAGCGGCACGCTTGTCAGCGGGCTGGTCACGCTCATCGCGACAGGTCGTCTCACGCCTATAACTGCCGGCTTCGTTCTGGCGGCGTGCTCGGCTTGCGCCATACTGGGTTTCGGGCGCGGCTTCCTGCGCGCGCAGATTTCGGCGCTGCACGAAGGATCCCTCCGGGCTTTCCTGCCGGTCTGGCGCGACCTGGCCCGATGGTCGCTGCTTGGCGTCGTATCGACTGAGCTGACGGCCAACGCGCACGCTTATCTTGTCACGCTGATCTCCGGGCCGAAGGCCTTTGCGCTTCTCGCCGTGGGCTCGCTGTTCATGCGCCCGGTTTCCCTGGTGATGACAGCGCTTCCCGACGCCGAGCGCGCGGTGATGGCGCGCGCCATGACGGCCGGAAGATTCGCTCAGGCGGTCCAGGCTGTTTTCAACTTCCGCGTCGCCAGCTTCATCGTTCTTGCCGCGACCTCGATCATCGCGGCGATCATCATGATCTGGTTCCCCGAGCTCGTCCTCAAGCGCGGCTATGAAGAGACCAGTGTCGTCGCGGTGATCTGCATATGGGTCGCGGTCAATGCCGTTCGCGCCATGCGCACGCCGGAATCGGTGATGCTGCAAGCGGCCGGTGAGTTCAAGCCGCTGGCGGGCGCGAGCGTCCGGTCCAGCGTCGTATCGTTGGTGGCGACCTCCATTCTGCTCTTCGCTTTCGGGCCTATCGTCTCACTTGGCGGCGTTCTCATCGGCGACCTCGTCATGAGCGAGCGCATCTTCGCGC
Organism: Rhizomicrobium sp.; assembly: GCA_051959625.1. Taxonomy (GTDB): domain Bacteria; phylum Pseudomonadota; class Alphaproteobacteria; order Micropepsales; family Micropepsaceae; genus Rhizomicrobium. The sequence continues at coordinate 5,609 of JBQCFD010000005.1, forward strand.
TTGGCCGGACATGGCGGGCGCGGCATGTCTAACGTCGTAATCGCCATCCCGAGTTTTCGCCGGCCCAAAGGCCTTGCCCGGCTGCTCGATGCCATTGCCGCGCTCGACACGAACGCCGAGATCACGGTGCTTGTCGCCGACAACGATGCGGAAAAACACGAAGCGATGGATTTGTGCACCCGGTATCGCGCCGACTACCGCTGGCCGCTCGACGGCATCGTGGTGGCGGAACGCGGCATCGCAAGCGTGCGCAACGCGTTGGTGGCACGTGTACTGGACCGTCACTCCTGCGATTTTGTCGCGATGATCGATGACGACGAGGTGCCCGAGCCTCATTGGCTTGCAGAACTTCTGAGCATGCAGAACAGGACGGGTGCCGACGCGGTAGGCGGCACCATCCGGCGCGTCTTCGAATCCGATCCGGGCGCATGGGCCGTTCATTGCGATGGAGTTTCGGATGTCCTCCATCCGGCAGGTCCCATCGCGATGCTGGAAGGTACCGGCAATCTGCTGCTGCGCAGGAACCTGCTTCAGGCTATGCCCGCGCCATGGTTTGATGCGGCATTCTCGTTCACAGGGGGCGAGGACAAGGACTTCTTCGTTCGCGCCAGAGCTGCGGGTGCGCAGTTTTCCTGGGCCAGCGATGCGGTGGTGAATGATTTCGTGCCGGCTTCGCGCGCCAATCTGCGCTGGGCTCTTCACCGCGCCTACAGCGCCGGAAATTCCGATATGCGCGTGTTCCTCAAACACCGCCCCGATCTTCAGGATCTGCTGGAGGAGACGGGCCGCATCATTGCCGCCGTCTTGTTGAACCCCGTGCTGTTCGTCATCCTCGCATTCGATCCGAATCGCCGCGTGCGGCCCTTGCGCAAGCTTGCACGGGCTTTCGGAAAAATCGCCGCGATCGGGGGACGCACCTACCGAGAGTACTCCGTGATCCATGGGCAGTGACGGTATCACGCTTCGTGCCACGCGATCGGGACCGGACGTCGCCTCCCGGACGCTGGAGTTCGCGTTTGCGGGATTTCTGCTGCTGGTTTTCGTCGGACTCCAGCCCTTTGCCATCCGCGATCCGAACATTCTGGTGAACGGCGACATGCTGTCCGCGGGCGAAGGCGATCTTGCGCGTCAGATTCTCTATCTACTGTTCTTCGCCGCCATCTTCGCTGTCGCGATCCAGCGCGAGGGATTGCGCATCATCGATGCGGTGCCGCCCTTTCTGGCGCTCCTGCTTTTGTGGTGCGGGTTGAGCGCATTCTGGACTGAAGCGCCGCCCATGATCACCATCCGCCGCGTGGGCCTCGAAGTCGTGGTCGTGATGTCGGTGATGTTGAGCGTCGCCGAGCTGGGCGCGGATCGCGCCTTCCGCGTGCTCAGGCTGGTTCTGGCCTTGGTGCTCGTCGTGAACTGGATCTCGATTCCGATCCTCCCCCAGGCGGTGCATCTGGCGAACGAAACCGATCCCAGCATCGTGGGCGACTGGCGTGGGCTCTATTTCCACAAAAACATCACCGGTGCGGTGTGCGCCGTATCGGCAATGGTTTTCCTCTACTACGCCGTTCGCGACAAAAGCCGCGCCGACTGGCTTTTGCTTTTTGCCACCCTTGGATTTCTCGTGATGACGCGGTCCAAATCCTCGATGGGGCTGCTACCGCTCGGCGTCATGGCGGGGGCCCTCTACTATTGGGCTTGGCGGCGACCGCTCGATCGCGCGATCGTTACGATCGGCTTGGTACTTGCCGCACTGATCGCAGGCACGCTCGCAGGGGTCTACTACAACGATCTCGCGCGTCTGTTCTCCGATCCCCAAGGCTTCACCGGCCGTACGGTGATCTGGCAGGCGGAGATCGCATTCATCCGGGATCATTTCCTGCTGGGCTCGGGCTTCGGTTCGTTCGCCGACACCGGTGCGCTGTCGCCGCTGCACAATTATGTCGGGCAGAACTGGGTCGACACAATCAGCCACGGCCATAATGGATATCTGCAGCTAATGGTGACGACCGGCATCATCGGCTTCACGCTCACCATGCTCGCGGTACTGCTGCGGCCGAGCATAGCCTTTTGGCGCATGGACGGGATGGACGGGCTTCTCAAATCCTTCCTGTTCGCGCTGTTCGTCTTTTTCGTCTTCCACAATCTGACCGAATCCGACTTCCTCGAAAGCGATGGCGCAAGTTGGGTGGTATTCCTGATGATGCTGGGATCGCTTCGCAACTACGCGCTGAGGAGACAAGCATGACGCCGTTCTTTTCCGTCGTCATCCCGGTTTTCAACCGCGCTGAGGCACTGAAACGCGCGCTGCGCTCCGTGCTGGATCAGACCTGCCAGGACTTCGAGGTCATCGTCGTGGACGATGGGTCCGAAGACCGTCCGGAAAGGACGGCCGCGGCGTTCAACGATCCGCGTATCCGCATCGTGCATCAGCAGAACGCGGGCGGCGCCGCCGCGCGCAATCGCGGCTTCGACGAGGCCAAGGGCCGGTTTGTGGCCCTGCTCGATTCCGACGATCAGTTCCTGCCGCACCATCTGGAAGCGATGCGACGCTTGCTGGAGAACACCGACAAGGTGGTCGGCTACGCGCGCATCGTCGTGGATCGCGGCAATGGCGTCAGCATGCTGAAGCCGCCGCGCGCCATCCGGCGCGGCGAGCACATGGCAAATTACCTTCTCTGCGACCGCGGATTCGTGCCTACGAACACGGTGGTTCTGCCCACCGAGCTCGCGCGCAATGTGCGCTATGGCGGCAACTGGCGCGCGGCGGAAGATACCGATTTCGCGATCCGTCTCTTCCTCGCGGGCTGCAGCTTCCGCATGGCGGAGGAACCGGGCGCGGTGTGGGACGATAGTTTCAGTTCCCAGCGCACTTCATCGGGCCGAAAGGGTGCCCGTCTTTTGCCGTGGATCGAAGATCTCAAGCCGGTCATCCCGGCACGCGCCTACCACGGGGGCCGTGGCTGGGCCATCGCCAAGGGCGTCGCCGTGGATAAGCCATGGCGCGCGCTTCGCTACTATCTCAACGCTGTCCTGCATGGCTGCTACGCGCCGCGACTCGCCGTCATCGTATTCCTGCAGATCTACCTTTCGGACGCGCTCTACAGGCGCATCGCCGACCGGGCGATTCCCTATCTTCCCCGCCGCGGTCTCTCGGTCTGACATGCTCACAAGACGGCTGTTTCTCGAGCAGGCCGCCGGCGCGGGTCTCACGGCGGGGCTGCGGCCGAGCCTGTCGGCGCAGCCGGCGAACGGCCTGCGCGACATCGCTGCGCAGCGCGGCCTGCGTTATGGCTGCGCCACAGCGACATATGAAATGAAAGATGCGAATTTCTCCGCCGCGCTCGCACACGAGGCAGGTATCCTATCCGCTGAATACGAGATGAAACGCGCGGCAATCGAACCGGAGCGCGGCATGTTTGATTTCTCCGGCGGCGACGGCATTCTCGCGTTCGCACATACACACGGCATGTCGTTCCGCGGCCATACGTTGGTGTGGCATCACAGCAATCCGGACTGGCTCGAGGGCGCGATGCAAGGCGCCGGCGCCGAGCGTCTTCTCACCGATTACATCGCGGCCGTGGTGGGTCACTACAAGGGCCGCGTCCATTCCTGGGATGTCGTCAACGAGGCTATTGCGCCTTCGGACGGGCGGCGAGACGGCCTGCGCGACACGATGTGGCTGAAGCGTTTTGGTACTGCCTATATCGGACTCGCTTTCCACGCGGCTCATGAGGCCGATCCAGATGCGCTTCTCGTCTACAATGATTGGGGTTGCGAGTTGGGCGCACCGGAGAACGACCGCTTCCGTGCGGTGACGCTCGATTTTCTCGAAGGTGCGTTGGTGCGTGGCGTGCCGATCCATGCGCTCGGCTTGCAGGGGCATCTCTCCGCGTTCGGAACACAGGTGGATGCCGGCAAACTCGCGCGGTTTCTGGATGCGGTGAAAGCGATGGGGTTGGCGATCCTCGTCACCGAGCACGATGTAGACGATAGCGGCGGACCGTCCGACATCGCGATCCGCGACCGTGCGGTAGCCGATGCGAGCCGGCGTTTTCTCGATGTGATGCTTGGAAATGCGGCAACCAAAGCGGTGCTGACGTGGGGCTTGTCGGATCGCTTTCTCGATCCACAGGGATGGCGCGACCGGCTGGCGGGCCGCTATCCCCGGATGCTGCCCCTGGACCGCGACTACGCCCGCAAGCCTATGTGGAACGCAATGGCAAAGGCTTTCGCCTAAGCCTTCGCCATCTTCGCGAGATGTTTCGCAAGCACCGGCGCGGCATATTCCGCGCCCGTCATGAAACGCATCAGCGGCCCGAAGCAGTTGGCGGCCGCCGGACCGACGACATACAGGCCCGGATGCGACGTCTCGAAATTACCCGAGAGCTTGGGCGCTGCGCCCGTTGTGGCGATCCGCTTTAGAAGCGCGGACCCGATGAACGGAACGCGCGACAAGTCGGCTCTGAAGCCGGTGGCGGCAACGACATGGTCGCATTCTACCGTCCTGGCCTCGCCGCGCTTGTCGGTCACGCGCAGCAACACGCGATTGCCTGCCATGCGGGCCGCATCGAGGGTGCAATTGAGCAATTCCGTCACCTTGCCCTCGACGCGCTGGCGCACGAACCACCCGGGGGCTGGTCCCAGATGGCGCTTCACGATTTCCAGGCGCAGCTTTTCCGGCAGGAAGCGGAACAAGAACGGAAGATTCGCGGCGGCCCAGGAACGCCAGCCGGGCCCAAGCGTGGTGGGCGGGTTGCGAAGCTTCTTCCACCAATTGTCATCACCCGGCCCCGGCGGAGTGTGATAGCGAAGGGCGCTGTCGCGCGCGATGATCTTCACGGACGCACCGCTGTCGTTGAGCAGGGCCGCGAGATCGACGGCGGATGCGCCGGCTCCCAAAACAACGACCTCCTTGCCCTTGAACTGGGAGCCATCGCGGTGATCGTAGCTGTGCGAGGTTACGTTCTTGTCGAGATAGCTAAGTTCCTCGGGGACATTGCGGAACCAGGTGATGCCGATCGCAAGAACGACGCGGCGCGCGCGCACGCGCTGTCCGTCTTCCAACGTCAGCGCGAAGCCTCCATTGCAGGCTTCGAGATTGCTGACATCGACTTCTTCGAGAGCCGGCACATAGGTTTCGCGGAACCATGACGCATATTCGAGGAAGAGATCCAGCGAGACCGGCACGGCGGTGTCCGCGTAAGGAATGCCGCGCGCGGCACAATAGGCCTTGAGCGTCGATTCCTTGGACGGGTGCGAAAGGCAGGAGCCAAAGCCCTCCGACTTCAACAGCATGTCCTTGGGCATATGGCGCCGCCAGGTGTCGAGCGCCTTACCGAAAATACGGAAGGAAACGCCGCGCGCTGCCAATTGCGCCGCAACCGACAGGCCATAGGGGCCCGCCCCGACGATGGCGACCTCGCACATGTTTTCGGGAACCGCAGCACGGACTTGCGCGCGGGCCGGGGCGAACTGGCGCAAAATGGGACGTACCGTCGCGATTTCTTCGAAATCAACGCTCGTCATGGGCAATTTCCGTTTCAAATCGGTACGACCGGGCTCAAACGCGTGCCGGGATCGCACAAAAGTTTCCGCAAGGAGGAAGGCATCCAATCTCCGTGCC
>JBQCFD010000006.1:0-10172 GCA_051959625.1 Rhizomicrobium sp.
CTTCGGGTTCGCCGACATTGGCGACACCTGGTATCGCGCCCGCGCGGGCGCGCCCTCCATTCTCGAGACGCTCGCTTCCGCCGGTGGCGGCGTGCGCATACCCATGGGCGCCAAGACCCGGCTCGAATTGCAACTGGCGAAAGCCCTCACGGCGCACGGCCCGGGTCTTCGATCGGGGGGGTGGCGCTTTCTCTTCGCACTCGCGGCAAAATACTAGCCGCTGCGAGCAGCGGGCCTCCCAGCATTGTGATTTTTCCGGCGCTGCCAACGCAGCGGCGCAGTTGCGGCCAAGCAAAGCGAGCGTAATATCGCCGCCTTCAAAACAGGGCAGCGGCGTTTCGTGCGCGTCGTTTCTTGCCCTTGAGCAATGGCCGCGGCGCCAGCCGCATATCCGGCAACGTCCGGCGAGCTAAGGGGAAGCTAATGAAACGTGTCTATGGGTTGGTCGCCGTGGCGGCGCTGGCAGTGACGGCGGCAATCGCGTTCGCCGCGGATGCTCCGGCGCCCAAGCCCGCCAGCAAGTCCGACGATCTCTATTCCGGAAAATTCTTCAAGTCCGAAGAGTCGGTCACCACCGGCTCGGCGGCAGGCATCTCCTACAAGGCGATCGCCGGAACGCTTGTCGTCCATCCCAAGGATTGGAACGATGTCGCGCAGAACGGCGGCTCCAAGAATCCCGATGCGAAAGGCGACGAATCGTCGGCCGAAGCGTCCATGTTCTTCGTCTATTACAGCAAGACCGGCACGCGGCCGGAGAACCGTCCGATCACGTTCCTCTACAATGGCGGACCGGGCTCGGCCACGGTTTGGCTGCACATGGGTGCCTTCGGGCCCAAGCGTGTGGTGACCGCCGACGACACGCACACGCCGGCCGCGCCCTACCAGCTCATCGACAACGCCTCCACGCTTCTTGACGCCAGCGATCTTGTCTTCATCGATGCGCCCGGCACCGGCTTCAGCCGCATCGCGGGCAAGGACAAGGAGAAGGCGTTCTGGGGCGTGGATGCCGATGGCGCGGCGTTTGCCACCTTCATCGAGGAGTTCCTCTCCAAATACGATCGCTGGAATTCGCCCAAATATCTCTTCGGCGAAAGCTACGGCACGCCGCGTTCCGCGGTCGTGATCAACGATCTGGAGAACAACCGCGCCGTCGATTTCAACGGCGTGATCCTTCTGTCGGCGATCCTGAACTTCGATTTGTCGGTCGATGGGCCGGAAACCAATCCGGGCGTCGATCTGCCTTACGAGATCGCGCTGCCGACCTATGCTGCGACCGCCTGGTATCATCACAAGATTCCAGGGCAGCAGCCCAAGGACCTCACCGCTTTCGTCCAGTCGGTCGAGCATTTCGCGATGAACGACTACGCGCTCGCGCTTCAGAGAGGCGCGAGCCTGCCGCAACAGCAGCGCATGTACATCGCGAACAAGCTGCACAGCTTCACCGGCCTGCCGGTGTCCTACATCCTCAAGGCGGATCTGCGCATCAATGGCGGGGAGTTCGAGAAGACGCTGCAGGACAGCGCGGACCTGACCACGGGGCGCCTCGACACGCGCTTCTCCGGGCCGACGCTCGATCCGTTGAGCAAGGAGTCCGATTACGATCCGCAATCGTCGTCGATCAGCTCCGCTTATGTCTCGGCGTTCAACTACTATGTCCGCAACCAGCTCGATTACGGACAGGGCAAGCTCTACAAGCCGGCGGTCGATGTCTTCAAATGGTGGGACTTCAAGCACCAGGAGCCCAATATGGGTTTCGCATTCCCGGGCGCGACCAACACCATGCCCGATCTCGCGAACGCGATGAAACAGAACCCCAACCTGAAAGTAATGCTGAACGGCGGCTATTACGATCTCGCCACGCCTTACTACGAAGGCTGGTACGAGATGCACCATCTGCCGATTCCGCTGAGCCTGCAGAAGAACATCTCCTATCACTACTATCCGTCAGGCCACATGGTGTATGCGCATGAGGAATCGCTGAAGGCGCTGCATGATGCCGTCGCGGCCTTCATCAACTCCACGAGCAATGTGAAGTAAGAAACCGACTGCCGGGGACCGTGCGAGCGCGCGGTCCCCTTGTCATTCCACTGCGCGGGAATTCCGGGGCTTCCGCCAGTCCATCAACGAAGAAGAATGCCGGCTCGCCGCCGGCGGAAAGGACTGCCCCGTGAATCGCGCTTATTTCTTTGCCGCTCCGCTCGCCGTGGCCGCGACGGCGATGCTCGCCATCGCCGCGGCGCCGGCACCCACGCCGCCCGCAAAACCCGATCTCTATTCCGGAAAATTCTTCAAGTCCGAGCAATCGGTCACGCAAGGATCGGTGGACGGCATTTCCTATCAGGCCATAGCTGGCACGCTCGTCGTCCATCCCGACGACTGGGATGACACCGCGCAAAACGGCGGCAAGAAAAATCCCGATTCCAAGAAGGACGAGTCCTCGCCGGAAGCCTCGATGTTCTTCGTCTATTACGCGAAGAAGGGCGCCGATCCGCAGAAGCGGCCCATCACCTTCATCTACAATGGCGGACCGGGTTCGGCGACGGTTTGGCTGCACATGGGCGCCTGGGGCCCCAAGCGCATCGTGACGGCGGACGACACCCACAACCCCGCCGCGCCTTACAAGCTCGTCGACAATGCTTATACCCTGCTCGATGCAAGCGATCTCGTCTTCATCGATGCGCCGGGCGCGGGCTTCAGCCGCATCGCAGGCAAGGACAAGGAGAAGGCGTTTTACGGCGTGGATGTCGACGGGCAGGCCTTCGCGAATTTCATCCAGGAGTTCCTGGCGAAGTATAATCGCTTCAATTCACCCAAATATCTTTTCGGCGAGAGCTACGGCACGCCGCGCTCGGCGGTGCTCATCAACGATCTCGAAACGGACGATGCCATCGACTTCAACGGCGTAATCCTTCTGTCGCAGATCCTGAATTACGATCTCTCCGTCGACCGGCCCGCCTCCAATCCCGGCATGAACCTGCCTTACGCACTCGCGCTGCCGACTTATGCCGCGACCGCCTGGTACCACAACAAGATCCCCGGCCAGAAGCCGAAGGACCTTCCGGCGTTCCTGCACACCGTCGAGCAATATGCGATGGGTCCATATCTCGAGGCGCTCGACCGGGGCGCGAGCTTGTCCGATGCGCAGCGCAAGGCGGTCGCAAACCGGCTTCATGCCGTCACGGGCCTGCCGGTCTGGTATCTGCTCAAGGGCGACCTGCGCATCGATGGCGGAGAATTCCGCCAGACCCTGCAGATCTCGGACGACCTGACGACCGGCCGCCTGGATTCCCGGTTTTCCGGCACCGCGATCGATCCCTTGAGCCAGCGCGCAGAATACGATCCGCAATCCGCCGCGTTGAGCTCGGCCTATGTGTCGTCCTTCAACGACTACGTCCGCAATCAACTCGATTTCGGACAGGGCAAGATGTATCTGCCGAGCGCGCCGGGCGCGAACCGCGCCTGGAATTTCAAGCATTCCGCGCCGGGCGCGCGGTTTCCCTCACGCGGCGCGATGAATGTGATGCCCGATCTCGCCAATGCCATGAAGCAGAACCCCAATCTCAAGGTCATGCTCAATGGCGGCTATTTCGACCTGGCTACGCCCTATTACGAAGGCTGGTATGAAATGCACCAGCTTCCGATTCCGCGGAGCCTGCAGAACAACATCTCCTACCATTACTACCAGTCTGGCCACATGGTTTACGCCCATGAGGAATCGCTGAAGGAAATGCACGATGCCGTTGCGGCATTCATCAATTCCACCAGCAATGTGAAATAAGCCACTTGCAAGAAGACCCACGGGGGCGGCCTGCGATTGCGTGGCCGCCCCTTTTCTTGCCAATCTCGTTTTCATGAGCGAACGGGCGAGCGCCGCGACCACGGAAGAGATTGTCGTCCGCGAGGCTATCGGCCCTTCGATTGCGCTTTTCCCCGCCTCTTGCGCCATCTATCTGGGAACGCTTGCGCTTCTGATGGTGGGCGTCATGCCCGCGCTTCTGGGAGCGCTCGCGGAGGCGGGGCGCTTGTCCGCGGTGGGCATTGGCCGGTGCGCGACACTGGAGGCCCTGACCATGGGCCTTTGTGCCGGAATCGCGGGTGCAGCATTGCGCACCCGCCATCTCAGGCTCATTTCCGCAGTCGCGATCGTGGTGCTCTCGGCGCTGGATTTCGCCTCCATGCCGGCGAGCGGCAACATGGTGCTTCTGTTGCGCGCGCTCGCCGGAGTGCCGGAGGGCTTGCTGCTCTGGATCACGGTCGGGATGATCGCGCGCACGGAAACACCCGAGCGCTGGGCCGGCTTTTACTGGACTTCGATCGTCGCGGGCCAACTCGCGTTGGCGTTGTCCTTCGTCTGGATCATTCCGCATTTCGGCAGCAATGGCGGCTTCGCCACGCTGGCGCTTGTGACCCTGACCGGCATTGGAGCCGCGGCCTACACCCCGAATTTCTATGCCGATCTGCCCATCAGTCCCGACGAAACGGGCGCGCCGCCCTTGCGCGGATGGGCGGCGCTCATCGCCACGCTTTTCTACACCGCCGCCTCGGGCGCCGTTCTCATCTATCTGCAACCCATGAGCCTGCAGGATGGATTGACCGCAGATGTCGCGCGCACATCGCTTTGGGTTTCGCTGGCGGCACAAGTGTGCGGCGGATTTCTCGCCACCGCGCTCGCGGGCCGTGTCCACTGGTTCACGGTCTTCTGTTTCGGCACGGTGCTTTTCATTTCGGGATGGGTGGTGATGATCCTGCATCCGGCCGCGTGGCTGTTCATCGCCGCCAATGGCTGGGTGGGGCTGGTGGTCGTCCTGATCGGACCGTTCCTGGTTCCTATGACCATCGAAGCCGATCCTTCGCGGCGCACCGCAATGCAGTCTGGACCGACGCAGCTTCTGGCGGGAGCTCTCGGGCCGCTGCTCTCATCGTTCATCGTCAGCGACAGGGACGTGTTCGGATCGGTGTGGCTCGGAACGGGACTCATCCTGGGCGGTCTGTTCTTGATGGGCCTCCTGCATGTGACGAGCCTGCGCGCGCGCAAAAAACTTCTGGCGGCGTAGCGTTTCGCGCATTGCAATCGGAACAATCGCACGCATGATCCGTTGCGGGTGCGGGGCACTTGTTTCCGCGCCCTCCAAGGAGACATGCATGGCAAAAAGAAAAAGCCGCAAGGCGAAAGTGAAGCGCGCGCCCGCAAAGAAGCGCAAGCTGGCGGCGAAGCGCAGCGTACGCAAGGCCGCGAAATCGAAAAAGTCGAAACCCGCGAAGAAGGCCAAGCGCCCGGCTGCCAAGGCCGCCAGACGCACCGCAGCAAAACGGCCTGCCCGGAAGACCCGCAAGACCCGCGACGTGACTGGCGAGGGCAACTACACGGCGGCGCGCGAATTCCGGAAGGACGAGGAAAACTTCGTCCGCGCAAACAAGGCCCGCATCCCGGAGATGGGCAAGGAGGCGGAACGGGCCCTCGAGGGGAGCGAAGGCGCTTCGCTTCGTCAGGCCGAGGAAGAGGCCCGCAGCCACGCCCGCCAATAAGCGGTCTCACCAACCTTTCATGAAAGTCCCGTAGCAAACCGGTGGCGCGGCTTCCGCGCTGCCGGTTTTGTTCTTAGACTCGCGCGGTGACCGCTTAGGGTCACATCGGGAGGATATTTTTCATGAGCATTTCAAAGAAGGGGCTCGGCGCCCTTGCGCTCGGGATGGCATTGGCGACGGGTGTGCTGATCGGCGACGCGTTTGCCGCCTATCAGACGCACATGCACGCGGCTCTGGACGCACTGCGCACCGCGCGCAGCGAGTTGCAGCAGGCCGAGCCGAACAAGGGCGGCCATCGCGAAGCCGCGATCCGTCTGGTCGAGCAGGCGATCGACGAGACCCGGGCCGGCATCGACTACGCCCGGCATTGAATTCCAAGGCAATCGCATTGAACCCCGCCCGTTTCCGGGCGGGGTTTTTTTAGATGTCGCTGGCGTCGAGCCACAGACGGGCGAGCGTCTCGAGGCCTTCGCGGTCTTCGGCATCGAAACGGGCCGCAACCGGCGCATCGATGTCCAGAACGCCGATCACAAGCCCGTCACGGACGAGCGGAATCACGATCTCCGAGCGCGAAGCCACATCGCAGGCGATGTGGCCCGGAAACTTCTCGACATCGTCGACCACCAACGTCTGCCGCTTCGCCGCCGCGGTGCCGCAAACCCCTCTGCCCATTTCGATGCGGACGCAAGCCGGCCGTCCCTGGAACGGCCCCAGCACCAGCATTCCGCCCTTGAGAAAATAAAACCCCGCCCAGTTGAGATCGTCGAGGCTGGTGAAGATCAGCGACGCGAGGTTCGCGGCATTGGCGATAGCATCGCGCTCATCCTTGAACAGGCCGCGCGCCTGCAGGGCCAGATCGTGGAAGATCTCGCGTTTGGTTCCGGTCGGCTTTTCGAAGACGAAGGTCATTTCTTCGGTTCAAATTTCAGCGCCGCACCGTTCATGCAATAGCGCAGGCCCGTGGGCTGCGGACCGTCGGGAAAGACGTGGCCCAAATGTCCGCCGCAATCGGCGCAATGCACTTCCGTGCGCGTCATCATCATGGAGCGGTCGGTGGAGGTCCCGACTGCGCCATCCATTGCCGCATAGAAACTCGGCCAGCCCGAGCCGCTCTCATACTTGGTGGCGGAGTCGTAAAGCTCCTTGCCGCAACCCGCGCAACGATAGGTGCCTTCGCGCTTTTCTTGATTGAGCGGATGGCTGCCGGCGCGCTCGGTGCCGTGCTTGCGCAGCACGCGATAGGCATCCGCATCCAGATGCTGCTGCCACTCCTCATCGGTCTTTCCGACCCGGAAATTCTTCGGACCCGTCATTTTGGCCTCCTTCTTGTTCTTCTTGCACCCTTATTCGCCGCAAGTGTAGCCCGCGTTACAAACCCCTCAATCGCTTGCGGTTTTGATCGCGACCCGCAGCGTTTCGCTCATGCGGCCCTTGTTGGCGAAATCCCAGTTCGCGCCATAGGCGATGTCATCCACGCGCCAGCCTTCCGGTGTGTTCGCGAGGATGGCGGTATCGGTCCAGCGGACGGGTTTGTTCTTTGGATCGGCATCCGCATAGATGAGATCGACCGGGCACCGCGCAGTCCTGGCATCGCCCGCGCATGTGCCGATCTTGAACGACGTCGCGCCTTCGAAGTTCGAAGTCATCAGATCGCCTTCGATGATCGGCGGCGTGTCCTTGTTGCGGGCGAGAAATTTCTCTTCCGCCGCACGCGCATCGGCGAACAGCTTGTTCAGCGCCGGCGAGATGTAAGGCGCGTATCTGGCGCGCGCGGCCGCGTCGGGGATGCCGTCCGACGGATGGAAGGTCGCGTAGACCTTGTAGAAGCCGTCCGCCGCTTTCTCCATGGCATCGTTCCCCGCGGCAAATCCGTGCGACGGCAGGATCGCTGCAAGCGCGATAACGGCGAGATAACGGCTGCGCATCTAGCGTGCCTTCAGCAGATCGCGGATTTCGCGAAGCAGAACCACGTTTTCCGGCGGTGGCGGCGGCGTCGCGTCCGCAGGCAGCGGCTTGGTCTGCAGCCGGTTGATGGCGCGCACGAGAATGAACAGCGCGATGGCGATGATCAGGAAGTTGATGATGGCGTTGATGAACACGCCATAATTTATGGTGACGGCACCCACCTTCTGCGCATCCGCGAGCGTGGTCGCTGCAGGTCCCTTCAGCGTGACGAAGAAATTGGAGAAATCGATGCCCCCCATCGCCCAGCCGACCGGCGGCATGATGACGTCTTTCACCAGCGAATTGACGATGGCCCCGAAGGCCGTGCCGATGACGACACCGACCGCCAGGTCGATGACGTTGCCGCGCATCGCGAATTTCTTGAATTCCTCAAACATGCGGATCCTCCGTGCCGGGGCACGGGAACGCTAGTCCGCGACGCGAAGACGGACAAGCACGGCCCGGACGGTCCAGACCACCGCGGCGCCCGCTATGACCCCAAGAGTGTTGGCAACTTCATCCAATGCGCTCATGTCCCGCCCGATGATGCCCTGGATGACCTCGAGCGCAGCCCCCATGGCGATCAATCCCATCATCGCCAGAATCGCCTTTTGCCGCGCGCGCAGAGCGGCGACCGCGAGTATCGAGAGAATGAAATACGCGGTGAAATGCACGGCCTTGTCCCAGAGATGCGGGCCGCCGCTGGAGGGCCCGAGCTCGCCGCCCAGGACCGCCGCGCAGGCCGGAAGGAACAGGATCGCGGCAGTGCGAACTGCCTTGTCGAAGAGATCTTGGGACAGCATGAGCCGGCAAATAGAAGGCGCTCGCTTATATAACCAGGCGGGCGTTGAGGCTACTCGGGCAATGTCACGCGGAACGAAAGGCCCAGGCTCGACGATTCGACCTTGAGGGCCGCGCCGATCTGTTTTGTCAGCCCACGGATCAATTTGAGTCCGACGCCGCCGTCTCTTTTCTCGTTGAAGTTCTCCGGCAATCCGACGCCGTCGTCCGCCACTTCGATATACATGCGCCCATACCTGTCGCGGCCGCAGCCGATCGATATCAGGGTGGGAAGATCGGTCGGATGGGCGTACTTCACCGCGTTCATCACGATCTCGTTCACGATCAGCGCCAGGGTTTGCGCAACCTCGGTGGAGACCATGCATTTCTCGCCAAGCCGGTAGATCACGCCGGCGCGCTGGCTCAGCGAGAGCGACATCACCATCGCGCTGCAGCTTTCCACCAGATAGGCGGCGATATCGATTTCCCGCAGCTGCGGGGAGGCGGCCAGTTTGCGGTGAAGAAGGCTGACGCTGAGGATCTTGCTCGCCATGTCCTGCAGGATTTCGTGCACGGTTGCGCGCGGCACGACATCCGGGCCTTTGGTAAGCGCTGATGCCTGGATTTGAACCATCCCGACGATCATCGAGAGATGATTGGCGATCCTGTGATTGGCCTCGCGGACGAGATCGGATTCGGCGATGACCGGGAAATTCTGCGTCGAAAGCGTTTCGAGTGCGGCCATGGGGGCCTCCTCTCTATGGAAAAAGCTTAGACTTTCCATCTTGCCGAAACAAGTTAAATTGGCAATAATATCAATGGGTTAGATTAGTATTTGAGGGGTTTGCGGCCTTTGCCGCACGGAACTTATTTGAGGTATCGCGCGTTCTATGGGTTAAATGAGGCGATACAGCCAAATGAGTAATTGGCGCATCGCTGGGGCAGAGGGTTTAAGAGGGCAGCTTGGCCATGAGCGATCTCACGCGCGGAGAGCGTCTGCAGATCATGCTGACGAAGGGCGAGATCGAGGCGCTGGACAACTGGCGATTCCAGAAGCGCATGCCCAGCCGGGCGGCGGCGATCCGGGAACTATTGAAGCGTGGTCTTGCCGCCGAAGGATTCAGCGAGGCCGAGGCTGGCGGCCGGTCGCGGGATTTCGGCGTGACGGGCGAATCCCCCAATCAGAGGTCCGGCAAGAAAGACGGCGAGGGCGCCGCCAGCGGGAGCTGATCTCCGCGCCCGCCTGGAAGGCTTGAAAGCCTCGATTTTCCCGTATATGACGCGCCCTCCTTCGGGGCCGCCTGGCGTAAGGGCATGCCAGGGCGACCCGTAAAGGCAACCGCGCTTCCACGCGCCAGGAGACCGAAATGCCCAAACTGAAGACGAAGTCGGGCGCCAAAAAGCGCTTCAAATTCACCGCGAAAGGCAAGATCAAGACCCACCAGGTCGGCAAGCGCCACCGGTTGATCTCGAACTCGCCGGCGCGCACGCGCGACCTGCGCGGCATGGACACGCTGTCCTCCTCGGAAACCCGGCGCGTGAAGCGCTGGATGCCGTATGGCGGGGGGATCTGATCCATGTCACGTGCTCCACGCGCCGTCCCCAGCCGCAATCGCCGCAAGAAGGTCTTCAAGGCCACCAAGGGCTTTTACGGCCGCCGCAAGAACAACATCACGTCCGCCAACGCGGCCGCCGATCGTTCGCTGCAGCATAACTACGTTGGCCGCAAACTGAGGAAGCGGAATTTCCGCGCCCTCTGGATCCAGCGCATCAACGCCGCCGTTCGCGAACACGGTCTCACCTACAGCCGATTTATCAGCGGGCTCGCGAAGGCGGGCATCGAGATCGACCGTAAGGTGCTCTCGGACCTCGCCATCCACGAGCCCGCAGCCTTCAAGGCTCTGGTGGATCAGGCCAGCAAG
>JBQCFD010000007.1:0-6251 GCA_051959625.1 Rhizomicrobium sp.
CAGGCCGGATTGTTGGGCGATGCCAAGTTCTTCGGCGGCATTGGCGAGCTTCGCATCGATTTCGGTCCCGGCTATCGGATCTATTTCGTGAAGCGCGGGGCCGAGATCATCATTCTGCTGTGCGGCGGCGATAAATCCTCGCAGCGGAAAGACATCATCAGGGCCAGGAAGCTGGCCGAGGAGGTTTGAATGGCGAAGAAGAAAAAAAAGACGGTGCCCTTCGATGCGGCCGAATATCTGGATACGCCGGAATCCCAAGCCGAGCTGATTACCGATGCCCTCGAAAGCGGCGATGCCGCCTATATCGCGCAAGCCATCGGCGTCGTTGCCCGTGCGCGCGGCATGACGGCGGTGGCCAAGGACGCGGGTGTTACGCGTGAAGCCCTCTATCGCGCCTTGAGCGCGGATGGCGAACCCCGCCTGTCCACACTGGTAAGCGTTCTTCTTGCGCTCGGCATTCAGCTATCGGCTTTTGCAAAAGCTGCGTGATCCATAAACGACCGGGGAATGTGTATCCTGTCACCGAATTTCTCGCGGCATTCAGGACGCCGGGGATCCACCGTAACTCCACAACGGCCTGTAGGCCGACCGATAATGCCAGGCGAGCGCTGCGAGCGTCACGCTGTGCAACGTGCCCCAAATCCACGCGGTGTCCAGAAGCACGTCGGTCAGGAAGATGATCACCATGACCGGCGCGAGGAGCACCACGCCAAGCGGCGCGGTGCGTTCGAAACACAGAGCTATTGCGGATGCGACATAGATCGCGGCAAGCGCAGGATCGACAAATCCCGTCCTGGCCAACGCGGCCTGAAAACTGGCCGACGCGCTGCTGAGCTTCAAGTGAAGCGGCGGAACGACGCCGAGGAGAGACAGCGCCAGGTAGATGCCGACATAGAGATAATAGGCTGCGAAGACGTAACGAACGATGCGCCAGATAATGGATTGCGCCATCCGTGCCCCAATTCGGATCGATCCCCCTTGGACGGTATCCTACCTTTGCCTATGGACCAACAGCTGCGCGGCTTGCGCGCCCGCATCGGACACATTGATCATGGCGGCGGAGCGAATTCGGGAATAGCTATCCTGTCGCCGTATTATTTGTGTCGCCGTATTATTTGACGCCGCCCGCCACGTCGGTGCGGGCGTGGCCCAATAGCCATTCCGCCTTGCCCGGCCGCTCGTGAAACCACACGCTGGTTTTGTCACGTGAAGGATTGTATCCAGAAATGATCCCACACCGCCGTTCGGCTGATAAACCAGACCGCATACAGCGCCGCCGCCGTCAGCAAGCCGCCATATGCAAAGACAGGATGGAGCCGGCGCGTGAGCGCCGCATCAACAGCGATGAACGCCAAAGCGAACGCAGTCCAGACATTCAGGATATCGAGATTTGTTTGCACAAAAGCGAGGGCCGGAACATTGAAGCTCAATCTGACGATTGCGTTGGGCAGCACCGACAATGCCGCGAGCATGATGAAGCGCTTGTGATAATCCGGGCGTGACCGGAATGCGAAGGCCGCGCCAACCCATCCCCCGAACAGGAACATCTGCATCAGCGATATCCCGAACACGTTTAGTTCGGGCAGCATGAACTTCGTATGCGCATGGACTTCGCGCGCCGCGGAAATCGTGACCGCCATGCAACCAATGGGGACGAGCAGCGCGACGTAAATAAGCCCGGCATAACCAAGCTTCATGTGCCAGGAAACGCGCCCGATCGAGACCAGCACCGCCTGCGCGACAAGCAGCAAAACCCAACCTGTCATCAATAGGCCGTGAAAGATGATGAAGGGCGGCGGCGCGGGCCGGTGATAGATTTCCCGCAGGTAATAGCTTGGCGCAAAGGCCCAAAGTATCAGAAGCAAAACGATCAGCGACAACCCGGCGAAATAAATCCGGTTTCCTCGGTCGACCGCCCGGCTCAGTCCAGCAGCGCTCATCGTGTCATCCCCCGGATGGACTTTAAGGCGGGACTCTAACGGCGAGAGGATACTTGTTTCTGACCGGCGCGTGAACAGGCCGAGAGGTTTATCTTCTATATGGCGGGAGAACTTTTACCGCCCCGCCACATGCAGCAGGTTGCTCCCGCCGCTCGCGAGCAGGCGTCCGTCTTCGCTCCAGATGTGGACGTTGCCGTGGATGAGGCCGCCGCCGGCGACGTCGGCGCGGGCGTGGCCTAAGAGCCATTCCGCCCTGCCCGGGCGTTCGTGAAACCACACCGTCACGTCCAGGCTCGGCGCGATGTAGTTCGGCTTCTCCTTCAGGCCGCGATGCCAGCTTGGCCACTGGATCGTGTCGATCAGCAGCAAGGAGCGCGCGTTGTCGAGCCAGGCATCGTCCGTGTACGGAAAATCGCGGAAACGGTACCAGTTCTCCACCACCGAGCCGCGCTCGTCATAGCCGTCGCGGTAAATGTTTATCGCCGGCTTGGAATCGAAATGCGCCCAGAAGGGATGCGGCGGTTCTTCCGGATAGAGTTCGGCCCATGTCTTGAGCGCCGAAGGCTTCGGCACATCGGGCATCCGGCGATCGAGCTTCTGCGGGCCGTCCGTTTTGTTCGTGGTCCACACCTGCGCCTGCAGCACGCGCTTGCCGTTCTGCGTCAGCACCGCGTTCAGGCACCATGCGTTGCGGCCCTGGCGCACCGGCTCGACGGCGATGTCCACCGAGTCGAACTGCCCGGCCGCGAGATACTGGCAGGAGAACGTCGCCGGCTTGTGGTCCGGCGGTGCGACCTTGCCCACCGCGCGCAAGGCGATGGAGGCGATGTAGCCGCCGTTCGGGCCCCAGATATCCCAGTCGCGCGAGAGTGTTGCGGTCAACCGGCCGTCACCCATGGTCACAATGGTATCGTCGACGAAGCTGGCCATGTCTGTCCGGTGCCTTGTTTCCCGCGCGCGCTGGATTACCTCTTATCACATATCGATTCGCCGTTTGGCAGGAGGCGCAATGCTGGTCGTGACCACCGAAAACATCGCCGGTTACAAGACGGTCGAAACCCTGGGGCAATGCTTCGGCGTCGTCGTGCGTTCGCGCGGGCTGGGCGGAAACATCATGGCGGGGCTGCGCTCCATCGTGGGCGGCGAGATCCACGAATACACGCAGCTTCTGGAAGAAGCGCGCCGCCACGCGGTGGACCGGCTCGTCGCCAACGCCACGCTGATGGGCGCCAACGCCATCGTGATGATGCGCTTCGATTTCGCGGAGATCGGGCAGACGATGAGCGAGATCGTGGCCTATGGTACCGCGGTGCGCGTTGCGCCGACAAGCGCGGACGAGACCCGTGCATAGCCTCACCATCGCGATCGGCCTCGCGGCGCTGGCGTGCGGATTGCTGGCGCTGGCGGTCATGCATCTGGCGCCCGCCTTTGTGCTGTTGTTCTGGGGCGCGGTGATCGTGGCGGGCACGGTGTTCGAGCGCGTGCGCTACAAGGCGCTCGAAACCGGGGCGCCCGCCGGAAACTGGCAGCGCACGAGCGAACGCTTCATCGACGATGCCACCGGCAAGCTCGTCACCGTCTGGATCGACCCGGCGACAGGCGAACGGAAATACGTTCAGGACTGATTGTGCTCAGCGCTGCGGCGCGCCGAGGGAGATGTTGCGAGTGATCTGCCACGCGCCGTCCTTTTACTTCGTCCACACCGTCAGATAGTAGCCGCCGCCCTTGTGCTCCGGCTGGGTCTTGTCTTTCGCGGTGAGGATGCTGCTGCCCCACTCCACGATCTGGCCGTTCACCAGCTCGGCGCCCTCGCTGATCACCTGGCCGCCGGTGATCTTCAGACCGGCATCGAATCGCTTCTGCAGCGCCGCTTCATAGGCATCGAGGCTGCTCGATTTGCCGTCGGCCGAAACGATGACGGCGTCGCCCGCGAAGCCGCTGCAGGCGCGCCTCACATTGCCCGCCTCCAGCGCCGGCACCCACTTTGCATTCTCCGCGTCGATGGTCTTGCGGGCATCGGGCGGGATCGAGCCCGCCAGGGCATCGCCCGCCGATGCCAAAAGAAGCGCTGCAGCCAATCCGGTCCACAGGAGTTTCATCTGCGATTCCTTCGCGAAATACCGCGACAGCATAGGCTTTTGCTTTGCGGGCGGCTTCCGCTAAAACCGCTTCGGTTTTTCACATTCAGGTCAGGTTGCCATGGCGTCTCTTGTCACGGTGTTCGGTGGGTCGGGCTTTCTGGGCCGCAACGCGGTGCGCGAGCTGGCGCGGGCCGGTTATCGCGTGCGCGTGGCGGTGCGCTATCCCAACATCGCGCAATATCTGCCGCCGATGGGCTCCGTCGGGCAGATCCAGTTGCTGAAGTGCAACGTGCTCGATCAGGACGCCGTTGCGCGCGCAGTGGAAGGCGCAGACGCCGTCGTGAATCTCGTCGGCATTCTCTACCCGGCGGGCGGCCAGTCCTACGAAGACGTGCATGTGACCGCGGCGGGCCATATCGCGATGGCCGCCAAGGCCGGCGGCGCCAGGACGCTGGTGCACATCTCCACGCTGGGCGTCGATCCGAATTCGGAGTCCGCCTATGCCAGCACCAAGGCCGAAGGCGAGCGCGTGATCCGCGAAGAGTTCGCGGACGCCACCATCCTGCGCTCCTCGCTCGTGGCGGGGCCGGACGACGACTTCTTCAACAAATTCGCGAATCTCGCGCGCTTCCTGCCGGTTCTGCCGCTCATCGGCGGCGGGCACACGAAATTCCAGCCGGTCTTCGTGGGCGATGTGGCGGAGGCGATCCTGAAATGCGTGCAGGATCCGTCGACGCACGGCAAGACTTACGAGCTCGGAGGTCCGCGCGTTTACAGCTTCAAGGAAATCCTCGAACTCGTCCTGCGGGAGACCGGGCGTTCGCGGCCGCTCGTCCCGGTGCCGTTCTTCCTCGCCTCGATCAAGGCGCTGTTCCTGCAGTTCCTGCCGGGAAAGCTGCTGACGCCCGACCAGGTCAGGTTCCTGAAGACCGACAATGTGGTCTCGCCGGGCGCGCTGACGTTCAAAGATCTGGGCATCGAGCCGGATACCCTGGAAGCGGTTCTGCCTGCTTATCTGTGGCGCTTCCGCCCCAAGGGCCAGTATGACGAGGCCGTGCGCGAGCGCGTCACCGGTAACCCGTAAGCATCAGCGCGATCAGCGCCAGTCCCGCCGCCACGCGATACCAGCCGAACGGCTTCAGGCCATAGCGGCTGACGAAGCCGATGAACGTCTTCACGACGACATAGGCGACGATGAACGACACCACGAAGCCGATGCCGATCACCTCCATGCGCCCGGAGGTGAGGCCTTCGTGATGCTTGTAAAGCTCGAACACCGATGCACCCAGCATCGTGGGCACCGCGAGATAGAAGGTGAAATGCGCCGCGGCTGCGCGCTCGACGCCGAGCAATTCTCCGCCCAGGATCGTGGCACCGGAGCGCGACACGCCGGGGATCAGCGAAACGCACTGGCACAATCCGATCTGAAACGCCTTCCACAACGGCAGCGTGTCGGGATCGGTATAGCGCGGCTTCGGCGCGATGCGCTCGAAGATCAGGATGATGAAGCCGCCGATGATCCACGTCGTGGCGATCACCGGCAACGCGCGCGCCGGATCGAGCAGGAAGCCGTTGATGATCTTGATAAGGGCGACGCCCAGCACCGCCGACGGCAGGAACGCCACGATGACCGCCAACGCGAAATGCCGCGCCTTGGGATCGGTGAACATGCCGGTCAGCACGTCCCAGATCTTGCGCCAGTAAACTGCGACCACCGACAGCACCGCGCCGAACTGGATGACGACGGTGAAGGCCTCCCACTGGTCCTTGTTCAGGCCGAGGAAGTGCTCGCTCACCAGAAGATGCGCGGTCGACGATACCGGCAGGAATTCCGTCAGCCCCTCGACTATGCCCAGCCAGATCGCATTCAAGAAATCGCCCATGCCCGCTCCGGAATCGCAAGAATCGCTCGAACAGCCGCCTGCCTAGCACGGGCCGGCAAAAGGCGGCATGACGAGATTATTAGACAGGTTTGCTGACATAATTCTGTCCCGCGCGGGGCAGATATCCAGAACTGCGCCAATTGGCGCAGACTAATTGAGACAGCAATACTGTCATTATTGGCATTTCCGGCTCGATATCTGCAGGAAACTACCGTACAGAGCAATCTCATTGCGCTGGAGCGAGTATTGGCAGAACGAATGTTACGATTCATTTCGACGCCTCAGCAACCGCCCGTGAAGCGGCCGGCAAAGGCGCGCGAGCAGGATTTTCACGAGGTCTACGCCGA
>JBQCFD010000008.1:0-7218 GCA_051959625.1 Rhizomicrobium sp.
CGCCAGGAACGATCATGACAACTGAACGTCTTTCATCGCCAATGCGCGTCCTGCCGGCGCTGTTCTGCGCAGCAGCCGTGATACTCGCAGCCGCGTGCTCGCCGGACCATTCCGGAAAGCCGTCGCAGACGCCAAGCAACGTCACGCTGTCCGACGCGCAACTGAAGCACATCCACATCTACACCGTGGCGACGTCGCGCTTTCACAAGACGCTCGACGTCGATGGCGTGGTGGATTTCGACAACGATCAGGCCACCAGCGTTCTGGCGCCGATGTCGGGTCCGGTGTCGCGCCTTCTCGTGCAGCCGGGCGACCACGTGAAGAAAGGGCAGTTGCTGGCCACGGTGGATTCGCCGGATTATGCCGCCGCCGTGGCCGCCTATCGCAAGGCAGTGGTAACGGCGACCGCCGCGCGGCGTCTCGCCGACATGGACAAGGACCTGCTAGCGCACAAAGGCGTGGCCCAGAAGGAAGCCGACCAGGCGGAGAGCGACGCCGTCAGCGCGGAATCGGACCGCTACGCGGCGCTGCAGACGCTTGTCTCGTTGAACATCGATCCGGATACCATCGCGCAGATAAAACGGGGCCGCGCGATCGCGCACATTTCCGGCGAGATCCGCGCGCCAATGGCCGGCACGGTGGTGGAGCGGCTGATCACACCCGGCCAGCTGCTGCAGGCGGGCAGCACCGCTTGCTTCACCATCGCCAATCTTTCGCGCGTATGGGTGATGGCGCAGATCTTCGATTCCGACATCGGCTCAGTGCATGTGGGCGATACCGCGCAGGTGACGACAGGGTCAGGTGGCCCGGGTGTCGCCGGGCGGGTGGAGAACGTGTCCGCGGAAGTCGACCCCAACACGCGCTCGGTGGTGGCGCGGGTGGTGGTCGACAATTCGGGCGAGCCGCTCAAGAAACAGATGTATGTGCATGTCCGCATCCAGTCGCGCGACGAAAGCACCGGCATTCTCGCGCCGGTCTCCGCGATCCTGCGCGACGACGAGAATCTGCCCTTCGTCTATGTGCGGCAGCGCGATGGAAGCTTCGCGCGCCGTCATGTGACGCTGGGCGGCCGTGTCGGCGACTATTACGAAATCCCGGCGGGTCTCCGCGCGGGCGACCGGATCGTGGTCGACGGAGCGATCTTCGTTCAATTCATGCAGGACCAATGAGCGAGCATCTGCCCCCTTCGGAGCCGGCGCCGCGCGCGGCTTCCATCATGAACAACATCGTGGCCACATCGCTGCGCCAGCGGCTGATCGTGGCGTTCCTGACGGTCATTTTCGTCATCGCCGGCGTGCGCTCTCTTAACCGTCTGCCGGTGGATGCCTATCCCGATCTGTCGCCGCCGATGGTGGAAATCATCACGCAATGGCCCGGCCATGCCGCCGAAGAAGTGGAGCGGTTGATCACCGTGCCGGTCGAGCTCGGAATGAACGGAATTCCCAAGCTCATTACCGTGCGCTCCATCTCGCTCTATGGCCTGTCCGATGTCACACTGACGTTCGAGGACGGTACCGACAATTATTTTGCGCGCCAGGAAGTCTTCAATCGGCTGCCGGGACTGGAGTTGCCCGATGGCGTGGCGCCATCGGTCTCGCCATTGTCCTCGCCATCGGGGCTGATCTACCGCTATGTGCTCCAAAGCTCCGATCGCTCGCCGATGGAGCTCAAGACATTCGAGGACTGGACCGTCGAGCCGCAATACCGCTCCGTCCCGGGCGTGGCCGACGATTCCGGCTTCGGCGGCGGATCGATGCAATATCAGGTGCAGCTCGATCCCGCGAAGATCGCGGGTGTGGGCCTATCGGTCGCGCAGGTGGAGGCGGCGCTGGCGGCGAACAACGCCAACGCCGGCGGCGGCTTCTATTCGCAGGGCGGGCAGTTCTTCTACGTGCGCGGGCAGGGCCGCCTCACCTCCACGGAAGACATCGGAAACGTCGTTCTGGCGGTAAACAACGGAACGCCGGTTTTGGTGAAGGACGTCGGCAAGGTGGTCATCGGCATTGCGCCGCGCCTGGGCGAATTCGGTTACGAGAAGCAGGACGACGCCGTGGAAGGCGTCATCCTCATGCGCACCGGCGAGAAGACCCAGGACGTGCTCAAGCGCGTTGAGGCGAAGACCAGGGAGCTCAACACCCGCATACTGCCCAAGGACGTGAAAGTCGTTCCATTCTACGACCGCAGCGATCTCATCGCGCTGACCACGAAGGTGGTGGAGGACAATCTCCTGCGCGGCATGCTGCTTGTGGTGATCGTTCTCATCTTCTTCCTCTACGATTTCCGCGCCGGCCTCATCGTCGCTCTCACTATTCCGCTGGCGCTGCTGTTTGCGTTCATCTGCCTGGATCTGCAAAACGCCTCCGCCAATCTTCTGTCAATCGGCGCGGTGGATTTCGGGATACTGGTCGACGGCGCGGTGTTCATGGTGGAAAACATTTTCCGCCAGATCGCCTTGCGCGGGAGTTCGCCGTTCAACGTGACGGAGGTGATCAAGGAAGCGGCGGCGGAAGTGGATCGCCCGCTGTTCTATGCGGTCGCCGTGATCGTGGTGAGCTTCCTGCCGATCTATGTCCTCTCCGGACCTTCGGGAACGCTGTTCAGGCCGATGGCGGACACGATGGTCTACGCGCTTGTCGGGTCGCTCATCATCACGCTCACGCTGATGCCCGTGCTTTGCGCTTGGTTCATGCGCAACGGCGTGAAGGAGCGCCGCAACAGGGCGTTCGAAGCCATCCGGGACTACTACACCAAGGGGCTGGACTACAGTCTCGAACATCCCTGGCGCGTGACGATCGCCTCGGCGGTGCTCCTCGGGGTGTCGCTGCTGCTGGTGCCTTTCATCGGCGCCGAGTTCATGCCGCACATGGACGAGGGCGCGCTGTGGGTGCGCGCGACGATGCCCTATACGATATCCTTCGACGAGGCGGCGAAGATCGCGCCGAAGGTGCGCAACATCCTCCGCTCCTTCCCCGAAGTGACGACCGTCACCTCCGAGCTGGGCCGGCCCGATGACGGCACGGATTCGACCGGTTTCTTCAATGTGGAATTCTATGTCGGCCTGAAGCCCTATTCGCAATGGACAGGCCGATACAGCACCAAGCCGGAACTGATCGCGGCCATCGACAAAAAGCTGGAGCAATTTCCGGGCATCATCTTCAATGACACTCAGCCGGCGGAAGACGCCGTCGATGAGGCCGAGACGGGGCTGAAGAGCGCGCTCGCCGTCAAGATATACGGCTCCAATCTCAACATTCTCCAGCAGAAGGCCAAGACGATAAAACGCACGCTGGAGAACGTGCGCGGAATTACCGATGTGACGCTTGTGAAGGAACTGGGCCAGCCCAGCCTTTCGATCGATATCGATCGCGCGAAGATCGCGCGCTACGGGCTCAACGTTGCCGATGTGAACAGCTTGATCGAGGCGGCAGTGGGCGGCGATACGGCGACCGAAGTGGTGCAGGGCGAAAAGGAGTTCGATCTGGTCGTGCGGTTGCAGAAGCAGTATCGCGACGACGCCGAGGAGATCGGCAACATCCCGGTGCAGACGCCCGCCGGCCAGCAGATTCCGCTGAAGGAACTGGCGCGAATCCATGTGACGAACGGCGCCTCGTTCATCTACCGCGAGAACAATTCGCGCTATATCGGCGTGCAGTTCTCCGTTGAGGGCCGCGATCTCGCCAATGCAGTGAGCGACGCCATCGCCCAGGTGAAGCAGAAGGTGTCTCTACCCCAGGGCTACCGGCTGGATTGGGGCGGCGAATACAAGGAATACACGGCTTCGAGCCACCAGCTCGCGATCATCCTGCCGCTCACGCTGTTCCTGATCTTTCTGCTGCTGTTCGCGCTCTACAGCAATTTCAAGTTCCCCTTCATCACCGTGGCCGGCGTGCTGCTGTCGGCCCCGGTCGGCGGATTCGCGGCGCTGTGGCTCACCGGAACGCCGTTCTCCGTATCCTCGGGGGTTGGATTCCTTGCGCTGTTCGGCGTCTCCGTGCTCACGGCGGTCGTATACATATCTTATGTCAACGAGCTGAGGCGGGGCGGCATGCCGACAGCCAATGCCGTCCGCGAAGGAGCGCTGGTGAAGCTGCGGCCCATCATGATGACCGCGCTGGTGGCGGCGCTCGGTCTGCTACCCGCAGCGATGGCGACGGGGGTCGGCACCGATACGCAGAAGCCCTTTGCGCTCGTCATCGTGGCCGGGCTGCTGACGCGCCTCGTCATCAGCGTTTATTTGATGCCGGCGCTGTACGCACTGGTGGCGCGTCCCGGCGATCGGCTGGAAGTCTGAGCGCTTAACGCTGTTTTGGCAGCTACGTCTGCCGCGGGCGCTATCGGCTGCCGTTCCGTGGGGAGCGGGGCTGCGCGCCGCCGGCCCTGACCGTGACGTGAAAGTACCAGTCCGGCCAAAGATATTCATCCACATGTGAATGAATGTTGACGGTGGCCGGAAATCCTGCCAGCGTCCCGTCACGTGCCGTGAGAGCGCGTTGCGCCTGCGGGCGAAAGGGGAGGAATACATGAGGCTCAGGCTTAGCCTGTCGGCGTCCATTATGGTGCTTGCGTGTTGCGGGGCGGCACACGCGCAGACGGCGTCCACGAATTCGGGTTCATCGGCTTCAAACAAGGGCATCGAAGAGGTTGTGGTGACGGCGGAACGCCGCTCCGAGAACCTGATGACGACGCCCATCACGGCCAGCGTCTTGAGTTCCGCGGATCTGCAAAATCGCGACGTGGTCAGCGTCAACGACCTGCAGTTCATCGCGCCGAACCTGACGGTCAACGATCTGGGGCAGGGTATCGATTTCGACATCCGCGGTATCGGCAAGGGCGAGCACAACACGCAGACACCGGTGGGCGTGGTCACCTACCGCGACGGCGCCTCGACCTTTCCAGGCTATGTGACGGCCGAACCGTTCTACGACATCAAGAGCGTCGAAGTTTATCGCGGTCCGCAGGGCACCTTCGTGGGCCAAAATGCGACGGGCGGCGCGGTGTTCGTGAACACCAACGATCCTGAGATCGGGGGCGGCTATCACGGCTACGTCCAGGGCCAATACGGCAACTACAACGACGAGCAGCTGCAGGGTGCGGTCAACATTCCGCTCACGGATACGCTGGCGATCCGCGTTTCGGGATTCGGCGAGCGGCGGGACACGTTCTACAAGATCATCGATCGCGATCCGGCGGACAATTGCCCGAATTTCAAATATGCGGGCTGCAAGCCGGGTTACAATCCGGGCAATCTTCGCGAGGAAGCCGGACGCCTGAGCGTTCTGTGGCAGCCGACCGCCAATTTCACGGCATCGCTGAAGTACGACATCCTCTATCAGGATTTCGGTGCGGCCCCGGCGGTTCCCTTTTCACAACTCCTGCCGGTTGGCGCGCCCGTGCAGCCATTTGGCTTTCTCAATCCGTATCACGACAAGAACCTTTCCCATGTCACGGCCAATGCGCCGGAGAAGCGCGTCGACCGGGAGCAGCGGGCGATCCTCAAGATGGATTACGTGTTCCCGAGCGGCATCAAGCTGCAGTCGATCTCCGACTACAATCGCGGCAACGGGACCTGGGGAACCGATCTCGACCTGACGGATTATGGAAATCCGTCCGTCTTCCCCTATTTCGGCACCACGAACAACTGGACGTTCTACGATTCGGTGGGTGAGACCATCTATTCGGAAGAACTGAACCTGGTGTCGCCGGACAACCAGCCGATTACGTGGGTGGTTGGCCTCTACGGACAGGAAAACGACTACGACTGGAACAAGCCCTATCAGTTCTGGATCGCAGTCGGGCCGCGTTTCCCCGGCGGGCCGACGCCCAACGCCGGCAACTTCTATCAATATACGTCATGGACGATTCAGGGAAAAACGACCAACCAGGACGTCGCCGCGTTCGGCCAGATCGAAGCAAAGCTCGGCGACGGTGTTTCCGTGTCGCTTGGCGGCCGCTGGACCGAGACCCGCTCGCATAACAACGTGGATCTCTGGAACTACGGCAACGGCTTCGGCGTCACCACCCTCACGCCTTCGACGATCCGGGACGTCGAAACCCAGAAATCGTCCGACCTCACCTACAAGGCGGCGATCGACTGGGCCGTCAACGAGGGCGATTTCCTCTATGCCTTCGTGGCGACCGGCTACACCGGCGGCGGCCTGAATACCGTCAGTTCCGCAGCAGGCGGCCCCGCGCCGTTCGGCAAGGTGACGGATACCGACTATGAGCTGGGCTGGAAGCGGTCGTCGTGGTTCGACGGACACCTGCGCACGCAGGTGAACGGCTTCTACACGGACTACAATCAGTTCCAGATCACCTTGTCCGATCCGGCCATTCCGCTGAACACATACGAAATCAATCTTCCCAAGACGACGAAGATCTACGGTGTTGAAGGCGAAGCACAGGCCTCGTTCGGCCAATTCTCCTTCACGGCGAGCCTTGGCTTGCTGAAGAGCTCTTTGCCGAACTTCTGGGCGGTGGATCCGCGATACAACCTGCTTGCCAGCGGTACCTGCAACCCGGCGACCGGCGGCACGGATCCCTTCTGCGTCAACGTCAAGGGCAACCCGATCACCTATGCGCCGAGCGTTACCTACAATTTGAGCGCCCAGTATGAGTTCCAGCTCGGCGATGGCGATACGCTCACGCCGCGCGTCAACTATGCGCACGTCTCCTCGCAATGGGCGTCGATATTCGACAACTCAGCGCTCGGCGATCGCCTGGGCCTGCGCGATCTGCTTGGCGCGCAGCTCGAATACCAGACCAATGGCTGGCTCGTGACGCTCTATGGCGACAACATCACCAACAAGCAGTACGTCGCGTCGAACAACTCCGGCGGTCTCTATGCCGGCACGCCGCGGCAATATGGAATACGCGTTAGCAAACTGTTCTGACTTGGGCTCCCTGTCGGCCGCCGGGACCCACTTCCGGCGGCCGAACTTTCTTTTTCACGTTCACTCACAGGCTCATGCAATCTTACGCTCTCACGGTAGACAAATTTCTTGATCACGCTGCCAAGTGGTGGGGAGACCGCGAGATCGTAACGGGAGGAGCTGGGCGCATCGGTTATGCCGCCTTGCGCGCGCGCAGCAACCGGTTGTCGGGCGCGCTGATATCGCTGGGACTGCGCACGGGCGACCGCGTCGCCACGCTTGCCTGGAACACGCAGCATCACCTTGAAATGTACTACGGCGCGATGGGCGCCGGCTTCGTCTGCCACAC
>JBQCFD010000009.1:0-52210 GCA_051959625.1 Rhizomicrobium sp.
TATGCGCAGATCGGCAATGGCGGCGACTTCCTGAACTACCAGGTTGCGAATGGCTCCAGCGGTGCCATCACGGGCGACATAACGGTCGCCGTGTCGAACCCGGCTGGCCCCGGCGATCCGGTCACACTCACCGCCGGATCGGGCGCCAACTCCTACGCGCAGATCGGCAATGGCGGTCAGGGCGAAAACATGCCGGCGTCGGGCGCGAAGGTCACGTTCACGGTCAGCGGCGATGTGCTCGTGGACGACCTCACCCTCACCGGCAGCAACACCGGTCCCAATGGTTACGCTCAGCTGGGCAACGGCGACGCATCGAAGACCGGCACCGGCAATGTCAGCGGCACTGTCACGCTCGGCGCGGGAACCAACCTCGTGACGATCGACGGCAAGGCGCCTGGCGCGTCCGCCGATCTTGGCAACGTCACCGGCTTCGGAACCGCCACCGGCACGACGCCGTCGAACGGCATCAACGATCCGGGCACCATCGGAACCGTTGCGTCGATAACGCAAAACAACGTCAACCCGACCAACACGTTCAGCATTACGACCGTGAACGTGACGCCCATCGTCACGGCCGGTTCGCAGTTTGGCTCCAACTCGTCGACGCAAGGACCATCGCCGCTCGAACAGCTCGCGGATTCGTCGAACTCCGAAGGCACCGAAGCGTCCGACGGCGTCTCGAAGTCGGTCGGACAATCGCTCGACAACGGAAAGACAATCTACGTCACGAGTCAGACGATCATCCCGGGTGTCCTGAAGCAGTTCGTGTCCTTCACGGCCAACGGCCCGCACGGCGTGCCGCCGGCGGACGAGGATTACTCTAGCTGGGGTAACGAGGCCCTTTGGCGGTGGTAAAAAAAGCTCCCATCCTCTTCGCAGTCGCGGCTCTCGGTCTGGCGGCGGCATCGGGCGCCCATGCCGCAGATGTCGGAAAGAACCTGGTGGGCGAAACCTGCCAGGTGTCCGGCACCGCCGTCGTGGGGCAGCCGGCGTCGATCACCTGCGGGGGCACATCGAACGCGGTGGGCCAGCTCTCCGTTTTCGCCCTGGGGCAGGGCGTTCCTGCGGACGCCGCCGGCCGCCGCGCCGCGCTCGAACAAATGCTTGCCATGGCGGGCACCGAAGCCAAATGCGACGACGGTCAATGGTTCGGTCATCTTCTGCTGCGCGTATGCACGATGCGAAGCAATGGCTGGCCCCGCGTCCTGCTGGGCATGGACGCCGGTTCCAGTTTCTATCGCGCCGAGGGCATTCCCTCGTCGCTTCCCGCGTTGGAAGGCGCCATCGCCGCGCAAAGCCGCGCCGCCATTCCGGCTTCGGATAGCGCTGCCGTTTCCCATGCCCTGCAGGCGAAGTTGCCGGACGGCATCGTCCGCGCTTCGGGAGCGGATTATTCCAGCTACAAGCAGAGCATCGAATCGGCCCGCCTCGCGGGTGCTTCCGACAACTATGCCGCCGCGGAAGCGGGCTATCGCGAGGCGCTCGCCGTCGAGCAACGCCTGTTCGGACCCAACTCCGTGATCGTCGGCGAAACGTTGACCGAACTGGCGCTCCAGGTGAGCAACCAGGGCCGCTTCACGGAAGCTGCCGCGCTTTTCCACCGCGCCGGACCCATCATCGAAGCCTCGTCGGACAACGGCTTGCGCGCCCGCTTCGACTCCTATTCCGCGCTCGACGCCGCAAACCAGCGCCGCTACGCCGACGCGCTGGATTTCGCGCGGCAGGCCACCGCCGCGCGCCGACTGGAAATCGCTGCGGCTACGAAGGCAAACGCCGCGACCGATCCATCCGGCGGTCCGTCTTCTTCGGTCAGCCAGGGCGAGCTTGCGCATGATCTGCGCATCCAGGCCGAGATGGCGCTGCGGCTGGGCGATATCGCCAGCGCGCGCGCGGCGGCGGAGGAATCGCTCTGGATCGTCAGCGAAGAAGCAGGGCTTCCGCTTTGGTGGCGCTCCGACACGGTTGCGCTGATGGGCGAGATCAACGAGCGGCAGGGCCGCGTCGTCACGGCGGAGCACGATCTGCGCGACGCGCGCGATCTCGATGCGAAGATCTTCGGCGACACCGCGCCGACCGCGCTTTCCGATCTGCGCCTCGCCGAGTTCTATACCCGCCAGCAGCTCTACGGCCCCGCGCTCGACGCCTACAAGCTCGCTTTCGCGATCGCGGCCAAAGATCCCGTCACCCGCCGCCAGATCTATCCCGACGATGTCGTCCAATACGTGACCGCGGCCACGGGAGATGCAAATCAGCCTGCGCCGTCCGCGCGCGATGCGGACATCTTCCGCATCAGCCAGTTCGCCAGCACCGGCGTTGCCGACCAGACCATCGCGCGCGTCGCCGCCCGCGAGGCCGCCGGCAACGAGGCGCTGTCCGATCTCATTGCCCAGATGCAGCGCGCGACGAGCGAGCGCGACCGTGCGCAGGTCGACCTCGCCGCGGAGATGGCGCGTCCCAACGACGAGCGGGACGCGACGCTGGAAGAATCGCTGTCGGCCAAAGTACGCCTCGCCTCGGCCACCGCCGATGAACTCGCCACGAAAGTCCATACGAGCTTCCCGGCCTACGCAAATCTCGCGCAGCCCGGCCCCTCCGATCTGAGCGCCGTGCAGGCTGCGCTGGAGCCGGGATCTGCGATGGTGTTCTTCGTCATCGGCGAGAACAGCAGCTATGCGCTCGTCGTGCGCCATGACGGGTTCTCGTCCGTGCCGCTCGCCATCGGCCGCGATGCGCTCACCGCCGATGTCACCGATCTGCGCAGCGCCTTCGTTCCGGCATTGGGGCGCGTGCCGGAGTTCAGCCTGAAGAATTCCTACGCGCTTTATCAGTCTCTTTTCGCGCCCATCGAGCCGAAGCTCGCGGGCATCGATCATCTTGTCGTCGTGCCGGGCGGTCCGCTGGCGAGCTTCCCGCTCTCGCTTCTGGTGAGCCAGGACCCCGGAGACACTCACAATTACGCGCAAGCCGCCTGGCTGGTGAAACGCTTCGCGATGACGGTGACGCCATCGCCGCGCGCATTTCTCTCGTTGCGAGAGGAAGCCGCGCATCATGCGCCGGCGCCGCGTCCGTTCCTCGGTCTGGGTGCGCCGACCTTCCAGGGCGCCTCGGGCGCCGCCGGCGCGAAGGCTCTGGCCGATCTTTCGAGCGGATGCCGCCAGGCCGGCCCGGTATCGGGCGATCTGCTGCGGGCCCTGCCGCCGCTGCCCGGAACGGCGAATGAAGTGCAGACCGTGGGCGCGCGTCTGGGCGGCGCGAACGCCACCATGCTGCTCGGTGCGCAGGCTACCGAAGCCAATCTGCGCGCGCAGCCTCTGAACCAGTACGATGTCGTCTATTTCGCCACCCACGGTATTCTTCCGGGGCAGATGCATTGTGAAAGCGAACCGGCGCTCGCGCTGTCGCCTCCCGCGCAGGCGACTACCACGGCGTCCGACGGCATGCTGACGGCGAGCGAGATCGCCAATCTGCGGCTGGATGCCGATCTTGTCGTGCTTTCCGCATGCAACACGGCTGCCGCACCCGATGGCTTGGGCGGCGGCGCGCTGGAAGGCCTTTCCGATGCCTTCTTCGCCGCCGGCGCGCGCGCGGTTCTGGCCAGCCACTGGGAAGTGCCGTCGGCCGCGACGGCGACGCTGATGACGGGCGTGTTCAGCCGCGAGAACCGCGTGCGCGGAATCGCGGAAGCCTTGCGCCAGTCGCAGCTTTCGCTGATATCGCAGGCGGCGACGGCCCATCCCTTCAACTGGGCCGCCTTCACCGTGATCGGTGACGGACAGGCGCTGTCCGGCGGCATCGAACGCAGCGCCCAACTGACCAATGCGGGGCACCCATGAGAATGCGCGTGATCATGCTGGCGACTGTTCTGGCGGCGATGGCCGGGGCCGCGCAGGCAGCGCAATACGTCGTCGTCGAGGCGCGGGGCGTAAACCTCAAGGTCGGGACCATCGTCGATCCCACCAAGCCTCTGATCCTCAAGCAGGGGCAGCACCTGACGCTGATCTCCGACGGCGGACAGACGATCAAGCTCGACGGTCCTTTCGAAAAAGCACCCGTCGCCGCCCAGGGCGTGCAACTCGCGGCCGCCTTCGGCGCGCTGGCGTCCAACAACAACGGCCGGCTCGGCGAAATCGGAACCACGCGCGCCACCGGCAAGGTCAACCTTCCCGCGCCGTGGCTTCTCGACGCCGTGCATCCCGGCGCCGAATGCCTGCAGGAAGGCGCCGCGCCCGTCCTGTGGCGCCCCACCGCCGACGGCGCCGCCGATGTCGTCATCACGCCGGCGGACCGGAGCTGGAAGGCCGAGGCCAAATGGCCGAGCGGCCAGACCGAACTTCCGATCAAGGCCGACATGGGCGTGCATGGCGGCGCCAGCTATTTCATCGCCGTGAACGGCAGCGAGTCGGCGATCTCCGTCAGCACGGTTCCTTCGGTGCTGACGAATGATCAAATGCGCGCCGCGTGGATGTTGCAGAAGGGTTGCACACCGCAAGCGGAAGCCTTGTTGCGCGCGTCGAAATGAATGTCGGCAAGGCGGTTAGTTACGCGCGGAGCCTGATCCGCGGCCGCCACTTCAGCACCGTCGCCCTGTTGTTCGCCGTGGCCGTCGCTTCGGCGGCGATTTCCGTTGCGGCGGTCGATCACGTCGTCATCCTCACCAACATCGACAATTTCATAAAGGACTGGGAGTTTCCGTTCGCCGCGCACGAGCAGCCGAGCGACGACCGCGTGCGCATCGTCTCGATAGACGAGGCGACGCTTCACCAGTTTCCCTATCGCTCGCCGATCGATCGCGGCATGCTGGCCGAGCTGCTGACCCGGCTCGACGAATCCCATCCCAGGGTCATCGGCGTGGATATCCTGTTCGATCAGCCGACGGAGCCTGCAAAAGATGCGGCTCTCGAGCATGCGATCCGAACCATCAAGACGCCGCTCGTGATCGCCTACACCGAGGAAGCGGAGAACGTCACGCCGAAGCAGCTTGCCTATCTGCGGTCGTTCGTGCCGGAAAAAGACCGGGCCACGCCCGATCTCCCGAAGGACTCCTATGGCGTGGTGCGGACGATCCATCCCGGCATCCGCATGAAGGACGGCCATTTCTATCTCAGCTTCGAGCGCGCGCTGGCGCAGCACTATGGCGTGAAGACCGCGGATAAGACCCAGACGATTATCTGGCGCAAGCCGCCGAAGGGGCAGCGATACGATTATTTCGAGACCGGAGCGAAGGTGGTGAACGGCTACGCGCCGGCGATCTTCAAGCTGGTCGGTCCCGCGCAGTTCGGCGGCCGCATCATTCTGGTGGGCTCCGATCTCAGTCTTGTCGATCGCCACAGGACCCCACTGGCCACCATGTCGCCCGACGGCGTGATGCCCGGCGTCATGGCCCATGCTTATGGCGTGTCCACGCTTCTCGACGGCGCGGTTTCGCCTTTCGCTGGCTGGAGGATCAATCTGCCGATCGCGCTGGTGCTCGCGGCGCTGGGCGCGTTGCTGGGCGTGTTGAACTTCCACCTCGCGCCGCGCGTCGTGTTGGTGCTCGGCACCATTGTGCTCTACTGCATCGCGGGCCTTTACATCTACTACTATGCGGATCTGGTGTTGGGGCTTCTGTCGCCGTCGCTGGCGATGATCCTGAGCTTCATCGTCATGGATTCCATCACCGGGCTGCAGGCGCGCCGCCAGCGGTTCGAGATCCAGGGCATGTTCTCGCGTTACCTCTCGCCGCGCGTGGTCGATTTTCTTGTCGCCCATCCCGAGCGCGCGTCCCTGGAAGCCGAGCGCCGGGTGATGACCTACCTCTTCACCGATATCGCCGACTTCACGACATTTTCGGAGAATATGGACTCCCGCGAACTCGCCGACCTGGTCAACGAATATCTCGAAGGCATGACCCAGGTGGTGCAGCGCCATGACGGCATGGTGGACAAGTTCATCGGCGATGCGGTGTTCGCCATCTTCAATGTGCCGGTCTACGACTTGCCGGACCACGCCGAGCGCGCCGTGAAATGCGCTCTCGACATGGACAATTTCTCAGACGAATTCCGCCGCAAGCAGAAGGCCAAAGGCCTCGATTTCGGCATCACGCGCATTGGCGTGCTCACCGGCCCCGCGGCAGTCGGAAACTTCGGCTCCAAGACACGGCTGAGCTACACCGCACAGGGCGATGCGGTGAATGCCGCCTCGCGGCTCGAGGGTCTCAACAAACAATTCGGCACGCATATCTGCGTGGCGGGCGAAACGATGGAGCTTTGCAAGGATATCGCATTCCGCGAGATCGCCTCCGTTGTCCTGAAGGGCAAAACGCGGCCGACCATGGTCTGGGAGCCGCTGCATCCGGGCAGTCCCGCCGCGGGACTCAACGCGCGCTATCGCGCCGCTTTCGCCAAGGCTGCCGCCCATGAGCCGGAAGCCAAAGCGCTGTTCGCCGCCCTGGCTGCTGAAGCGCCCGCGGATTCCTGTATAAGGTGGCATGCCGCGCGGCTTGAGCAGGGCCATCAAGGGGTCGAAATCAAGATGACGGAGAAGTGATGATCTGGGCGTTCTTCATCGCCATCTTCCTTCTCATCGTGCGCTTGTTCGGCGGTTCGCTGATTCATGACTATGCGCCGGGCAACGAGGCCCATGTCGAACGGCTGTTGACCACAGCACTCATCATTTCATTCGCCTTCGTCGTCGATCGCCTCGTCCGCCGCTATTACTGGGAAGGTCATCTCAAGCAACGGCGCAACCGCGAAACGCCCAAGCTCATCCAGGACATCATCACCGTCTGCGTCGTCGCGATCGGAATCACCGTCGCGTTGTGGTGGCAGGAGGGCATCACGCTCGCCGGAATCGCGGCAGGCAGCATCGCGATCGCGGCGGGCATCGGCGTGGCGCTCCAGCCCGACATCCAGGACATCGTCTCGGGCATCGCGATCAACATGGAGGGCTCGTACTCCATCGGCGACTGGATCACGGTGTCATCCGACCAGCTCAAGGATCCGGTCTACGGCTGCATCAGCGGTTCGAGCTGGCATTCGACCTATGTGACGCTGGAGGATGGCACCCGCGCCAGCGTCCCCAACCACCTGTTCACGGCCAATGTGGTCGTCAACCACAGTCATCCCATCGGCGCCAAGCGCCTTGCCGTGGAAATCCCGTTCGATGCGCGCCTGCCGTCGGATCGGGTGATCGATATGCTGCTGGGTGAAGCCTACAAGGTGGTCCGTCAGCCGGGACTTTCGCGGACGCCGGATCCCGAAGTCGTCGTCACCAGCATCACCTCGGATGCCCTGATCTACGAAGTCCGTTTCTGGTTCTTCCCGAACCAGTCCGCGCCGGCGCGTGCCAAATCGCTGATGTTGCGGGCGCTGCAGGACGTGGCCCTGCAGAACGAGTTGCCAAGCCCGGTCACGCAGATCGAGATGACGCCGGCGCCCGATATTCGCGATCTTCTCGAGCCGCGCGAGATCCAGGAAGCACTTACCAACACCAGCCTGTTCCGGAACGCCCTGAGCGCAGAGGAGCGTCAGGCGCTTGGCGCCCATTGCCGCCCCGTGGAGCTGCAGAGGGGCGGCGTCCTCATGCGCCAGGGCGATGCGGCGATATCCATGTTCATCGTGCTCGAAGGCGCCATCAGCATCGCCATCAACACACCCGCCGGCGAACAGCAGGAAGTTGCCGTCAGCGCGGCGGGTGATGTCGTGGGCGAGATGTCGCTTATGACCGGCGCGCCGCGCAGCGCCACGGTGACGGCACTGACGCGACTGAGGGCGCTCGAGATCACCCGCGACACGATCGACGACATGCTCAAGAAGAACCCCGAGCTGTTCGAACGGTTCAGCCGGGTTCTCGCGCAGCGCCAGCTCGAGATCGATGCGCTCGCCAACCGGCGCGTGGATGAACGGGCGGTGGAACGCGACATACTCACCCGCATGCGCGCTTTCTTCTCGCGCCTGACATCGCACAAGGCCGAAGCCTAGCCCAGGCGCAGAACCGCCCAGACCATGCCGAGATAGGTCAGCTGGTGCGCGAGCTGATCGGATCCGAAGATCGTCCAGTAGAGCGTGCTGGTATCGTTCAGGCGCAGCCGCTGATCGACGCGCGCCTTGGTCCAGTCCGTATGATAGTGGATGAGGAATTCCCCCAGCAGGCACGCCGCAATAAGCCAGGGCACGCGCGTCAGCACGAGCAGGGCCGGAATGGAACCCAGGATGTGCAACCCCGCATGCGTCAAGCCGCCGGAATGCAGATAGACGCCCTTGTTGCGGATCTGGTTGGAGGTCTGCAGGACGAAATCGCAAAGGAAATGCTTGATCTGGAATACCAGCAACGCAATCAGAACCGTTTCCATTGCCGCCCCGTCCAACGCCATACTCTCTGCGACTTTCTCTTCTAGATCGGCGCGCGAAGCCGAAGAAGTGCTGCCGGTCACACCGGCTTGAGCCGGCCGAACGGCACGACCTTGTTCGCAATATCGTGACCGATGTCCGCCCGCCCAAGATAGGGGATGCCGGACTTCGAACACCAGTGCCGGGCGATCTCTTCCTCGCTCTGGCCGAAGGGCGGATCGTTCTCCGGAATGGCGCTGCACCGGCCCAGCCGGATGCCCGCCAGTCCCCGCAGGAGCGGGCTCGCGGTGATGTGAAACATCATCCGGTCGATCTCGTAGAGATGCTCGGACGTCTCTTCGAGCATCAAAACATGTCCGGCGAGATCCGGCAGAAGACCGGTCCCGACAATGCTGCTGAGGATGCTCAAATTGAATGCTGCGGACGGCAGTGTTGGCGAAACGCTCGGCTCGAGCGTCGCGGCATCGCGTGCAAACAAATAGCGAAGCGCGCGGACGACGGCTTCCTCGCCGCCATTCATTCCGTGATCGCCAGCGCGCATGATGTCGGCGACCACCGGTCCGTGCGCGACATGCGCGAACCCCGCCTTGTAAAGGCCTGCGAGCAGAAAGCCCGTGTCGCTGTACCCGAGAAAGGTCTTGTTGCGAGCCGCGGGCTTGAGCGCCGGCAGCACATCCATCGCGATCCGGTTCGATCCGTAACCGCCGCGCGCGAACCAAAGGGCATCGAACGTCTCGTCATTGGCGATGTCCAGAAAGGCCTGCGCGCGGGCCTCATCCTCGCCCGCGAAATGTCCCCATGACAGGAAGCATTGCGGGTGAAAGACGATCTCGGGCGCTTCGGCGCCGAACAGCTTTGCCGCAACCGCGACGATCCGGTCGGGTATCACCGGGTCCAGGCGAGAGGCCGGCGCCATCACACCGATCCGGAATCTGCGTCCCTGCATCGCGCCTGCCATTGCTTGCCGCCGCCCCGCCCGCTTATAGCTTCCGGCAATGAACCTCGACAGACCTTATTTCTTCAGCGGCATCGGCGGCAGCGGGATGCTGCCGCTGGCGCTGATCCTGCGGGGCAGGGGTGCCCGCGTCTCGGGCTCCGACCGCGCGCGGGATCAGGGCCGCACGCCGGAGAAATTCGCGTTCCTCGAATCGCAAGGCGTTGCGCTCTTCCCGCAGGACGGTTCGGGCATTTCCGATCCGCGCGCCATCGTTGTCACGTCGGCCGCTGTCGAAGACACGGTGCCGGACGTGGTGAAGGCCCGCGCGGTGGGCGCGGAGCTTCTGGTCCGCGCGGCGCTGCTCGCCGACATCTTCAACGCATCGCAGCAGCGCATCGGCGTCGCCGGCACCAGCGGCAAGTCCACCACGACCGGCATGATCGGCTGGATCCTCCATGCGCTTGGCCGCGATCCCACCGTGATGAACGGCGCGGTGATGAAGAACTTCGTCTCGGCCGATATTCCCTTCGCCAGCGCGCTGGTGGGAAAGAGCGGGGTGTTCGTCAGCGAAGTCGACGAAAGCGACGGCTCGATCGCGCGCTACACGCCGGATATCGCGGTGGTGAACAACATCTCGCTCGACCACAAATCCATGGACGAGTTGCGCAACCTCTTCGCAGATTTCACGGCCAGGGCCAAAGTCGCCGTGCTCAATCTCGACAATGACGAGACGGCTGCGCTGGCAGCGCGCCTGAACAAAGACAGCGTCATCACCTACAGCCTTTCGAACGGCGCCGCTGATCTGTTCGCCGCGAATATCGTGCCCAAGCCGGATGGCATCGCCTTCGATCTGCACAGTCGCGGAGCGGTTGTGCGCGCCGATCTGCGACTGCCCGGCCGGCACAACATCGCGAACGCGCTGGCGGCGCTGGCGGCGGCCGGCGTGGCAGGCGTCGCGTTGCCCGATGCCATTGCGGCGCTCTCCGGCTTCACGGGCATCCGCCGCCGCCTCGAAATCGCGGGAACGGCGGGCGGCGTGACGGTGATCGACGATTTCGCGCACAACCCGGACAAGATCGCCGCCACGCTGGCAACCTTGCACCATTTCCCCGGCAGGTTGCTCGTGATGTTCCAGCCGCACGGCTTCGGCCCCCTGCGCATGATGAAGAACGAGTTCATCGGTTGCTTTGCCGAGAACCTCGCGCCCGAAGACGTGCTTATCATGCCCGAGCCGGTCTATTTCGGCGGCACCACCGATCGCAGCATCTCCAGCGGCGCGATCGTCGAGGGCGTGAAGGCTGCGGGCCGCAAGGCTTTTGCATTTCCGGATCGCGCGCGATGCGGCGAAAAGCTCCTCGCGCTGGCGCAGGCCGGCGATCGCATCGTGGTAATGGGCGCCAGGGACGACACTTTGTCCGAGTTCGCCCGCCATCTCGTCACTTCGCTGAAAATTTGAATTTTATTTTGAACTATTCCGCAGGTCCGGCGCATCCACTTTCGCGGAATTGCGGGACCAATTGTCAAGCCGCAATCAGTTGGGCTTAAACGAATAATTCGCGTTTGGACGCTAGCGTACAAATCGGAGCGGACCTGCGGTCTGGAGGCCGGAGGGGCGATGAAAAACCTGTACGAAGAGAAGCGCGTCGTGCGCACGCAGCAGGAGCTGGACAAGGCTCTGGAGGCGCACGAGCGTTTCGCGGCGATGCGCGGCGGCAAGCGCGCGCAACTCGGTATGGCCGATCTCGCCGGGCTCAATCTGGCCAAGCGCAATCTCAGCGAAGCCGACTTCGCCGGCGCCTCGCTGGTCGATGCTTCTCTTCTCGAATCCAACCTGCAGCGCGTGAGCTTCTACTGTACCGATCTTCAGCGCGCCGATCTGCGCAATACCAATCTGCAGTTTGCCGATCTGCGCGGCGCGTCGCTGAAGGGCGCCAATTTGTCCGGTGCCAAGATGGACAACGCGGATTTGCGCGCGGCGATGATGATGTTCGTGTCGCCCAACGGCGTTTCGATCATGGATCGCGGCGCCAAGGGGCCGCAGGGGGTCGACTTCTCCAACTGCTCTCTCAAGAAGGTCTCTTTCGGCAACGCCAAGCTGGACGGAGCGAACTTCGCCGGCGCCAATCTCTCCGGCGCCAATTTCAAGGGCGCCCGGCTGAGCAACGCCTCGTTCGATGGCGCGGTCCTGGCGGGCGTGAACCTGAAGGATCTCTCCATCCCCGACGAGCAGCTCAGGACCTGCATCACCGATCAGTCGCCGGAAACCATCGCCCGCTTCGACAAGATGCGCGACAAGCTGGACAGCCACCAGCAATGGATCGTGAGCGGCGGCACGCAGGGCAGTCATTGCGTGTTCGACGGCGAGGATATCCGCCTCTTGCAGAAGCTGGTCGTGGGCCGCCCCCTCACCGGATTGTCGGCGCGCAACACCATCTCGATCGCGCTCAATTTCTCGGGCTGCCAGCTCCAGGGCGCCCGCTTCGACGGCGCCGATCTCAGGGATGCGGATTTCTCCGGCGCGGACCTGCGCGGAGCCTCGTTCCGCGGTGCGCGATTGTCGCATGCGCGGTTCGACAAGGCGGATCTGCGCGGATTGCCGCTGACCAACGGGTCTGTGCGCACAACCGATCTCACCGACGCCATCGCCCGCGAGG
This sequence comes from Rhizomicrobium sp., assembly GCA_051959625.1. Lineage (GTDB taxonomy): Bacteria > Pseudomonadota > Alphaproteobacteria > Micropepsales > Micropepsaceae > Rhizomicrobium. The sequence continues at coordinate 11,919 of JBQCFD010000009.1, forward strand.
AGCAGTTCGCCACGGCCCTGCTGGACGACAGGACTGCGGCGCTCGCACTTGCGGGACAGATTCGCACCGCCGCCTGAAGTCTGCTTCCATCGCCGGCCTCCACAGCGAGCGCATTGCAGCAATGCGCGATGCGCTGATTTTTGGGGTGTACTCGCCGCCTCCGGCCGATACGATCCTCCACGGAGCGCGTTCCTAGCCCTGGGGGAATTCCTTTCATGATTCGCATCGTTAGCTTGACGGCCTGTTGCGTTTGCGCGCTGGCCCTGACTGCCGTTGCCGCCGACATGCCGCCGCCCGCCGATCAGGCCGCGCTCGAGAAGAGCTTCGATTCCAAGATCCAGCCCAATGAGATCGGCGGCTGGATCAAGCTGATGGCCGCGGAGCCCAATCAGGTCGGCTCGCCGCATGACAAGCAGAACGCGGAATGGGAGCTCGCGCAGTTCAAATCCTTCGGTTGGGACGCGCATATCGAGACCTTCCAGGTTCTCTATCCGACTCCGGTCAGCGAGACGGTCGAGCTTCTCGGGCCCAAACCGTTCAAGGCGACGCTGCAGGAGCCGCCGATCCCCGGCGACACCAGCGCGCGCGCGAAGGAGTACGCGCTTCCCGCCTATCTCGCCTATCAGGGCGACGGCGACGTGAAGGCGCCGATGGTCTACGTCAATTACGGCATGCAGGACGACTACAAGCAGCTCGAACGCATGGGTATCAGCGTGAAGGGCAAGATCGTCGTCGCGCGGTATGGCGCGGGCTGGCGCGGCCTGAAGCCGCTGCTCGCCCAACAGCATGGCGCGGTGGGGTGCATCATCTATTCCGATCCCGCCGATGACGGTTACGCGGTGGAGTCCGTGTATCCCAAAGGCCCGGCGCGGCCGCCGCACGGCATTCAGCGCGGTTCGGTGCAGGACATGACACTTTATCCCGGCGATCCCCTGACGCCCGGCGTCGGCGCCACCGCCGATGCCAAGCGCCTCACGCGCGCCGAAGCCAAGACCATCCTGAAGATTCCGGCGCTGCCGATCTCTTATGGCGACGCGCAGGTTCTCCTCGCCACGATGACGGGGCGCGTTGCGCCGGAGAACTGGCGCGGCGCTCTGCCGATCACCTATCGCGTGGGACCGAGCTCGGCCGAGCTACATCTCGCGGTGAAATCCGACTGGAGCCTGAAGACGCTCTATGACGTGATCGCTGTGATGAAGGGCAGCGAATATCCCGATCAATGGGTCGTCCGCGGCAATCATCGCGACGGCTGGGTGTTCGGCGCGAGCGATCCCTTGTCCGGCCAGTCCGCGCTGCTCAACGAAGCGCAGGCGATGGGCGAACTCGCGAAGGCCGGATGGAAGCCCAAGCGCACCATCGTCTATGCGAGTTGGGACGGCGAGGAACCCGGTCTTTTGGGCTCGACGGAATGGGCGGAAACCCATGCCGCGGAGCTGCGGCAGAAGGCGATCGTCTACATCAACTCCGACAACAATTCGCGCGGGTATCTGGGCGTCGGCGGAAGCCACGATCTGGAGCACTTCGTGAACGGCGTGGCGGATGAGGTGATGGATCCGGAGACGCATGTGTCCATCGGCGCGCGGCGCCGTGCCGGCGTGCGCGTGCGCGCGATGAGCCCGCAGGCGCGCGAAGAGACCAAGGCGGAAGCCAAGATCGCCGCCGATCCGTCGAAGGATTTCGAGCTCGACGCGCTGGGTTCGGGCTCGGATTATTCGGCCTATCTCGAACATCTCGGCCTTCCCACGCTTGACGTCGGCTTCGGAGGCGAGGATCAGGGCTCGGGCGGCGTCTATCACTCCCGCTACGATACCTATGAGCATCACAGCCGCTTCGAGGATCCGGGCTTCGTCTATGACGCAATGCTGGCCAAAACCGTCGGCCGCATGGTGCTGCGTCTGGCGGATACGGAATTGCCGGTGGTGCAGGCGGGTGATTTCGCCGACACCGTCGCGCAGTATCTGGGCCAGGTGAAAAAGCTCGCGGACACGCGCCGCGAAGCAGCGTCCATCCAGAACAAGATGCTGGCCGATCATGTCTTCAAGGTGACCGAGGATCCGACGCAGACCAATGGCATCCCCACCGCGCTGAAGCCCGTGCCCAAGCTCAACTTCACGCCGATGGACAATGCGGTAAAGACGCTTCAGCAGGCCGCCAAGTCATATGACGATGCGTTCACCGCGAATGCGTCGAAACTCACGGCGGATCAGCGCAAGGCGTTGTGGGCGGCGATCCAGCCGCTCGATCAGACGCTGACGCCGGACAATGTGGGTCTTCCGGGCGGACGCGGCTGGTACAAGAACCTGATCTACGCGCCGGGCCGCTTCACCGGCTATGGCGCGAAGACCCTGCCGGGAATCCGCGAAGCCATCGAGGACGAGCGTTTCTCCGATGCCACGCACTACATCGGTGCGACGGCGGACGCGCTCAATGCCTACAGTGCGCAGCTCGGCAAGGCGACGGCGGTGCTGAAGGGGCATTGATTTTCCCGAAAACGGCAACGGCGCGCGGACATGCTTCGCGCGCCGTTTTTTTTCGGAATTCAATTTGCGGTTTAGCCTGTCATCGGTCGCATATGCGGGCGCGCCCTTCACCGGCGCGGCAAGCAATTAATCTGAACGCAGGAAAATTTTTCACGACCAACCCTCTGATTTGCTTCGGGTTCACCGCGGCGTTGCAGTTGGAATGTAACAGGCGGGGGCGGGCGGAGGTTAGACTCCGGAAGGAGACGGCCCATGACCATGAGAAAAGATAAGCGGGCGCAGGATCCCGCCGAAGGCTCGCGCGAAACCATCGACCGGGAACTGGCGCGCGACGAAAAAGACTCCAACGATCTCAACGACACCGCGCCCTACGGCAACGCCAGGGTGAAATCCACCGACGCCGATTTCGACCGCAACCGCGATGGTCTCTACGGCGGATTGCCGGATGCGCGCGAACCGGGCTCATCGGGCGGAAAGGCGAGGAAGCCGCATCCCGGAAAGGGCGGCCCGGCCACGCGGCATTAGGCGTTCTCCGCCTCGCAACGCGCCTCGATCGCGCCAAGCCTGGCGATCTCCACGCGCACGGCATCGCCGGGCTTGAGAAAAACCTGCGGCGACATCGCCATGCCCACGCCGCCCGGCGTGCCGGTGAAGATGAGATCGCCGGGCTCCAGCGTCATCGCCTGCGAGAGCAGCGCGAGCTGGTCCTCGACCTTGAACACCAGGTTGCAGGTATTTGAGTTCTGCCGCGTCTCGCCATTGACGATGCACTTGATGTCGAGCGTGTGCGGATCGCCCACTTCGTCGGCGGTGGTGATCCAGGGACCGAAGGGTGCATGCGTGTCGAAGCCCTTGCCGATGATCCATTGCGGCGTGCGGTTCTGCCAGTCTCGCACGCTCACATCGTTGCCGCAGGCGTAGCCGAAAACATGTGTGCGCGCCGTCTCGCGCGGGATGTGGCGTCCGCCCTTGCCGATGACGACGACCATCTCCGCTTCCCAATCGACCATGGTGGAGACTTTCGGAATCTGGATCGGATCGAACGGGCCGTTCACCGCGGTCTGCTGCTTGCAAAACCAGACCTGCTCCTTGGGCATTTCACGGCCCGTTTCCTTCACATGATCGGCATAGTTGAGGCCGATGGCCATGATCTTGCCGGGACGGGGCACGGGCGGGCGCAGCCGCACTGCTTTCATCTCATGGGTATGCATCGCCTCGCGCGCGATCTGGCGCACGTCGCGTTCCAGCATGTCCCACTTCGCGATCAGGCCCGTCATCGTGGCCGGCAGCATGGGCGCGGCGCGGGTGAGGGAAATGACGCGCTCGCCGTCGATCACGCCGAGTTCGTCCGCGCCCGCGTTCACGCTGAACGTCACAAGCTTCATGCCATCCTCCTCTTTCCGGTGGCGCACCTTAGGGAATGGAACTCGCGGGAACCAGCGCGCGTTCTCTCACAAGTCGTCATTCCTCGGGTCATCGTGCGCAAGACAAACGTCATACCCCTTGCACTGGGTGCAGGGCTGTGCCTGCTCGCGACCGCGGCGCTCGCGGCGGCGCAGAAGAAGGCCGGCGGCGGCAGCGACGCCGGCAACGGCCTTGGCGGCACCGATGAGGTGATCCTCGTCGCCCAGGTGGTGCTGCTCCTGTTCGTGGGCCGCGGCATCGGCGAATGGATGCAGCGTTGGGGTCAGCCGGCTGTGATCGGCAATCTGCTGGCGGGGCTCATCCTCGGCCCGTCGCTGTTCGGATGGCTCTGGCCGCACGCGCACGATCTGATCTTCCCCAGCGATCCCAAGATCAAGAATCTCGTCAAGGGCATCTCCGATATGGGAGTGCTGATGCTCCTGTTGCTCACCGGCATGGAGACGGATCTGAAGCTGGTGCGCAAAGTGGGAACGCCGGCGGTTCTCGTCACCGCCGCGGGCGTGGCGGTGCCCTTCGCGCTGGGCTTTGCGGCGGCCTATTTCCTGCCGCAGTCCATTCTGCCCACGCAGGGCAGCAAGCTCGTCGCCGCGCTCTTCATCGGCACCGCCCTTTCCATATCCTCCATCAAGATCGTGGCGATGGTGGTGCGCGAGATGAACTTCATGCGCCGCAATCTCGGCCAGATCATCGTCGCCTCCGCCATCATGGAAGACACCACGGGATGGGTGATCATCGCCATCACGCTCGGCATCGCCGGCGCCGGCGGCGCCGCGCTCGGCTCCCTCGCCAAAACGGTGATCGGCACCGCGCTCTTTCTTGTGCTCAGTTACACCATCGGACGAAGACTGGTGTTCTGGCTCATCCGCTGGGTGAACGATACTTTCGTCAGCGAATATGCGGTGGTCACCGCCATCCTCATCGTGATGCTGCTGATGGCGCTCATCACCCAGGGAATCGGCGTGAACACGGTGCTCGGCGCGTTCGTGGCGGGCGTGCTGGTGGGCGAGTCGCCCATTCTCTCGCAACACATCGAGGACCAGCTTCGCGGCTTCATCACCGCATTCATGATGCCGATCTTCTTCGGCATTTCGGGGCTTTCCGCCGATGTCACGATCCTGAAGGACCCCAGGCTCGCTCTTCTGACGGTGGGCCTCGTCGCCATCGCCAGCATCGGAAAATTCGCCGGTGCTTTCGGCGGCGGCATGGCGAGCGGCCTCACCGTCGCCGAGTCCACTGCGCTGGGCTGCGGCATGAATGCGCGCGGCTCGACGGAGGTGATCGTCGCTTCCATCGGCCTCACCATGGGCGCGCTCACGCAGAATCTCTACACCATGATCGTCACCATGGCCGTGATAACCACCATGGCGATGCCGCCGATGCTGCGCTGGGGCCTGCGCCGTCTTCCGATGCGCAAGGACGAGAAGGAGCGGCTGGAAAAGGAGGATCTGGACGCGCGGGGGTTCGTCAGCCAGTTCGAACGGCTTCTGGTGACGGCGGACGAAAGCGCCAGCGGAAAGCTCGCCAGCAAATTCGCCGGATTTATCGCCGGCCAGCGCGGCATGCCGGTGACGGTGGTGCAGCTCGAAAAGCGCAAACCCAGGAACAAGGACGAGGAAAAGAAAATCGAGGCGCCGCTGAAGGAGGTCGCCACCGAAGGCGCGAAGGAAGGTCATCGCGCCGCGAAGGAAAATCAGAAAGAAGAAAAGCCGGAGAAAGTGGAAGTGTCCGCGCGCGTGGAAACCAAGCCGGACCAGGCGGTGAAGGAGGAAGGCGAGAAGGGCTACGACATCCTTTTCCTCGGTCTCGATCACATGCGCGAGAAGGACGGCGGCTTCACGGTGGTGGTCGACAAGGCGGTGAAGGATTTCGAAGGCTCGCTCGCGCTCGTCATCGCCGAAGACGAGGACATTCTCGAAAGCAAGGGGCTCAACATCCTGGTGCCGGTTAACGGCACGGAGGCTTCGCGCAACGGCGCGGAGATCGCCTTCGCCCTGTCGCCGCCGAAAGACAGCACCATCACCGCTCTGCATGTGGGCGAGCGCGCGGCCGGCAACGGCGCCGGCCGGCGCGGCCGCGCAAGCCAGACCGGTCAGAAGCGGAATCAGAAAGCGGTTCTGGACGACGCCATGAAGCTCGCTCGGCGCTATGGCCATGACCGTATCCAGACCGCCATCCACACCGATGTGTCGCCGGACGAGGCGATCCTCGAGGAGGCTGAGAAAGTCGGCGCCGATCTCATCGTCATCGGCGCCAACCGCCGCGTGGGAGACCATCTATTCCTTGGGCAGACGGTGGCCTGCACCCTCAAAAGCTGGAAGGGGGCTATCGTGCTGGTTGTTTCTTAACCGGCTCTCCCCTATGCAACGCTCGGTTCCATCGGGCATTATGCCTTGTGGAAAGCCCAAAATCCGAAGGAATGCGCCATGCCCGCGCGCCGCACGAAACCTGCCTCACTCGAAGACCGCCTCGACGCATTGCGCGGGGATCTCGAAGCGCTGCAAGCCGACATGAAGGGTCTTGCGGGCGGCGTCGGCGACGCCGCCACCGCGCGCCTCAATGAGATGCTGCGCAACACCGAGGACATGGCTGAACAGATCACCACGCAAGTGGAAGACTGGACGAACGACAATGCCGAACAGCTTCGTGAAACCGTTCGCGAGCAACCGCTCTTCGCCATCGCGGTCGCGATGGGCGTCGGCGCGCTTCTCGGCGCCATTCTTCTGAGGCGTTAGGGCATCATGATCGCGAAGGCCGGGGCGGCGATCATCGCCTTACTGTTTCTGTCGTCGCTCATTTTTGTGGGCGTGGTCGCTGCTGCATTCGCGATCGACGATGCGCTCGCCACCATGATGGGACCCGCGGGCGCGGCCGCCATCACGGCGCTGATCTTCCTTGCGGTGCCGGTGATTGCGCTTCTGGTTTTCGCGCTGCGCCGTCCGCGCGAGTCGGTCTTTATGTCGCTCCTGTCCTCCGGCACCAGCCCGCTCGCGGCGATCCTGGGCGCCGGCGCGCTGGGCCTCGCGGAAGCCTTCCTCCGCAAGAAGCGCCGCCGCGACTGATTCCCCCGCCGCACGGGAACTTTTACGCCGTTCCGCAGATTGTTCCTCCGATGAATCCGGAGTGACACGTCATGCTCGGTTGGGCGCTCATCTTTTTTCTGCTGGCTCTGCTCGCGGCCTATCTGGGCTTCTTCGGGCTGGCCGGACTCGCCGCCACCATCGCCAAGGTTCTGCTGGTCGTTTTCGTGATTCTGCTGATCGTTAGCGGGATTTCGAGCGCGGTTCGGGGCCGGCCGCCGGTTTAGAAAATGTTCAGGAACCAGAATTGGGGTCGCGCATTGTTAAGGCGAGAGGACGTCCGATCCGGTACGCCCCAGCCCCTTCGACACCCCGCATCGGGTGTCCTCTCGCTTTTTCCCAAAATCATACATCCGCATCCATCCCGCATCCGCGGCGGCATCAGGCACGACCTTGAACGGGATTGAGAAACTCGCGGCCATGACCTCGGTGCTGGAGCAGGTCGGCGGTCCGTTCTCCATGCAGCGCGACCTGCGCGTCATGCGGGTCTGCCTCGTCATCCTGACGGTGGTGGCATGCCTGACCATCGGCGTTGCCGCGAGCGACATCCTCGCTCCCACGGCAGTCGCCGTCGTGCTGGCGCTGGTGCTGGCGCCGATGAGCGCCGCGCTCGAGCGGCTGCGGGTCCCCGCGGGCATTGCGGCGCTCGTGATCGTGCTCGCCACAGTCTCGGTGCTGGTGTTCATGGGCCTGAAATTCGCGCCGTCCGTCGCCGACGTCATCAAGCGCGGCCCGGTTATCATGCGCTCGGTCGAGATCAAGCTGCAGCCCATCCGCAAGCAGCTGGCGGCGGTGGAAAGCGCGTCGCGCCAGATCGCGCGTGGCGGCCAGAACGCGGCCAATGCGCCGAAGGTCGTTCCGGTGGAGACCAACGACAATGGCGTGCTCTACGCGCTCGCCACCACCGCGCCGGGCATTCTCGCCAAGATCGTCTATGTGACAGTACTCACGATCTTCCTGCTGTCGACGCGGCGCTACTACACCAACCAGCTCATCCTCTTGCCGCGGCGCGCCTCCCACAGGCTGCGCATGGCGCGGATCTGCCGGGACGTGCGTTCGCGCGTTTCCGGCTATCTTTTCACGCTTGCGATGATCAATGTCGGCCTCACGGTGGTGACGGCCATCGCCTTCCAGGTGGCGCATATTCCGCACGGCCTGTTGTGGGGCGTCGCCTACGGCCTTCTGAATTTCGTGCCCATCATCGGGCCGACGACGATCATCATCTCCGCCGGGATCTACGGCCTCATCGCCGGGCACACCATCGTGCAGATGATCCTGCCGGCGCTGCTGCTGCTGTCGATCGACACCGTGGAGGCCTACCTGGTGACGCCCTGGCTTCTGTCGCGGCGGATCGTGGTGAGCCCGGTGGCGATCTTCCTGATCGTGGCGATGCTGGTGTGGATGTGGGGCGCCTATGCGGCGATCACCGCCGTGCCGGGGCTGATCCTGTTGCACACGATTGCGATGCATGTGCCGTCGATGCGGCCATTCGCGATGCTGCTGGCCACCGAGCAGGGAGCCCCCGCGCGCCGGCGCTGACTATTCGGCTTCGCGCATTTCCTTCAGCGCGCTGCACAGCGAGGCGCGAAGCTCCGCGCGGCCGTCGAGATAGCCCCACAGGTAGGACGCGATGGCCGCGACGATCGCAATCACGCCTTCGGATATCAAATAAAAACGCATCGGGACTTCGCCGCGCGCTCCAACGCCGCGAGCTCAAGGTGCATCTGCGCGCAAGCTCGCGCCAGTGACGAATTGGAAATGACAAATTTGAAACCGCGAAACAAAAAAGGCGGCGGGTCGCCCGCCGCCCTTCTTGTGGATTCGCGTAATCCTACGCCGGCGCCATCGAGCGATGGAAGAACAGCGCCTGGCCCAGAGTCGCCCGCACCGTATCGCGGCTGAACGGCTTGGTGATGAGATAGGTGGGCTCCGGCCGCTCGCCCGTCAGCAGGCGCTCCGGATAAGCGGTGATGAAGATCACCGGGATATCGAAGTCCTTCAGGATCGCAACCGCAGCATCGATGCCTGAGCTGCCGTCGGCGAGCTGGATATCGGTGAGGATGATGTCCGGCTTCTGTTCCTTGGCCATGCGGATGGCGTCGTCGCGCGTGGTGGCGATGCCGGTGACCTTGTGGCCCATCTCGCTGACGAGATTTTCGATGTCGAGCGCGATGATCGTCTCGTCCTCGATGATGAGGACGCGCGATTCCAGATCACGGTCGATGGATTTGAGCGCCGCGGCGATCGCCTGCTCGACGTCGCTTTCGCTCCAGCCCAGGATCCTGGCGACTTCCGGCACGGTGAAGCCTTCCACCGCGGTCAGCAGCAACGCCTCGCGATTGGTGGGCAGGAGCGCCTGAAGCCGGCCCTCGACGCCGGGCCGCGGCGGCTGTGACGGTTCGTATTTCCCGACGCTGGACCACAGGACATGGAAGAGCCGGTAGAGCGCTATACGGGGCGGAACATCCTTCGCCAGTTCTGCGTTGCCTTCCAGCAATGCTTCCAGCGAGGCGCGCACATAGGCGTCGCCGCTGGTTTGAGAGCCGGTCAACGCCCGGGCATACCGGCGGAGGTAAGGCAGATGGGGTCCGAGGGTGGCGGTCATGCTCATAGTCGCGGCCCTTCCTTGAGAAGCATGTCGATATGGCCCTTAACGCAGCAGACAAAAACAAAGTTCCATCAATGGAACAAATTTCTGGGCATTGGGTTATTGTCGAGTGGAGGATGCGGGCAACGTTTGGATGAAGGCCCTATCCCGTTGTTTTCGATTAGCTTTCCGTTCTGGAGTTGGACATGGCCGATAAAATGCGCGAGAGCGGGATGATGGGACAGGCTACGCTGTCTGCCGACCCGGCCAATCGCCCGGACACGGCGACACGCCGGGTCTCCAAGCCGCAGACTCACAGGGCCCAGCAGAAGGCCATCACGCAAGGCCTTCGCCGGTTCTTCGATTCCGTCGCCTCCGAACCCGTGCCAGACGAGTTCATGGCCATCCTGCAGAAAATCGACGGCAAGAAGGATGCGGACGCATGAACCGGCCGCTGCAAGCCCATGAGACGCACGAAGCGCCTCGCCCGATGACCCGCGAAGAGGAACGCACGTTCCGCGAGGGTTTGGTTGAAATGGTGCCGGTGCTCAGAGCCTTCGCAAGATCGCTTTGCGGCAAGCGCGATCTTGCCGACGACCTGGCGCAGGAGACGCTCGCCAAAGCTCTTCAGGCGCGGGACAAATTCCGCCCGGGCACGAACCTCAAGGCCTGGCTGTTCGTGATCCTGCGCAACGAATTCTATTCCAACCATCGCCGTGCCAAGACTGTGGCCAACTATGCCCAGGCCGAGTCCATGCATTCGGAAAGCATGGAGCCGGAGCAGCATGCTTCGCTCGATCTCTCGGATTTGATGCGGGCCTTCAACCAGCTTCCGTTCGAGCAGAAGGAAGCTCTGATCCTGACGGCGGGCGAGTTCAGCTATGACGAGGCGGCAGCCATCTGCGGCTGCGCGGTCGGCACCATCAAGAGCCGTGTCTCGCGCGCGCGCAAGCGCCTCGAAAACCTTGTCGAGGGCAAGGACGGACTTTTGCCGAGCCGGTCGGAACATCCGGAAGATCCCACCGATGCATTCTTCAAGTTCGGTCGTTCAATCACGGAAAAATCAGCCGGCTAATATAGTCTGCTGCCAGACGGCGAGGGGCGCTGGCAGGTGTTGAAGATCAAGTCGCTTCGTCCGTTGTTGATGCTCGTCGTCGCGCTTGCGTTGGCGCCGCTTGCGATCGCGAGCATCGTGCAGGGCGTCCTGCATGTGCAGGCGCGCGAGACCGCCACCGACAGCATCCTGCGCGAAACCGCGAACTACGCCACGCGCAACGAACAGAACATCTTCTCCAGCACCGAACGTTTCCTCAGCCAGATGGCCGAGCAGCCGGAAGTGCGCACTTCTCCGCAGGCTTGCGCGCGCGCCCTGAAGCTCGCTTCCATGGGCCGCTTATCCGCGGTCAATGTCAGCATGGTCGACGCGCAGGGAAGAACGGTGTGCTCTTCCACCGGCAAGGCAGATATCGCCGACTTTTCTCGGCTGTCATGGTGGAGCGCGGTGAAGGTCCGCACCCAGCCCTATGTGTCGCCCCAACTCATGAGCCAGGCGGCCAACAGGAACGTCCTGCCCGTCATCCTGCCGCTGCACGACAAGAATGGGTCGTTCGCCGGCGCGCTGATCGACGCGTTGGATATGCGCTGGGTGGCGCAGACAAGTCCCTATGGGCGCCTGCCGCCTTTCGCGCTCATGCTCATCATCGACGACAAGGGCAACGTCATCGCTGCCAACCGGCCCGTGCCGGAAGGGATGGCCAAAGCGGTTGCTGCGCGCAGGGGCGACAGCGCGCAGAGGACGTTTCACGACGCCAGCGGCAAGCGCTGGCGCTGGACGGCAGCGCATATCGCCAACTCCGGAAAGTCCATCGCGTTCGCGCTCACCGAACCGATCGCCTATGGGGTGACGCAGGCTTATCTGCTCGGCAACGTCCTGTTGCCGATCCTGATGGTCATTCTGGCTTCCATCGCCATGTGGCTGGGGACAGAGCGTTTCGTGATCCGCTGGACGACCTATCTGAAGCGCGTCTCCGCCGCCTACGCGCAGAACCATTTCGCGCTGGAACTCACCGAGCTCGAGGAGGCGCCGGATGAATTCAAGCTGCTCGGCGAAGAGATGAAGAGCATGGCGCAATCCATTCGCGACCGCGACCGGGTGCTCAACTCCGCGCTTCAGCAGAAGTCGGCCATGGCGCGCGAGATCCATCACCGCATCAAGAACAACCTGCAGATCGTCTCCAGCCTCATCAGCCTCTATTCGCAGAACGTGGCCGACCGCGAGGGCAAGAGGGCATTCTCGCAGATCCTGGCGCGGGTCGGAGCGTTGACGCTGATCCAGCGCCTGATGGACATGCGCGACACGACGCCCGTGGTGGACATGCGCAGGCTGTTCCTGGAGCTGGCCGAGCAAATGCGCGCCGTCGCCGTCGAAAGCAATCTGCAATACCGGCTGATCGTCAGTTCGGAGGATTGGCTGCTGCCGCCGGACATGGCGACGCCGGTGGCGTTCTTCGCGGTTGAGGCGCTCACCTTCGAACTGTTCGCGCCGCAAAAAGATGGTGCCCCGCGCAATGTCGCCCTCTATTTCGGAAGCGACGGGCCGGATCACCTTTTCCTGTGGGTGGAGGACGCAGTCTTCAGCACGCAATCGCTGCACACGGGGCGGCCGCCGCCGGAGCGGATATTCGCGGCGCTGGCCGAGCAGCTGAAGGGCGAATACCGCCTCGAGAAAACCAGCGACGACAGATGGCGCCTGTCGCTGCGCCTGCCGGTCCATTCGGGAACCCAGGGGCCCGCCATGCGCATGCCGCGCGAGGAAAGCATCGCGAGCCAGGAGAGTGCACCGGGCGGATCGGCACAAGCCGGCACCTTGCAACGCACCGGCAGCGGGAACGATCAGGCCGACTGGCTCAGCCGGTCCGTAGGGATGCTAAGCCGGATTTTCACGCCGTCGGCTTCCCAGTCCTGAGCCAATTCACCGCCGAACTGGCCGCGGACCGTGCGTTCGGTGAAACTGCTGCCGAAGCCGCGGCGCGCCGGCGGCGCGGCGATGACGGGGCCGCCGGTCTCCTTCCACACGATGTTCAGCTTGCCGTTTTCGATCGCGCAGCGGATGTGAACGCATCCTTCGGCAGCGGAGAGCGCGCCGTATTTCCCGGCATTGGTGGCGAATTCGTGCAGCACCAGAGCGAGATTGGTGACCGCGCTGCCCGACAGCACCATGTCGGCGCCGTCGATGGAGACATTGCCGTGCCCGCCGTCAGGCCCGGCGTAGGGCGCAAGGATCGCTGCCATCAGCACGTGCAGCGTGGTTTCGCGCGCGGAGCTTTCCGCGCCGTCGATGAGACCGGGCCGCGTGAGTTCATGCGCGCGCGCATAGGCTGCCAGCCGCTCCTGCACGGCGGCCGCCATCGCCTGCGGGGATTCCGCGGTGCGCGCGCTCAAGGCGACAAGGCCCGTAGCCACCGCAAGGACATTCTTCACGCGATGGCTCATCTCGCCGACAAGCAGGGCCTGACGCTCCTCGGCGCGTTTGCGCTCGGTGACGTCGCGGGCGATTTTCGAGGCGCCGACGATGCGTCCTGCCGCATCGTGCAGAGGCGACACCGTCAGGGAAACCTCGATGAGCCGGCCATCCTTGTTGCGGCGCACGGTGTCATAGTGCCCGATGCGCTCGCCCCGCCGGATCTTTCCCAGGATCATCGGCTCTTCGTGATGCCGGTCTTCCGGGATGATCAGCAGGATGGATTTTCCGACGATCTCGTCCGCGCGGAAGCCGAACATCCGCTCCGCTGCGTTATTCCATGTTTTGACGATGCCGTTGAGATCCTTGCTGACGATGGCGTCTTCCGACGACTCGACGATCGCTGCCAGCCTTTCCTCGGCTTCGCTTGCAGGCGTTTTTTCGGGAGTTTCGTGGTTGCGCATGGATCGGTCGTGGTGGGCGGGTTCTCAATCGCGTTCGTGGCAGGAATATGTCTGGCGCTCTCGCGCCGTTGCACAAAGTCACCTTACCCAAACTCCTGCGAAGGAATGTCGAACTCAAAACGGCAGCGCACGCCGTCTGCAAGATAGTCCAGTACTATACCGCCTTTGGGTTCCTGCGCCACGCTATGGCGGATGACCCGGCCGCCAAAACCTTCGGATTGCGGCGGCGACACCGGCGGCCCGCCGGCCTCCTGCCATTCCATGGCGAAGTGGCGCGCGTCGTCTCTCGGCGTCACGGTCCAGCTCAGCGCCACCGAACCGTTCTGCGTGGACCGCGCGCCGTATTTGATGGCGGTTGTCGCAAGCTCGTGGATTGCGAGCGCGAGCGCTCCCGCCGTCCGCTCGGTCAGCGCAATGGCGGGTCCGTCTGTTGCAATGCGGTTGGGCTGGTCCTCGTCGCGAAACGGCGTGAGCGTGGCATCGATGATGGCGTGGAGATCGGCACGGCGCGAATTCGACGAGAGGATCAAATCCCCCGTGCGCAGCAACGCCATCAACCGGCCGGTATAGGCATCGATGGCGGCGGCGATGTCGGGCTGGCTGCGCGGGCGCGACAGGCGGCTGATGCCTTCCACCAGCGGAATCAGGTTCTTGGCGCGATGGCGCATCTCCCCGGCAAGGATGTCCTTGTGCTGCTCGGCCAGTTTCTGGTCGGTGATCTCCGTGGCGTTTCCCACGATGTTCAGCGGCTTTCCGTCATCATCGCTTGAGAGCAGGGAATCGCGGCAGATGAACCAGCGCCATTCGCCGGCGGCATCGCGCATGCGCATCTCCCACGACAAAATCTCGCCTGGCTTGATCGCCTTCAGGCGCAGGCGATGCGCGGGGAAACGAGCGGCGTCATCCGGATGGATGAAGCGCTGCCATTCGCTTTGCGGCGAAGGTTCATCGGGGTGGCCAAGCAGCTCCCCGAAGCGGCGGTTCTGATAGATGCTCTGTTCTTTTTGGACGTCGTAAACATAAAGGACGGTCGGAGCGGCCTCGAGCACGTGCGGCGCGAAGGCAGCATCGCCGATCCGCCGGACTTCGGACGATCCGCCGCCGGGCCCTCGTACCCCCTGTTTTCCTGATTTGGATGAATCCACGCCAGCCTACGTCCCAACGGCAAGCGCCCAGCCGCACGAAGAGGAGCAACTCTCCCACTCCACAAAGCAGCGCCCAGCCGGTCGCGCAGCTTCGGCCATTTGCGTTGCGGTGTCCAGCAAGGCGCAACAGCCAGCTGTGCGGAATCGTACCGATCCCTGTCCCGCTTTGGTGCGATTGCGACGCAGATATTGGAACAAAAAAGTGCAAGCGCCGTTGAAAAGGTGAGGCTGCAGGCGCCTGATTCCATGAAGATACTTCGATGAAAATCGCGCAAATCGCCCCCTTGGTCGAAAGCGTGCCGCCCAAGCTTTATGGCGGCACCGAACGCGTGGTTTCGTGGCTCACCGAAGAACTCGTCCGGCAGGGCCACGACGTCACGCTGTTCGCAAGCGGCGACTCCGTCACCGCGGCGGAGCTCGATCCGGTGGTGCCGCGCGCGCTCAGGCTCGACGGACAGAACCACAATTCCGTCTATTTCAACCTGCTCATGCTCGAACGCGTCGCGCGGCGCGCGCATGAATTCGACATGCTGCATTTCCATATCGACTTCTTCCAGTTTCCCGTCTTCCGCGACATCGCCAACAAGACGCTGACCACGCTGCATGGCCGTCTGGATCTTCCCGAGATCCAGCCGCTCTATCGCGTCTTCGATTCCGCGCCGCTGGTTTCCATTTCCGACAGCCAGCGCGTGCCGATGCCGCCCGTCAACTGGCGCGGCACAGTCTATCACGGCCTGCCCGCCGATCAGTTTCACCTGATCGAGAAGCCCAAAGGTTATCTCGCGTTCCTCGGCCGCATCTCGCCCGAGAAGAATCCGCAAGCCGCCATCGCGATCGCCGAAGCCGCGGGTCTGCCGCTCAAGATCGCGGCCAAGGTGGACGATGTCGACCGGCAATTCTATGAAGCGACCGTGGCGCCCCTCATCGCGCGCAGCCCGCATGTCGAATTCATCGGCGAGATCAACGAAGCGCAGAAGCAGATATTCCTCGGCAACGCGCGCGCGCTGCTGTTCCCGATCGACTGGCCGGAACCTTTCGGGCTGGTGATGATCGAATCCATGGCGTGCGGAACGCCGGTGGTCGCGTTCGATCGCGGATCAGTTCCCGAAGTCATCGAGAACGGGGTCAACGGATATATCGTGAACGATGTCGCGCAAGCCGTCCAGGCCGTGCAGCGCATTGACGCAATCTCGCGCAAAAAGGTTCGCGCCCATTTTGAATTGCGCTATTGTTCGCAAGTGATGGCCGCGCGGTATCTCGACATCTACAACGACCTCCTGTCGGAAAGTCCCGCGGCGCGCGAGGCCGCCTAACAGGCCCTGCGAAGCGGGAGGTGTGATGATCGCAGAACCCAGCGACGCATCCGGTTACGAACCACCATCGTTCTATATCCAGGCGACTGCCTCCATCCAGGAGCGCTGGCCGCGCACGCTCAAGCACCAGGACACCTTCGGGCTGTTCGACCAGTTGGGCGACGTCGTCGATCCCGGCCAATCGCCGGGCGGCATCTTCCACAACGACATGCGCTATCTCTCCGAGCTGCAATTGCTGCTGTTCGGACAGCGGCCGTTGCTCCTCAGCTCCGCGATGGACGATGACAACGTCGTCCTCACCGTCGATCTTTCGAATCCCGACATCTACCTGAAGGAAGAGATCATCCTTCCGCGCGAGACGCTGCACATCCGCCGCTCGCGCTTCATCTGGCAGGATGCGTGCTACGAGCGCATCGCGATCCGCAATTTCAATGTCCAGCGGCAGCAATGTCTGATGCAGATAAAGACCGGCACCGATTTTGCCGACATCTTCGAGGTTCGCGGCACCCAGCGCGACAAGCGTGGAAAGATCGAGGCGCAACAGCCGGACCACGCGTCGGTGCACTACTATTATGACGGGCTCGACGGCGTGCGCCGCTCGATGTGCATCCGCTTCGATCCGCCGCCGCAGAAGCTGGAGAACGGCATCGCCACCTTCGACTACGAGATGGAGCCGCATGAGACATCGTCGATCACCATGACGATGCATTGCGGCTCGTCGGATTCGATGCCTTCCCATCCCTATTCCATTCCCTATCGCGCGGCGCGCCGCGAAGCCCGTCATGCCAATGAGGAAGGCGTCATCATCGAAAGCACGCATCGCATGGCGACGCGGCTCTTCCGGCGCGCAATAGCCGATCTCGAGATGCTGACAACGCTGACCGCCCAGGGGCCTTATCCCTGCGCGGGCACGCCGTGGTTCAGCACCCCTTTCGGCCGCGACGGCATCATCACCGCGCTTGAGACGTTGTGGACGTCTCCGGTGCTGGCGCAGGGCGTCCTTAAATTCCTGGCCGCCGAACAGGCGACGAAGGACGATCCGTCGGCGGACGCGCAGCCGGGCAAGATCCTCCATGAGATGCGGCGCAGCGAGATGGCGGCGCTGCACGAGGTGCCGTTCGGCAAATATTACGGCAGCGTCGATTCCACGCCGCTCTTCGTGCTGCTCGCCGCGCGCTATTTCGAGCGCACCGGCGATCTCGACACGCTGCATGCCCTGTGGCCGAACATCGAGGCGGCGCTCGGCTGGATCGACAAATACGGCGATCGCGACGGCGACGGTTTCATCGAGTATTTCCGCGAAGGCGAGGACGGGCTCGTCAACCAGGGCTGGAAGGATTCCAGCGATTCCATCATGCACGCCGACGGCACGCTCGCCGAAGGTCCGATCGCGCTCTGCGAAGTGCAGGGCTACGTCTATGCCGCCAAGCGCGGCATTGCCGATATCGCGCGGCGGCTTGGTCACAAGAGCCGCAGCGAAAGGCTGGAAAAGCAGGCCGAGGAATTGCGCAGGAAATTCGAGGACGCGTTCTGGTGCGAGGATATCGGCACCTATGCCCTGGCGCTCGACGGCGACAAGAAACAGTGCCGCGTCGTCTCCTCGAACGCGGGGCAGGTGCTCGTGTCCGGAATCGCGAGCCGCGAGCGGGCGGCGCGGGTGGCGGAGTCGCTGCTCACGCCGGAATGTTTTTCCGGCTGGGGCGTGCGCACGCTCGCCATCGGCATGGCGCGCTACAATCCGATTTCCTATCACAACGGCTCGATCTGGCCGCACGACAACGCGCTCATCGCGCTGGGGTTGGGCCGCTACGGGTTCCGGCGCGCGGCGGCGGTCCTGTTCCGCGGCATGTTCGATGCCGCATCCCATCTCGACCTGATGCGCCTTCCGGAGTTTTTCTGCGTATGCCCGCGCCGGAGACTCGGCGCGCCGACGCTCTATCCGGTGGCCTGCATGCCGCAGGCCTGGGCGAGCGCCGCCCCGTTTGCCTTCATGGAAGCCTGCCTCGGCCTGCAATGCGATCATCATCGCGGGGAAGTGCACTTCCACAATCCGCATCTTCCCGCCTTCATCGAGGAAGTGCACATCCGCAAATTCGGCATCGGCGACAAGACGACCGACATCGTCGTGCGCAACCGCGCGGGCGAGGTGTCGGTGCAGACCGCGAACGAGGATACCGACATCGCCGTGCGCCTGATCAAGTAGCGCGCGCTCTCAAACGCCCCCGCCATGGGCGCGGAGCATGGCGCGCACGGTGGTCATGCTTTCGCGTACTCCCTGGTGCAGCCGGCCGACGGTGATGACAGTCTGCACGCCGGGCGCATATTCGCCGGGAAACGCCGCGCGGATGGAGACGACGGCGGCTGCATTGACCATGGCCGGCGCGCCGTTGGGACGGGTGAATTTCACCGTCGCACCGCCCGGAACGCCGCGCGCGAGCGCCACGGTGATGTTGCTCATGTAGTTCTGTGTTTCGGCGGGCAGCAATCCGCGCCCCATCATGCGCGCTTCCAGATTGCCGGGCCCGTCATTGTAGGCCGCGAACATTGCGGGATAGCCGTACCTGTCGCGCAGGAAGCGCAGATACGCCGCGCCCGCCATGATGTTGTCGTGCGGGTCGTAGGGATCGCGGCCAAGGCCGTATTGCCGGCGCATGTCGTCGTAGGTTTGCGGCATGAGCTGCATCAGCCCCATCGCGCCCATGCTGGAGACGATGGGCCGTTTCTCGCCAAGCATCGTGCGCCCGCCGCTTTCGATCAGCATCACCGCGCGGATCCAGGGTTGCGGCACGCCGAAGCGCCTGGCGGCTTCGGCGATCGCCGGCGTCCAGCGATTCATGAGCTGCCGCGTGCTCATCAGCTGCTCGCTCGCGAAAACCGACGGCCTCAGCGCACGCGGCTTCGGTCTGGGTGCGGGGGCTTTTGTCTTCTCGCGCATTGGGACCAGCGCCGGATCGACATCGCGCACCGGCGCAGGGCCACGATGGGGCATCAGCGAGAACGCAAGCACCCCCGCCATGCCTGCAATCACCAGGCCCGCGACCGCGGATGCGGCCCATGGCCGGCGGCGCAGCGCCGCGCCCGTGCCGCGTGCCGACGCGGCAAGGCGGGCGAAAATGGCGGCCACTGGGCCCGGAAGGCGCGGCGAAGGCGGCATAGGCCCATTGTCGCCCTAGTGCCGGCAGGGTGGAAAGGCAGGCCGGATATCCGCGAAAATGAAGACGTCCGGATATGGAACATTTCCGCCGCCCGCGCGTTTTCTCCAGCTTGGGGTTGTAAGCGCGGGGGAGAAATGCCGGTGAGGGGGGTGTTGGCGGCGGGCGTGACCGCCATCGTCGGTGTTTTGGCCGCATGGCCGGCAGCGGCACAGCAGCTCCTCGCCAGCGCCGACCTCAGCAAGCTCTCCATCGAACAACTCGAGAATGTGGAGATCACCTCGGTCTCCAAACGGCCCGAACCGCTGGGCGTGGCACCCGCAGCCGTCTATGTGATCACCCATGACGAGATCGTTCGCTCCGGGGCGTTGACGATTCCGGAAATCCTGCGCCTGGCGCCCAATCTCTTCGTGGCGCAGACCAGCCCCAGCAGCTACATCATCACCGCGCGCGGATTCAGCGGCAACAACGCGGCGCAGAATTTCTCCGACAAGCTGCTCGTGCTGATCGACGGGCGCAGCGTCTACAATCCGCTGTTCTCCGGCATGTACTGGGACATGCAGGACGTGCCGGTGGAAGACATCGAACGCATCGAAGTCATCAGCGGTCCCGGCGCGACGCTGTGGGGCGCCAATGCCGTGAATGGCGTCATCAATATCGTCACGCGCAAATCGTCCGACACGCAGGGCGGAGTGCTGGAAGTGGGCGCCGGCAATCAATATGCGCGCGCGATGCTCCAGTATGGCGGGACTCTGGGCGACAACGTCTCCTATCGCGTCTATGCCAAGACCTTCCGGTACGGCGCGTTCGACGTGGCGGGCACGCACGACTCCGCGCATGACGGCTGGCAGAAGCCGCAAGGTGGTTTCCGCCTCGACTGGACGCCGGGCAGCGACCAGGTGACGGTGAGCGGCGACATCTATGACGGCCGCGAGAACAACAACGGCACGATGGACGGGCTGATCGCGGGCGGCAATCTTCTCGGCAACTGGCAGCACAAATTCGAGGACGGATCGAATCTCCAGGTCACCGCCTATTACGACAATGTGCAGCGCAAGACGGTCGGTGACAGCGCGGGCTTCACGATCGACACCTACCAGTTCGAAGCGCAATACAATTTCCACTGGGGCGAATGGAACAACATCGTGGTCGGGGCGGGGCAACGCCTCAACCGCTACCGGATCGCCGATAGGATCGGGCCCGTCACGTCGCTCCTCTTCGTACCCAATCATGGTGAACTCGACCTGACCAACGTCTTCGTCCAGGACGACATGGCGCTCGCCGACGATTTCACGCTCACGCTCGGCCTGAAGCTGGAAGACGATCCTTATTCCGGCGTCACGCCGATGCCGAGCGTGCGCGCGTCCTGGCAAGTGGACGACGACAACACGATCTGGGCTGCCGCTTCGCGCGCCATCCGCTCGCCCACGCCGTTCGACACCCATGTCGAGGAAGATCTCGGCCCGACGGCGTTCCTCGTCGGCAATCCGGATTTCCGGCCGGAGAAGCTCACCGCATATGAGCTGGGCTACCGCGGCCAGCTTTCCGAAAACGCGTCGCTGTCGGTATCCGCCTATGAGAGCGTCTATGACGACCTCAAGAGCATCGAACTCGATCCGGTCACGGCATTCCCGCTGCATTGGGGCAACGGGATGAAGGGCCATGTCTATGGCATCGAAGCTTGGGGCAGCTACGAAGCCGCGGATTGGTGGAAGCTCTCCGCGGGCGTGAATTTCCTGAGCGAAAAGATGAAGTTCAAGCCGGGCGCCAGCGGCATCCTGGGTGACAGCCAGCAGGGCGACGACCCGCACCACCAGGCCTTCCTGCGCTCCTCGATGCTGTTGAGCGACAGCGTAACGTTCGACCTCGATTGCCGCTATGTGGGCCAACTGCCCAAACCCCATGTTCCCGGCTATGTGGAGCTCAACAGTCGGCTCGGCTGGATGGTCACGGACCGCCTTGAACTGTCGCTGTCCGGATTCAACCTGTTGCATGCCCATCACCGGGAGTTCACCGTACCGCTCGCAGACGATGTGAAGCGAAGCTTCTTCATCGACGCGCGCTGGAAATTCTGAGAATGAGAGACGGCGTGTCCGGCACGAGAAAGCTCCGGCGATTCCGGGCGGAAATGCTCGGCGCCGCGCTTTGTGCCGCTCTCATGTTCGCGGGGGCCGCGCCCGCCGACGCGGCCGCCTCTCTCGAATATGCGGTGAAAGGCACCTATCTCTACAAATTCCTTCCCTTCGTCCAATGGCCGGCATCGGCCTTCGCGGCATCCAACAGCCCGATCACGATATGCATCGTCGGCCGCGATCCGTTCGGCGCCACGCTCGACAAGTCCGTGGCCGAGCAGCGCATCGACGCCCATCCGATGACCATCGAGCGCATCCCGGTGGGCGGCGACCTGTCGCCTTGCCGGGTCGTGTTTGTCGGCATCGACGATCCGCGCATCGAAGCCGACACGGTGCGCGCGCTGGAGGGCAAGCCGGTGCTCACCGTCACCGATTCCCGCGCGGCGCAACCGGGCATTATCGGATTCGTCGTCGAGCAAAATCATGTTCGCTTCGATATCGACGATGCCGCGGCCGCGCATGACGGGCTCGTCATCAGCTCCAAGCTTCTTGGGCTTGCGCGCGCGGTGAAACCGCGGAGGGCCGCGCCATGAGCCCGCGCCGCAGCGCCGCGCAGTGGCGGCTGTCCGCCTTCCTCGCGCTGATCGCCGCCGCGATCCTGATCTTCTCCGGCGTCGCCATCGCGATCTACGAGGAAAGCCTCTATCGCGCGCAGCAGATCAAGGATTTCAGCGAGCAGGCTTCCATCCTCGCGGCAAATGAAAGCGCGGCCGTGATCTTCGACGACCGGCGCGCGGCGCAGGAATATGTCGACGCGATGAAGGTGAATCCGGAGTTGCAGGCCGTGGCCGTCTACAACAAGGCCGGAAAGCTCATTGCGCAGACCTCGCGCATCGGCCCGCTTCCCGCCGAGCTGTCCCGAATCCGCAACCTGGTCGAGCCCGGCCTCATCGCCATCTCCGCGCCTGTGAAGCAGGACAAGGTCGCGGTCGGCACCGTCTATCTCTGGGCGACCGAAGAACCGCGCCAGCGCCAGGTCGCGCGCTACCTGGGCCTTGGACTGCTGATCGTGATGGGCGCGCTGGTGCTTTTGATTCTGAGCGTGTCGCAGCGCGCGCTCGGCCGCGCCAATATCGAACTGGAAGAACGCGCCGCCAATCTCGCCGCGCTTAACGCACAACTCGAAAAGGAAATGGAGGAGCGGCAGAAAACCGAGGAAGCGCTGCGCCAGAGCCAGAAGATGGAAGCAATCGGCCAGCTTTCGGGCGGCATCGCGCACGACTTCAACAATCTTCTCATGATCGCCATGGGCAACATGCAGCTTCTGCAGCGCAAGCTGAGCCATGAGATGAGACCCCTGGTGCGCTATATCGAGGCCGCCGAGGAAAGCCTGCGCCGCGCCGCGGGCCTGACGCAGCGCCTGCTCGCCTTCGCGCGCCGCCAGCCGCTCACGCCCAAGCCCGTCGATCTCAATGCGCTGGTGACGGGCATGAGCGAACTCATCCATCAGTCCGCCGGCGAGCATGTCGAGGTCACGACCCGGCTCGACGCACGCTGGCAGGCATTGTGCGACGTGAACCAGATGGAGAACGTCATCCTCAATCTCGCCATCAACGCGCGCGACGCCATGCCCGACGGCGGCAAGCTTGCGATCGAGACGCGCGATGTGCCCGACGCGCCGGCGCCGCGCAACGCCGAAGGCTTCGCGCCGGGCGACTACGTCGAACTGCGCGTGCAGGACAACGGCGAAGGAATGTCCGAGGACACGCGGCGCCAGGCCATCGATCCGTTCTTCACCACGAAGCCGCTGGGCCAGGGCACGGGGCTGGGGCTCAGCACGGCGTTCGGCTTCATACGGCAATCCGGCGGTTATCTGGGCATCGAGAGCACGCCAGGTTCGGGGACGACGGTGATCATTCTGTTGCCGCGGCTGAGGCAGGAGGAAGCGACATGACGACCACAACTCCCGGCTTGGCGGCAATCCTGCTTGCGGAAGACGAAGCGATGCTGCGCATCGTGGCGGCGGAAACGCTGAAGGATGACGGCTTCGAAGTGTTCGAAGCCGGTGACGGCGTCAGCGCGCTGGAGATATTGCGCGCGCATCCGGAAATCGCGCTGCTGATCTCCGATATCAAGATGCCGCGCCTTGGCGGCTACGAGCTGGCCGAGAATGCGATGGCGATCCGCCCCGACCTGAAGATCCTTTTCATGACAGGCTATTCCACGCAGTCGCCGCCCGCCTATGTCCGCGAGCATTCCATCCGCACGTTGCAGAAGCCGTTCAACGTCATCGAACTTTCCCACATCGCCAAGGCCATGCTCGCGGCCTGAGCGGCGCTAATATTCGAATTCGTAGCTCAATCCGATATTGCTGCCATTGTCCTGCGCGGCGTTGCCTTTCGTCGCGGTGGCATTGGTCATCGTGCTCAGCGTTGCCTGCGCCTTCAGCCGCCTGGTGAGATCGACCTGGATCTGAACCTGCGTGCCGCCGGACAAATTCTGCTTCGCGCCGACATAGACGTTGCGCGCCACATATTTCCCCGCCTCCACAGTCGTCTGGCTCTCGCTGCCCGAGGCCCCGCCCGCCATGGAGCCGACCGAAAGCCGGTCGAGCCCCAGCCCCTTGCGCAAGGCGCCGAGCGGATTGAAGCCGTTGCCCACGCCGCCGAGCGCGGCGATCGCCTGCGCGATCTGCGCCAGCTGCAACGGCGTCAACTGCTTGGTGCTTTGCTGGAACAGAAGATGCGCCAGAATCTCGTCCTGCGGCAGTTGCGGCGCGCTGGTGAGCGCGATCTTGGGCTCCGACGCGTAGCCGCCGATGGTGAGCGTCGCGGTCACGCCGCCCGAGCTGGTCTGCGCCACGAAGTTGAGCGTGGGATCGAGGCGATAGCGCACGCCCGTGCCGTCGAAGCTCACCTTGCCGGTGGTGAAATCCAGCGTCTGGCCGGCGAGGCTGAAGGTGCCGCGCTCCATCTGGAAACCACCGCTGATGAAAGGCGCACCCGTGGTGCCGGTGAGATGGATGCGGCCGCCGAGATCGGCCTCGATGCCATGGCCGCGCACGAAGATCTGCGATGAAGACGCCACGGTCAGGTCGAGCGCGACGGTAGTGGGCTCCGCTGGTGGCGGCAACGGTTTCTCGCCGCGCCGGCGCACGTCCAGAACGGCGACGTCGGGCGGAAAGCGCTCGGGCAGATTGATCTCCCCGCGCGTGACGAAGAGCTTGCCGGAGAGGGTGGACGTCCCGCGCAGCTTGCCGGCGAGTTTCAGGTCGCCGGAAAGCGTGGCCGTCATCAGGTCGCCCGCGATGGGCTGCGCGTCGTGCGCCTTGATCGCGATGTCGACGGGCATACCGGCCGCCGCGAGATCGATGGTGCCGCTGCCGTCGATCGTGCCGGAACCTGCTTTCGCCGCGAGCTTCACGATCCTGAGCCGCGCGCCCTCGGCGTCGATGGTCATGGCGATGTCGCGGATGCGCGCGCCGCGCGCGAAATCCTGGATATCGCCGCCGGCGACCGTCACGCTGCCTGTGGCGTAGGGCGCATCTAGCGTGCCGGCGACGTGCAGATCGACCGCGACGGCGCCACGCGCCTGCCGGCCGTCGGTGAGAAGTATCGGATTGAGCATCGCGAGATCGGCCGTACCTTCGGCATGCAGATCCGCTTTCGCACCCGCCTTGAGAGGCGCCTCGCCGGTAAGCGTGAGGTGGGCGGATTTGCCCGCCGTGAGCTTGGCGGCCAGCGTCGCGGTGGCGCCATGCAGCGTCGCATGCGCATCGATGTCGGCGGGCGCGATCGCGTTGCCGGAATAGTTGCGCGCGCGCAGGCCCCGGCCTTGCAGGGCGACGGTGCCGCGCGGCGCATCCAGCGTCCCGCTCAATTGCGCCGTCGCCGACAGCGTGCCGTCGGCATCGATCTGCGGCAGCACGGACTTCAGCGCCGACACGTTTATCGCTCGCGCGGACAATTTGAGCGCGAGCCTGGGCGTCACCGCGCCGGAAAGGTCGATGGTGCCGCCGGCGATGTTTGCGGCGAACTTGTCCACGCTGAGGCCGTTCGCGAAATCCACCGCAGCCGGCGCGCGCAGCTTCAATGTCTGTTCGCGCCACGTCGCATCCAGACGCTGGATCGTGGCGCGGCTTCCAGGAAGATCGAGGATGGCGCCGGCCGCGAGGCGTATGGGATTGTCCGAAGGGTCCTGCAGATCGGATGTCAGTGCGACGGCGAGCTTGCCGGTCGGGCCGTCGATGCGGCCCTGCGCATTTCCGCGCAAGCCCGCGGCCTGCAATCCTTGCGCGGACACCGCGACGGCCAGCGACGGACGGCCGAACGGATCGGTCACGTCGCCGCGGATAGCAGCCGATGCGACGCGCATGTTCGAGACGGCGACCGCTTTCGCCTCGGCGCGCAATGCCGCGATCGTCTTGCCGCCGCGAGCCTTCAGATCGATGAGCGCCTTCAGGCTTCCGGCAAGCTTGCCGCCGGTGACGAGCCCGACGTCGGCGAGGTTTCCGATATCGAGCTGCGCCGGCCCGGCGATCGCGCCCGATGCCGGAAGCATCAGTTCGGCCTTGGCGCGCAAGGACCGCCAATCCGCGGTGAGCTTCGCCTGTCCGCGTTGACCGCCGCTCCATGTCGCGGCCAGCAAGACGGGCGCGTTGTCGAAGCTGCCGCTGGCGCGCAGTTGTGCGGAAGAGAGATTTGTCAGCCCCACCGCCTGGACATCGACGCCAACCGTCTGCCGCGCGAAGCCCCGGCTTGCGATGTCGGCCTTTCCCGAAAGATGCAGAGATGCGGTTTCGAGCGGCCCGTTGGCGATTCCCGACAGAGCGAGGCTGCCGTTCAACGCCGGATCGAGCCGCGAAAGATCGGGAAGCGCGAGCGACACCGCATAGTTCAGGCGCTTGTTGGCGAACGTGCCCGTCGTTTCCGAACGCACACCCGCGGCCTGCAGCAGGACATGCGATTGGGTAATGTCCGCGCCGTCCGTCGCGGCGCGCAAGATGAGCGTCGCATCGTGTCCGAGCAGGCGCGCGACGATCGATGCGCCGTCCACATGCATCCTGCCGTCGACGGCGAGCGTCGCAACGGAACCGCTCTGCGTCGTGTCGATCCTGAATTGCGCGGAGCCGCCGGCGGCGATGTTCTGCAAGGCTGCGAAGGGCGCGAGCGAAGGAATGGTCACGCTGGCCGAGATCCGCGTCTTTCCTTGCGTGTCCGCATGCCCGCGGATGGCCAGAAGCGGGTGCGCCAGCGAGAACGCGACCGGCATCCCCGCCTTGGCGAGATCGATCGTGGCGTCGGCGCGCACCGGCGCGTTGGCGAAGAGATCGGGATGATCGCCGGGAATGCGAAACCCGCCGGCGGTTGCCGCCGCATGCAGCATTCCGCGATGGCCCGATATGTCGGCGGAAACCGCGGCAACGGACGCGCCTGCGAACATAAAGTCCGATAAGCGCAGTGAGGCGGCCACGTCGGGGGCATCCAGCGCGCCGCGTATCGCGCCGCGCAGTGTCAGCGATTGCCAGCCGATGTCGGGAGCGAGCTTCATCGCGGGCGCGCCGGCGGAAAACTCGATGGCGGCGGCGTGTCGCGCCAGCGCAATAGTGCCGTTGCCGGATGCGCGCAACGCCCCCGCCGACATGGTGAAGGACACGGTGTTGGCCGCCGCCGTGCCTGCCGCCTGCGCCGCGAGGTGGACCGGGCTCAAACCAGGCAAGCCGATCAGCGCGCCCAGAATGCCGTCTGCGCCTTCCGCGACGGTGACGCTCCCGTTCGCGACATCGTGGTCGATGGCGCCCTGCAGGCGATAGCTGCCGGCCTCGTCGAGACGGGTGATGGTCAGGTCCGCGCGCGCCTGATGCACGCTTCTATAGTGAAAGGAGCCATCCGCGCGCAGCATGGCCGCATGGCCCCCAGCCGTCTTGAGGATAGCGATGCGGGCGATATGGAGGGCGCCGATGTCGATTTTCGGCGTCGTTCCGTTGGACTGTTCGGATTGGGGTATCCGGTACAGCACCGCTCTGGATGCCGTCACGCGCCCGATCTTGATGTGATTGGAAAGCGCACGCCGCGCGTCCCAGTCGAGCGCGAGATTCTCGATGCGAAGCCAGACCCCGTTCCTGTCCGATACTTCCACCACGGCGGCGTGCAGATTGCCCGGCAGATCGCCGCGCAATCCCCGTATGGAAACCCTGCCGTCGGAGAACGCGCGAATGGCGCTCGCAAGAACGTCCTGTCCCGGCGCGGTACGCAGCAGTGCCAGCGCGAGCAGCGCGGCCAGCACGACCGCGGTCAGGGCCCAGCGGGCGAACGCACCGGCAATGTCGGTCCAGCCGCGCATCAGAACGCCTGCCCGAGGCCGATATAGACTTCGAATGCGTCACCGCCGTGCACGCGCGTCAGCGGCACCGCCACATCCAGGCGCACGGGGCCGAGCGCGGTGTAGTAGCGCGCGCCGATGCCCGCGCCCACGCGAACGGCGCCGTTGAACGGCGCGCCGTTGGCGCTCGCCTGTCCGGCGTCGACGAACACCGCGCCGCCCCAGTCATCGCCGATGCGCTGGCGGAATTCTATCGTGCCCGCGTCCACCGATTTCGCGCCGATGGGATTGCCGTCGGCAAATTGCGGGCCGATCGACTGATAGGCGAAGCCGCGCACGGTGGCGCTGCCGCCGGCATAGAGGCGCTGGTCCGGCGGCAGTTCGAGATTGGCGCCGCCGAGGATGCTTCCGGCCAGTCCGCGCAGCGCGAGCACCGAGCGCCCATCGCCGCTGAGATCGAAATAGGTGGAAGCGGAAGCCTGCAGCACGAAGAAGGTGAGATCGCTCGCGCCGAAGGATTTCGTCGGGGTCACCGCGGCCGATGCGCGGATGCCTTTCAGCGGATCTTGCAGGATGTCGATGAGACCGGTGCTGTCGTAGCTCACGGTGATGGGCAACGCCACGAGCTGATAAAGCCTGTCCGTGCCTTCCTGTGAAACATTGTCGTGCGAATAGGACAGGCCGAGCGTTCCGCTCCATTGCGGCGTGAATTTGCGGCGCAGGAATGCCGCCGCCGTCTCCGCCTTCTGGCTGTAGGCGTCGAGGTTCTGCTTCACGCCCGATATATCCAGTTCCAGCGTCTGGTCGTTGCGCAGGAACAGCGGCTTGATGAATTGCGCGGAGAGCTTGTAGCCCAGGCCGGTCGTCGAGCTGCCGAGGCCCGTGCCCGCCGCCGTCAGGTTCAATTGTTCGGCGTTGCCGAAGAGATTGCGGTGCGACCATGTCGCCGAAAGGCTGATGCCGAGGTCGGTGGAATACGCCGCGGTGAGCGCGACGGCGTGGCGCTTGCGCTCCTGTACGTCGAACACCAGCGCAATGCGGCCATCGGGCGTGAGGTGATCGGCAGCGCGCACACTGACGCCGGTGAACACCCCTTGCGCCATCAAGGCCTGCCGCGCGGTTTCGATCTTGCTGGGCGCATAGGTGTCGCCCGGCTTTATCGTGAGCGCGCGGCGCGCAAAGGCTTCGTTCACGTCCTTCAGTCCCTTGAACGTGATCTCGCCGATCCTGGCTTTCGCGCCGGCTTCGACATGGAACGTGACGTTGAGCAGATGCTTCTCGTCGTCGGCATAGGCGATGGGCGCATCCACCTTGGCGAGCGCGTAGCCATCTTCCTGCAACGCATTGAGAAGCTTTGTTTGCGCGTCCAGCACATTGCCCGCGATCGCGGGATCGCCGCTCTTGATGCCGAGCGCGGCGCGATCCTTGTCCGGCAGCGTGCCTTCGACCGTCACATCGCCGAGGCGGTAGAGCGGGCCCTTGTCGATGGCGACGTTCACGCTCGCGGCCGTGCCCGTCGCCAGCGAATCGAGATAGCCGGGCAGGGCCGGATCGGTAAGCGCATGGCCGCCGATGGTGATGGTCACCTTGTTCGCGTAGTAGCCGAAGCTGTCGAGCGCGGTCTGCAGCCGGGGCACGTCGCTGCGCGCGCGTTCGATCAACGCGAAGGGCGGGATCGCGACCTTGTCCTTGAGGGTGACGAGCTGGGCGCTGCCCTGCAGCGTCGCGTCCAGATCCGCGGCGCCGGTGGAGACGATGTTGACGGTGTAGGGCTGCGGATCGGCCGCGCGCGCGAAGCCGCCGGGGACCAAAGCCGCAGCCAAAAGCAATCCGATCGTGAAGAGGCGATTCAATATCTATTTCCCGGTTGCCAGGGGCGCTTCGGGCCCCTTCAGCCTCCATACGTCATATTTCCCGCCCTGCAACCGCCCTTAGGGCCGGTCCCGCGTGTGACGGGGTAGTGACAGAAACGTCAGTTTTCTCTGGAGTTCCCTCCGGTCCCGGCGCATAGTTTTATGCATAGCGGATCGTCAGAATCCGCAGGGAGGAACGATGGCATTGGTCCACGAACCGGATCGTGCGCACGATATTCACCTGTGCGGCCTGTTTCTGGTCGTATTTGGGATCATCGCGGCTGCGGTCCCGTTCCTGCAAATCGTCGTGAGCCACATCTTCGCGCTTTTCGAGTAGCGCGCCGCTCCGAAGGTTCCGTTGCACTACTCTATATTGTGGTGCGACAAGGCGCTCCCGATTCCCGCGAAGTTATTCCAAAATCGCTGGAAGGCCCTAGATAACGTCGTGCTGCCTCCGTAGCGGCAACGCCCTGTTTCACCCGTCCGTCCTTTCGAGCCGTTCTCATGCCGCTGCGCTTCATCCGATCCTTGCCCGTCCTCGTCATTCTCGTCGCCGGCGCCACGCTGGCCGGCTGTGGAAAGGGCGAACAACCCAAGCGGCCGCCGCCGGATGTGGGCGTGGTCGTCATCAAGGCGCAACCCGTCCAGCTGACGGCCGAACTTCCCGGCCGCACCGATTCCTACGCGGTGTCGGAAGTGCGCCCGCAGGTGAGCGGCATCCTGCTCAAGCGGCTGTTCGTGGAAGGATCGATGGTGAAGGCGGGTCAGCCGCTCTATCAGATCGATCCCGCGCCGTACCAGGCGGCGCTGGACAATGCGAAGGCCGCGCGCGTCACCGCGCAGGCAAAGGCGCAGCGCTATGCGGCGCTGGTCAAGCTGAACGCCATCGCGCCGCAGGACTATGACGATGCGGTCGCCGCCTACAAGCAGGCGATGGCCAACGAGAAGACCGCGCAGATCAATCTCGGCTACACGCGCATCACCGCGCCGATCACCGGGCGCATCGGAAAATCCTCCGTCACCGAAGGAGCGCTCGTCACCGCGGACCAGACCGCGGCGCTCGCCACCATCCAGACGCTCGATCCGATCTATGTCGACATCACCCAATCCAGCGCCGAGCTTCTCAATCTCAAGCTCGCCATGCAGGGCGGGAAGCTCACGCAGGGCGGCCCGCAATCCGCGCGCGCGACGCTGACGCTCGACAACGGCACGAAATATCCGCGCGAGGGCACGCTGCAGTTCAGCGAAGTGACGGTCGACCCGACGACGGGCGCGGTGGGCCTGCGCGCGATCTTCCCCAATGCCGACGGCATTCTGCTTCCCGGCATGTTCGTGCGCGCCACCATCGTGGAAGGCACGGCGCAGAACGCGATCCTCGCGCCGCAACAGGGCGTGAGCCGCAACGAGAAAGGCGATCCGACCGCTCTGGTCGTCGATGGCAAAGGCTTCGCGCGGTTGCGGATGCTGAAGGTTTCGCGCGCCGTCGGCGACAAGTGGCTGGTGACGGCGGGCCTCAAGCCCGGAGACCGGCTGATCGTGGAAGGCCTGCAGAAGGTGCAGCCTGACATGCCGGTCCATGCGGTTCCCGCGTTCTCGCCCGACAAGGGTGGCTGATGGGCCTTTCGCAATTCTTCATCGAACGTCCCGTCTTTGCGTGGGTGATCGCCATCGTGATCGCGCTGATGGGCATGCTCGCGATCGAGACGCTGCCCGTGACGCAATATCCCACCATTGCGCCCCCTGCGGTCACGATCGTGGCGAACTATCCCGGCGCGGCCGCGGAGACGGTGCAGAACTCGGTGACGCAGGTGATCGAGCAGCAGCTTACCGGCGTCGACAACCTTCTGTATTTCTCGTCCTCCAGCGCGTCTGACGGCAGCGTGTCCATCACCGCGACCTTCGCACCGGGCACCAATCCGGACATCGCGCAGGTGCAGGTGCAGAACAAGGTGCAGCAGGCGCTGCCCATCCTGCCGCAGGAAGTCCAGCAGCAGGGCGTGGTCGTCCTCAAATCGCAATCGAGCTTCCTGATGGTGGTGGCGCTCTACGACGACACCGGGCGCTACACCAACATCGACATCTCCGACTTCCTGGGCAGCAAGCTGCAGGACCCGCTGTCGCGCGTGCCCGGCGTGGGGCAGGCGCGCGTGTTCGGCTCGCCCTACGCCATGCGCATCTGGCTCGATCCGTTCAAGCTCAACAGCTTCGGACTCACGCCCATCGACGTGGAGCAGGCGGTTCTGGCGCAGAACGTCCAGGTGTCGGCGGGCGAACTTGGCGCCCAGCCCGCGGTCAAGGGCCAGCAGCTCGACGCGACGGTGACGGCGCAATCGCGGCTGCAGACGCCCGAGCAGTTCCGCAACATCGTGCTCAAGGCCGATCAGAACGGCGCCGTCGTCCGCCTGGGCGATGTGGCGCGGGTGGAATTGGGCGCGCAGAACTATTCCGTCGTCAGCCGCATGAACGGCCATCCTGCCGCCGGCATCGCGATCCAGCTCGCGCCGGGCGCCAACGCGCTCAAGACCGCCGACGCCGTCAAGGCGCGGGCGCGCGAACTCGCATCCACGTTCCCGCCCGGCGTGAAGCTCGCCTTCCCGGTGGACAACACGACGTTCATCCGGCTTTCGATCAACGACGTCATCAAGACGCTGATCGAGGCCACGATCCTTGTCGTGATCGTGATGTTCATCTTCCTCCAGCACTGGCGCACAACGCTCATTCCCGCGATCGCGGTGCCCGTTGTGCTGCTCGGCACCTTCGCGGTGCTGGCGGCGTTCGGCTATTCGATCAACACGCTCACCATGTTCGCGCTGGTGCTCGCCATCGGACTTCTCGTCGACGACGCGATCGTTGTGGTGGAGAATGTCGAGCGCATCATGCGCGAGGAAGGCCTTCCGCCCAAGGAAGCGACCAAGAAGTCGATGGGCGAGATCACCGGCGCGCTCATCGGCATCGCGCTGGTGCTGTCGGCGGTGTTCCTGCCCATGGCGTTCTTCGGCGGATCGACGGGCGTGATCTATCGCCAGTTCTCGGTGACCATCGTGTCCGCGATGGTGTTGTCGATCATCGTCGCGCTGGTCCTGACGCCCGCGCTCTGCGCCACGCTTCTGACGCCGATCCCGAAAGGCGGCGCCGATCACAGTGCGGACGCGGTGCATGGCCGCTTCTTCACCTGGTTCAACGAGACGTTCGAATATGGCCGCGAGCGTTACCGCCGCGCGCTCGAGAAGCTGCTTCACCGCGTGACGCCCGCCATGCTCGTCTATGGCGGCATCATCGTGGTGCTCGTCCTTTTGTTCCTGCGTTTGCCCACCGCGTTCCTGCCCGAGGAAGACCAGGGCGCGATCTTCACGCAGATCACGCTGCCGGTGGGCGCAACCCAGTCGCGCACGCTCGCCGTCGCCAAGCGCGTCGAGCAATATTACATGACCAAGGAGAAGCAGAATGTGGACACGGTGTTTATCGTGGCCGGATTCAGCTTCGCCGGCGCCGGACAGAATTCCGGTCTTGCCTTCGTGCATCTGAGGCCATGGGCCCAGCGCGGCTCCTCCGGCAAGGCCGAGAACATCGTGCAGCGCGCGATGAAGACCTTCATGGGCTATCGCGACGCCATGGTGTTCGCGCTGGTGCCGCCCGCGGTGCAGGAGCTCGGGCAGTCTTCCGGCTTCGACGTGGAGATGGAGGACCGCGGCAATCTCGGCCATGACGGGCTGATGAAGGCGCGCGCGCAGTTCCTGCAGCTTGCGGCGAAGGACCCGGTCCTGCAGGGCGTGCGGCCCAACGGCCTCGACGACACGCCGCAGCTTCACATCGACATCGATCAGGAAAAGGCGGTGACGCTTGGCCTGTCGCTCTCCGACATCAATCAGACGCTGAGTGCCGCGTGGGGCGGTCTCTTCATCAACGATTTCGTGGACCGCGGCCGCGTCAAGCAGGTCTACATGCAGGCGGACGCGCCCTATCGCATGGTGCCGGAAGACCTCTATCGCTGGTATGTGAAGAGTTCGTCGGGCGAGATGGCGCCGTTCTCCTCCTTCGCCACGTTCAAATGGACGCTGGGCCCCGCCAAGCTCGAACGCTACAACGGCGTGGGATCGCTCGAATTTCAGGGCCAGCCCGCGCCGGGCCAGAGCTCGGGCACCGCGATGGCGGAAGTCGAAAAGCTCTTCAAGCAACTGCCCAAGGGCGTGGGCCTGGAATGGACCGGCCTTTCCTACCAGGAACGGCAGGCCGGATCGCAGACCTACTTCCTCTACAGCGTTTCGGTGCTGGTGGTGTTCCTCGTCCTGTCGGCGCTGTACGAGAGCTGGTCGATCCCGCTGTCGGTGATGCTGGTCATCCCGCTGGGCATCGTGGGCGCGATCCTCGCCGCCACGCTGCGCGGCCTCTACAACGACATCTATTTCCAGGTGGGCCTGCTCACCACCATGGGATTGTCCGCGAAGAATGCCATCCTGATCGTGGAGTTCGCGGTGGATGCGCAGAAGCGCGGCGAATCCGTGCGCGATGCGGCGATGCAGGGCGCGCGATTGCGGCTTCGGCCCATCCTCATGACCTCGCTCGCCTTCATTGCGGGCGTGATGCCGCTTGTGGTCGCGTCCGGTGCGGGTGCTGCCAGCCAGAACGACATCGGCACCGGCGTCGTCGGCGGTATGCTGTCGGCGACGGTGCTGGCGATCTTCTACGTGCCGGTGTTCTACGAAATGGTGCGCAACCGCTTCAAAAAGTAGAGCGGGCTTGCTCTGATTTGAATTCCTGCATCGTCATCGCCCGGCCCTTCGCTTGTTTTCGCGAAGGGTCCGGACGACTGGGTGATGGCGGGATTTTGCTTACAGGATATGCAAGGAACGCTCGCCGCGCGGATCAATCCTTCAGCATCGGGCGGCCTTCATGCGCGACCAGAAGATCGTGCATGTCGTTGGCGTGTTCTTCCTCCACGCGCAGGATGCCTTCGATCATGCGGCGCGTCGCCGGATCGTCGTCGCCGAAGAAACGGATGAGCTCGCGGTAGTGATCGACCGCGATGCGCTCGGCAACGAGGTTTTCCTTGATCATCTCGACGAGGTTGAGCTTCTGGCGGCCGTACTCGGAGGCCGACCGCGACAGGATGCCTTCGGGGCTGAAATTCGGCGTGCCGCCCAGCTGGTTGATGCGCTCGGCCACTTCGATGGCGTGACCCCATTCCTCCTTGGCGTGCTGCGCGAATTCCTCCTTCACGGAATCGCTGGAGATGCCCTGGGCGGCAATTGTGTGCATCTGGTAGCGCAGGGTGCACACGATTTCCGTCGCCAGCACGCTTTGCAGGATCTCGATCGTCGTTTTCACGTCGCCGACATAGGTCGAAGTCACCGCACCTTTGTCCAGGTGTTTGCGCGCGCGCGCCCGCAGCGTCTTCACATCGGACAGAAACGGTTTCTTGGGATTGGACTTCTCGGCCATGGGATGCTCCTGCGATCGCGAGGGATTGGGGCATTCGCACATGAGAAGCCCCGCCGG
Organism: Rhizomicrobium sp.; assembly: GCA_051959625.1. Lineage (GTDB taxonomy): Bacteria > Pseudomonadota > Alphaproteobacteria > Micropepsales > Micropepsaceae > Rhizomicrobium. Next base: position 46,764 of record JBQCFD010000009.1, read on the forward strand.
CAGGGGAACGCCAGCGGGGCTAGAATAGTTCCAGACTTCCGGCTTTGCCTAGCGCGGCACCTGCACGAAGGGCACCGATGCTCCCGGCACCATGGTGGTCGGCAGAATGCCGTTCCACTTTTCCGCCGCGGTCAGGGACACCAGGTTGGGATTGTCGCGCAGCGCGTCGCCCCGCGCCTTGATCGCCGCGGCCTCGGCCTGGCCTTTCACCTGAATGGCGTGCGCCTGCGCGTCGGCCTGCGCCTTCACCTCATAGGCGGCGGCGTCGGCATTGGTGATGCGGCGCTGCTTTTCCGCCTCGGCCTGATACTGCGCGACGACGGATTTCATCCTGTTCTCGACCGCGGTCTCGTAGACGTCGGAGAACGACACGTCTTCCACCTGCACCGACACGATCTGTATGCCGCGATTGTCGAGCGCGCGCTCCAGCGACTTCTCCACCTCGAGGCCGAGTTTCGTGCGGTCCTGGATCATCGACTGCGCGGTGAAGATGCCGAACACTTCCTTCAGCCGCTGCGGCAGCTGCGTGTCGATCAGGATGGACGGATAGTCGACGCCATAGCGCGAATACACAGCCATCACATTGCCCTCCGGCAGGCGGTAGTTCACGCTCACCTGCACGGTCGCGGGCTGCTGATCCTGCGAATAGGCTTGTGTTTTGAAGTCTTCCTTCTGCTCGCGCACGCTCATCTTCACGACGTCTTCGATGAACGGCAGCTTGAAGTGCAGGCCGGGTCCTTCGACATCCACCGCCTGGCCCCAGCGCAGCAGCACCGCGCGTTCGCCCTGATCGACCGTGTACCAGGTGCCGTTGATTCCGAACAAAAGGAACAGCACGGCCGCGACGATCGCGACCCCAAAGATGTTGCGCGTGAAATTCATGGAGCCCTCCATAAGAGACGCGTTTCCCGCGCCTCCGCCGTTTCATCAAATTGTGATGGGAAAGCGGGGGTTCAATGGCGGAAACCCAAAATTGACTCCCGAGTCATCTTGGCTGTGACGTTCTTGAAATCGCAAAAATCCGGGCGCAGCATCCATGGTCCGCGCAGCCCGAAGGGCTTGCCGCAGGACTGGAAATGGGCCGGGGCGGGGCCGCCAGTTCGGGGAAAAGCGGTGGCTCGAGCTTCGCTGGAAGAGATCGTCCAGCCCCGGAGGCACACATGCAGGTCAGGCACATCCTTCGCGATAAGGGACGCGAAGTCGTCACCATCCTCAGCGATGCAACATTGTCCGAAGCCGCGCGCCTGCTTGCCAGCAAGCGCATCGGCGCTGTGGTGGTTCGCGAGCGCGATGGATCGCTCGCCGGCATGCTGTCCGAACGCGACATCGTCCGCGCGCTGGCCCAGGCGAGCGTCGCCGCGCTGCCGCAGACGGTGTCGAAATACATGACGCGCACGGTCGCCACCTGCAGCGAAACCGACTCCGTGGACGATTTGATGGAGATGATGACGCGCGGCCGCTTCCGGCACATCCCGGTGGTGGACGAGGACCGTCTCACCGGCATCGTCTCCATCGGAGACGTAGTGAAGACGCGCATCGCCGAGACGGTGCAGGAAGCCCAGTCGCTGCGCGAATACATCGCCGCCGGATAAGCATCCGGCGAATTCCCGCCGCAAAAAGTTCCGCGGCGCGCGCGAAGCCGTGCGCGCCGGAACCTTGCGCGCGAAGCCGCGTTTTCCTGCCGACATGACGGGGGTGTCGCTTGCGGCATTGCAGGAGACGAAGATGAGAGTCCGAAACATAGTTCTGGGTGGCGCTGCCGCCGTCGCGCTGGCCGGCGCCTTTGCCGTGCCGGGCTTCGCGCAATATGCGGGCAACCCGCCGCAATATTCGACGCCTGCGGAAAAGGCGCAGACCCAGCAGCTCAACTCCCAGGCGCAGGACGGCACCACCGCTTCGCCGGCGGCGCTGAACGGCGACGCGCAAGGCGCCACGATGGATCAGGCGCATCGCGATCAGCAGCAGGCGCGTTATCAGGCCCAGCAGGCGCAATACCAGGCGGACATGGCGCGCTATCACGCCATGCATCGCCAGTACGAGCGCAACATCCATCGCTATGACGAGGCGCGGTTCTACTTCACCGACTATCCGCATCGCCTTGCCTATCGCTACAACGATCTGCGCCCGCTCTACACGCTGCCCGAACCCTCCGAGCAGCTCGCCAACGCCCCCATCGAGGATCGCGACGGCGCGTGGGTGGGGCGCATCCGCAGCGTGGCGACCGGCGTCGACGGGCGGCCAATCCGCATCGAAGTCGCCCTCAATCATCGCGTTTCGGTTTGGGTCAATCCCGACGCGTTGCGCTTCGATCCGGAAGACAGGGTCGCGTTCACCGATCTGACGCGCGCCGATCTCTGGAACATGCCCGGCGCGCCTTTCAACGGCTGAACCCGCTTTCTTCGCAAGCGCGAAAAGGCCGGTGCAGTTGCACCGGCCTTTCCTTTCGCGCGGAACGGTCATTCCGGTTGCGCGTTAAAGCTGTCGGAGGGGTTTGGCCGCGCGAATTAACGCCCTGCCATTGAAAGGAATTTCTCGCTATGACCATGCACGCAAAGATTCTTGGCAGCGTTGCCGCCGTGGCACTTCTGGCCGCCGCGCCCGCGCTGGCGCAGACGACGCCGTCCGCGACGCCGCCGTCCACCACAAGCACCATGCCCAACACGTCTGCATCGGGCTCCGCCGCGGCGCAAAGCGACACCTCTGCCGCGACGGGCACGACGGCCAAAAAGCCGAAGGCCGTGCACCATCGTCACCATCGCAAGCATGTGAAGGCCGCGTCCTCGAGCGATACGGCCGCGGAAGACCAGACCACCGCGCAACTCAACGAGCAGCAGCTCAGCAATCCGGGCACCACCGCGGGCGCGAGCGGCAGCATGTCGACCAGCGGTTCGATGAGCACGAGCGGGACGCCGGCGAACGGTTCGATGTCGACCAACGGCTCGGCCACGACCAATTCGGCAACGCCGGAATCCGGCGCGTCCGCCGGCGGTTCGATGACCACGAACGGCGCTACGTCCACCAACGGATCGGCGACGGAAAACGGCGCAACGCCGGGCCAGGCCATGGGCACGAGCGGAAGCTCATCGACGAGCGGCGCCACGAGCACGACCGGTTCGCCGCAGATCGACAATTCAACGAACACCACGACCAACGCCACGGGCGGTGCGACCTCGAACACGCCAACCATGCCGAGCACCAACGCGACAACCAATTCGACCACCAACACCAACACGAATGTGACGCCGCCTTCGACGCCACAAGTGCCACATTAGCCGATACGGCTGCCACGAACGCGAAAGGGCCGGTGGAAACGCCGGCCCTTTTTGCTTGCCCCCCTTCCCGCGAGCCCCGCAGTTCCGCGCGCCGGGGTTGAGTCCCGCAATCGCGCCGGCGTTCGGTCACATTTCGGACCGGAACGGCGCCCGCTGCGCTTTCGTTTCCAATATGCCGGCGTCTGCATGTGCCCGATGCGCGCCGAAGAACGACAAGAACGAAAACAAGGAGTGCGTGATGAAACACAAGCATATCGCAATAACAGGCGCAGCGTTCGCGGCCGCCACGCTTTTGTCCGCGTCTGCGTTCGCGCAGACCACCATGAGCACGATGCCGAGCCGGATTCCCAATCCGACGACATCGACGTCATCGCAGATGTCCACGAAATCGAGCGGCGTCGCGCTGAGTTCGATCTCTAACGCCAAGCAGAAACTGGCATCCGCATCGGTGAAGGATTCATCCGGCCAGACGCTGGGCCAGGTGCAGAAGGTGAAAACCACCGCATCCGGCGCGCCGACGGCAATCGAAGTGAATCTGACGTCGGCACCGTCGCCCAAGATCGTCCAGATTCCGGCGAGCCAGCTTCGTTACGATCAGTCGAGCAACATGCTGATGACGGTTGGCCTCTCGGCAACCGAGGTCGACTCCATGCCGGCGGTGAGCAACCCGTAGATTTTGCCGCCGATTTTCAATGCAAACGGGCCGGTTTCGCCGGCCCGTTTTTGCAGCTGGTGGGATCCGGGGCGGTTCTGGTTGCCGCGCGGAATTTGGCCCCTACATATGGTAGCCGGCGCGCGGGCGGCGTGCAGTTCCGCCGCCAGCATGGAATCCGGCGTTTGGCTATCCCCAACTGCCTCAAAAATTCCTGATTTCGGGGCGTTTTTTTCGGTTGACGGGGGGAAACCACCCGCCTATACACCGCGCCCACGCCGTTCGCGGGTGTTGCCTTGCGAACGGCGTTCCGTCTGTAAGATAATGGTTTTTCGTCCCAAAGACGGGGCTCTTTGACATTGTGATCACAGGAAGGGGAACGTGGGCGGCGGCTCGATCGCTTGCTCGTGAGCAATCACGGGCGCAACAAATCGAGCATTCCGAACGCTCGCGTTCTTCAGCAAGACAAAGTGACATGTTGTTTGTACCCGAATGCGCGAAAGCGCCTTCGGTTTCCAAACTCCGTCATGTCAAACAGTTTTGCGAACAACGAGAGCGTTTCGTTGTGCTCAGAATCATAACTTGAGAGTTTGATTCTGGCTCAGAACGAACGCTGGCGGCACGCCTAACACATGCAAGTCGAGCGCCCAGCAATGGGAGCGGCGGACGGGTGAGTAACACGTGGGAACATGCCTTTCGGTTCGGAACAACTCAGGGAAACTTGAGCTAATTCCGGATGCGCCGGTAACGGGAAAGATTTATCGCCGAAAGATTGGCCCGCGTTGGATTAGCTAGTTGGTGAGGTAATGGCTCACCAAGGCAACGATCCATAGCTGGTTTGAGAGAACGACCAGCCACACTGGGACTGAGACACGGCCCAGACTCCTACGGGAGGCAGCAGTGGGGAATATTGGACAATGGGCGCAAGCCTGATCCAGCCATGCCGCGTGAGTGATGAAGGCCTTAGGGTTGTAAAGCTCTTTTGCCGGGGACGATAATGACGGTACCCGGAGAATAAGTCCCGGCTAACTTCGTGCCAGCAGCCGCGGTAATACGAAGGGGACTAGCGTTGTTCGGAATCACTGGGCGTAAAGCGCACGTAGGCGGATATGTCAGTCAGGGGTGAAATCCCGGGGCTCAACCTCGGAACTGCCTTTGATACTGCGAATCTCGAGTCCGATAGAGGTGGGTGGAATTCCTAGTGTAGAGGTGAAATTCGTAGATATTAGGAAGAACACCGGTGGCGAAGGCGGCCCACTGGTCCGGTACTGACGCTGAGGTGCGAAAGCGTGGGGAGCAAACAGGATTAGATACCCTGGTAGTCCACGCCCTAAACGATGCACGTTTGGTGTAGGTCATTCAGTTGATCTGTGCCGGAGCTAACGCGTTAAACGTGCCGCCTGGGGAGTACAGTCGCAAGGCTGAAACTCAAAGGAATTGACGGGGGCCCGCACAAGCGGTGGAGCATGTGGTTCAATTCGACGCAACGCGAAGAACCTTACCTGGGCTCGAACGGCTGGTCA
>JBQCFD010000010.1:0-30052 GCA_051959625.1 Rhizomicrobium sp.
AAATGCCCACATCGGTTCTGGAGGCGATGGCCTCCGGCCTTCCTGTCGTGAGCACGGATGTCGGCGACGTGCGGGAAATGGTCTCGGTCGAGAATGACAGCTTCGTCGTTTCCCGATCCGTCGAGGCGCTGACGGCTGCGATATCCCGATTGCTCGATGATGCAAATCTTCGGCGAAGGATCGGACGGTCCAACCGCGCAGTGGCGATGCAGGACTATTCCGAGCGCGCGATGTTCGAAGCTTATGGGGTGCTGTTTGCTAGTTCACGCAATCAGGCTTGATCGCCATTGGCGGTGCGAATTCGCATGAAAGACCTACCGGCTGCGCGATGCGCAGCCGGTATAGCCGAAGACATAGTGTTGCGGCACGTATTCGGCAGGGCCTAACGCTGCAGAAGTGCCACTTCGGCGCCCGTTCCGTCCGCCAGGAACGCCGTGCGCAGGCAGGAAACGAATTGATCCTGCGATGCGGTGTTGTTGATGCAATCGGCCATCTGCGGCCAACGCTTGTCGCTGTGGAGTCCGTCATTCGAGGGAACAGCCACGGCATCCGCCAACTTCGCGGCGGGAGCGGCCTCCGGGGCCGCAGCTTGCGAAAACGCGGCCGGCTGCGCCTTCACCGCATCTTCCGAATAAGCGCCCGTCGCCGCTCCAAAGGCCACCGACAGCGCAACTACAAGAAACTTCACATTGTGCCCAACACTCATTTTGTCCTCCATGGGTAGGCAGGGACAGGATGACAGCAGGGCGTATGCATTTGATTAATTTGAGCCGCAAAACTGTTACGAGTTGAAATGGCCCGGAGGGAACGCCGCATTGTCGTGCGCATTTTCTGAGCCGCGTGACGGGCTCTCAATCGATCGCGTTCGTGACCGATATGTTACCGGCGTTGTTTTGGCGGAAACGGCGCCGCGGGCGGCTCGATCGGGAATTTTGGGCGCGAGGACCGCTCCAAGCCGGGGGCGTGCGCCATGAGCGAAGGCGCTTCAGGTAAATTGGTGTGATCGGCCCATATTTCCCTTCGCGGCCGGGAGGATAAGCTGGATTCGGAGGGTTTGCTTTGCGTGCCCTCCAGTTCGTCTTGGGACTCGCTCAAGAAATAGCCGATTAGCGGGGTGAAGGCCGCAGAGACAAGGATCCAGAGCGCCAATAATGCAAGGAATCCCATGCTTTGGTCCTCCGAGGTCCAACATGGCAGGGCGTCCTTTAAGAAAAGGTAAAGGAGCGGGTAGTTCCCTTTACAGTTGAAATGGGCTTCAATTCAGGGTGCGTGGCCCGTCCGTTGCAATTGTCGGCTGTGGCTTCGACAGCAGGAACTTATGTTCCGTTTTTTCCTTAACTAACTCGGAAAAAATATGGGCCAAATGTCGGGGTCTTTATAATCGGTTCTTAAAACTTTGCTTAAAGTGGTCCTAATCGGGTGTGGGTGTTGGGTTATAGGGGCGTGGGGCGATGGTTCACGAGAGTACGGTTGTTGCGCATCCGGCGCGCGATCGGCGCGCGGATAAAGGTGTGGATGGATTTGGCTTGGCGGACGTTGCGCGCCGCAGGCCGCTTGACTGGCTGAGACGCCGCACACCTCCACACAAGAACGAGTCGATCCGCTATCGCAATGCAGCGGATGTTCACGCCCATGCTCCTTCGCGCCTGGTGCTGCGTCCCGGACCGGTGCTTGCGATCTCCGATTTTCTTCTTCTCGCAATGTTCAATGCGGCATTGCTGCTGAGCATCCAGGGCCGTCTCGACGTGCTGTCGTTGAGCGAGATGGGGTGCATCATCGTCGCCGTCGTGAGCCTGAACACGGTCTTCCTTTATGCGATGGGGTGCTTCAGAAAGGACGCCATCGTGAGCAAGCCCGACGCGATGTCGCGGTTGCCCGTGGTCGTCGGCCTTGCCTCCATCGGGCTTTTTGCATTGCTGCATTTCGGGTTTCCCATCCTGTTCCAGCACGACCGCGTCTATTTGAGCATTAGCCGGTGTGTCCTGCTGGCGTTTGTCAGTGTAGGGGGGTCTCTGGCAGCCCTTATTGCGAGCCGCTACATCTTTTTCGCCATGATGCACCGGCAATGGTTCCGCCGCCGGATTCTGATCGTCGGTGGCGGCGAACGCGCCGCACATCTTTCCTCCATGATGATGCGCGAACCTTACCGTTCGCACATGCAGATCATGACCATAGAGAACGACATGTTGGCCTATGACTGCGGGGCGTCGACCCCCAGCAAGCTCGATGTCAGCGGGAGGAATTTCGAGGCGCTGGCGATGGAGATCGGTATAGATGAGATCGTCGTTGCTGCCGAACATGGCCAGCCGCTTCCTATCGAGAGCCTGCTTGCCTGCAAGGTGAACGGGGTTCCGATCACGACCTATCAGGGTTTTATGGAGAGAGAGACCGGACGCGTCGATCTTCGGTTCATCGATCCGTCCTATCTCGTTTTCTCCCAGGGCTTCCAGGTCCGCGTACTCGACCGCATCGCAAAGCGCGTTCTGGACATCGTTCTGAGCCTTGTATTGCTCGCGGTGTGCTTGCCGATTTTTGCTGTCGCTTGCCTGGCGATCTGGGTGGAGGGCGGCGGCGCGATCTTTTACCGGCAGGAACGCCTGACGCGCGGCAATCGCGTGTTCTGGCTCTATAAGCTGCGCACGATGCGCCCGGACGCCGAAAAAGACGGCGCCCGCTGGGCAGCGAAAGCCGACGATCGCATCACGCGCGTGGGCAAGTTCCTGCGGCGTACGCGTATTGACGAGATTCCTCAGATTCTGAACATTCTCAAAGGCGATATGTCGCTCGTCGGGCCGCGGCCGGAGCGTCCTCTCCTGGTCGATGAGATCGGCAAAGAGGTACACATGTTCGCGTTGCGCCACGGGGTGAAGACGGGTCTCACCGGTTGGGCCCAAATCAACTACCCCTACGGCGCCTCCATCGAGGATGCCGCGCGAAAGCTTGAATACGATCTGTACTACATGAAGAACTACAGCTGGCTGCGCGATATCTCGATCATTCTGCAGACGATCCGCATCATCATCTGGCAAGAAGGCGCCCGCTAACGCCGCGCTTTTATGAATTTTCGCCACCGCCGCGGAAGGCGGTGGCGCAGACGCGCGTTCTCCTGCGGATCACCGCGCGGCGAAATGCTGGAACAGATATTCGAGCGAACAAATCCGTGCGAATTGCGGATTCGATTTGATCCGGCTCATGTCGAAAAAACGCGACATGTAAGGAAATTTCAAGTCGATGACTTGGGAAAGATAAGGCTCGGTCAAAAGCAGCGGCCGCTTCGGAGTGGCTTCGAGTTTGGCCTTAATTTCGAACGAGCGGCGGCGTAGCCAGAACGGACGCAGATAGGTGGCGAGCATTTTTGCTGTCGGCACCAGCGGCGCGTCCTTCAGAAAGTTGTAGCCATAAATGGAATCGTAGGCCGCAAGCTTCGGATCCGCGGTCCGGATCATCGCGCTTTCAAAGTTGCCGAAGTTCTTGTACTGCGGCGGTACCCGCAGGGCCTGATCCACGATCGCCGCATCGAAAAACGGAAGCACGGAATATCCGTAGCGGCCATTGATCCCGTTATCCTGTCCGAACCACGCCCGGCAGCGGAAATAGGGATAGAGACATTCGACCTGATCGCGATTGAGCCTGTCGTCTTCAAGATCCAGCAGGGCGGAAACTTTTGCCGAAAGCTTCTCCTCATATTGGGCCTGTACGAAGGCATCCGTGCAGCTGGATGGATCAAGTCTGCTGAAAAACATCCATACGAACTGACGGGTTGTGACGCCTCTGTCGAGGAGGTTGAAGAAATTCCGGAAAACCTCGCCACCGCCACCATTGACATGCAGCGCGCCGCCCTGACTTCGGCGGTGGCGCTCAATGATTTCGGCGCCGGATCTCATCACGCCGTTGAAGTCCAGCGAGTCTTCCTCGCGGAAATTTCGCTCGACGACGGCGGCGAACTTTTCCGGGCCGAACACGATCATCTTATCCTTGTCGGCGTGCCGAAAGTTCAATCCTTCAGACTGGGACATGGCCTTTGGAATCTCGACATCGGGAGCTCCCGCCGGACCGTAAACGAACAACGCCGGATTGATGTCATGCTGTCGGCACAGCGCCGCGAGAAGGCGGCTATCGTAACCACCGGATTGCGAGAGTTGAATGTTATCGCCAAACAGATTTCCGAGGATCGCGATATATCGCCCGAGATTCTCGGTATTCTGCTGCACAAGCGTGCCGTAGCGCTCGCGCGATAGGGGAGGGCATATGACGTGCCGCCTGACAACGGGAATGGCTATCGGGTTGAAGACAAGATGCGTAAACAGATCCAGCCGCACGACTTCTTTAAAAGGCGTTCCGTTCCCCAGTGTGCAGCCGCCGAACGCATATTCATAGATCTCCTGATCGCTGATGGTGAGTTGGTCGCAGGCATAGGCAGCGGCGAGGAAGGATGAACTGACACAACGGCCACCGCCCGCGAGAAAGACACCTTGAGATCCCATGCGATCGCGGAAAAGCACAGTCTCACCTTTACGCCGCATCACCAGTGTGAAGTGACCGTGCATGTCCTCCGGCGCGGGAAGCGAGAGCGAACTCTTGTGGAAGTCCAGGAGCGCCTGCTTCCCGAGGGCGCCTCGATAGATAAAGGTCCCGATCGAGAAAATGAAATCGCCGTCCGGAAAGGAGACGAAATTGTCGATCCCGCTCTCGATCTTGGGATAGTGGTCGAAGATGTACTCGTCGGACTCTACGGTATTTCTGACCTTGAAACCCGCCTTGGAGAAATGCGCTCTGCTTTTTTCCAGGCCCTGCGCATAGGGTAGGTCAACCTTAGAGACAAAATGAAAGGCGCCCATGTTCGTCGTGGTGGCGATATCTGGATTGGCGGAAGAGCTTGCGCAGCCCCGGTGAACTCCCCGCGACTGGTTGACAAGGGTGCCTAACATGCAGCCTTTTTGTTGTCCAGTTCGCGGCTGGCCGGTTCACCTAATCGGCGCATATTAGTAATAGGGGATCGATGTGTTCCTGGAGGCATAGCAGTTGACGCCCGATAGTGTAAGACGGACTGGATTGCTTTTGATCGGCATCGCTGACGCACCAAGATGATGGATATTCTGCGAAGGTTTGATGAGCAAAGCTGTCGTTGAGACGAAAATCTCGCCTGCGATCATGGACATTCTGCGTTGTCCCCGGTGTCGTTCTAGGCTCGAGCAGTTCGCTGACCGAACCATGCTGTGCACCTCGGATTCCTGCCCTTGTTCTTTCGAGGCTTTTCCGGTAGCCGGCGGGCAGCCTGTGTTGGTCGATTTTGAGCGCAGCATATTCGACAGATCGTCTTATCAGGATGGGCGCGGATCGGTTCTCCCCCGACAGGAAGCCGGCTCGTTTCGTCGATGGATTCGCGGGCTGTCGGCGGGCAAAAATGAGATTGCCCCCAGGATAGCGCCGAGGTTGGTCGAACGCGTGAAGTCGGCGAGCCCGCGGCCGCTCGTTTTGGTCATCGGCGGCGGAACGCGGGGAAGCGGCACAGAAGCGCTCTATGGGGACGCTGCGATTACCGTGTTCGGAATCGACGTATATGCTTCGCCCAACACACAGGTGGTGGCCGATGCACATTTTCTGCCGGTCGCTGACGGCAGCTGCGACGCAGTCTGGATACAGGCGGTACTCGAACACGTCCTTGAACCCAACCTCGTCGTGCAGGAGATCGTGCGAGTGCTGAAGCCCGATGGCATCGTTTATGCCGACACGCCATTTATGCAACAGGTTCATGAAGGCGCTTACGATTTCACCCGCTTTACGCTCAGCGGTCATCGCTGGCTGTTTCGTGGGTTCGAAGAGATCGAAAGCGGTGTTGTTGGAGGAGCGGGAACCGCGTCGAGCTGGTCGCTGCGCTATCTTCTGGAGGCTCTCGGAATACGCGGCAAGTTGAACACGATTCTGACACTGCCCTTTTTCTGGCTTCGGTTTCTCGATCGTTTCACGGATCCGCGGCGGGATGCCGACGCGGCGTCTTCGGTTTATTTCTTCGGAAAGAAGACTGACACGACACTCAGCCCCAAAGCCGTTGTCGAATTCTACAATCGCCGCAAAACAAGATAGTCAACGCGCGACCGGCGGCGTCAAATTGCCCATTGCCGTGGGATAGCCGGCCGGTTTGTTTTCTGCCGCCATGACGTTCCCCGCCTTCAGCGCCTTGAGATATTGTTCGAGTGCAATCGTCATGCCGAGGAAAATATAAGGCAGATCGTAGTAGGACATGCTCACGGCGAGACCGGATGTGAAGAACGTCAGCATGGATATCTGGAGCATGGATGTCAGATCGTGGGCCCACTTTTGATCTTCCATGCCGCGCGTGCTTCGCCTGATCCGTGAAAGCCTTAACCAGAAAGCGACCAGAAGCAGAAGGTATATCGCAAGGCCAATATATCCATGATCTGCCAGTACTTGCAGATAGACACTATGGACCGCATGCCCCCCTGTGTAGTCCAGCGGAAACATCTCAAGCATTTCCTTTGGCGTCAGATTGTATTTGCGCCTTGCAGCGAACATCTCAGGCCGGTCGCGTTTGCCGGCAAACGGTGACTCTCCTGCGCTGTAGTTTTTGTAGATGTCGGGGTCTTCGGTGGCGCCGAACCCACCGCCAAACCACGGATAATCTTTCGAGAGGCGATAGGCGACTTTCCAGGAATCCAGCCGCGTCAGGAAGGTTTGTTGCTGACTTGCATGTTTCACACTTTCCATTCGGTCTGCCCAACTTGCAGGCATGAAGGAGACGACGGGTATGACGAGCGCAAGCGCAAGGGCCGCTATGAGAATTCGATGGCGAGAGCGCCACCAAAGAAATAGAGACATAAACAGAAGGCCGACAAAGCCGCCCCTGGAGTAGGTCCCCAAAACGCCGACCACTGACAGGCTCATCGCCATTATCAGGCCTGCGCGCGTGATCCTGTTGGCGGAGTGCAGGAAGAGATAGTACATGAGCGGAATGGTCATGCCCATCGCCAAAGCAAGATAGTTGTTGTCGTTGATGCTGGTTCCCGGCGGACCGACCACGTGACTTCGTCCCGCGCTGAGGATGGTGGTCAGCCCACCTCTCACGCTGAAATAGCCCAGAGAAAGAGCGATCACCCAAGTGAGCGCGTGAAGGCGTTTCCGCTCGCCCATCAAGATCGCCACCATGAAACCCAGCGCCATGATCTTGACGGTCTTGTCCCAACGATCCCACGCGAGCGTCGGATTGAGGGCACTGAGCGTGGAAATAGTGATAACGACCACAAAGCCGATCCACAAACCGGTTATCAGATCGAACGGAAGGCGCTTAGGTTCGCGCGATACGAGCCATGCGAGGATCGTTATCACGGCGAGGATTTCGTTGAGCGGGAGCGTGGTGGCGAAGCCCCATACCAGCCGGTTGGGCGTCAAGAGCGACATCCACGTCCAGCCCAGAACGCCGGCAACCGGACTGACGAACGCCAGCCCGGCGATCGCCGCAAACAGGGCCAGGAAGAACAGGCTTCGCATCTGCCGCGCTCAGAAGAAAGAGGTCGCCAACGCGCCTACTTCATTTCAAAAAAATCAAAGATGCCGGTCCGCTTTTTGGAGGCGCTTTTGCGCCCACCCCAGAATATTGCCGCAACAGCCAGTGCACTGAGCACCACGAAATACAAATTGTCCAGCATGGCGTCCGATTCGGAGAAGCGACGATTCACACCGTCGAACGAAAGGATTATGCCTGCGGTGCGGGGAAACGCAACTACTGCGCCAAAGCGGATATCACTCACAAATTGATGTCGGGACTTCCCTTCTGATGGATCGAGAAAATGGCGTTCAGTCCGTGGCGTTCGAGGTTCATTTCCCAGGCAATGCTCCGATGCTCGATATCGAAACATACGATGCGTGTGGGCATGGCGCGCGAACTTTGAAGGTTTGAATTCGCCGCCTGAAGAACCCGGTCGCGCACCCAAAGAAGACTGTCCCGGATGATGGTGGGCCGCAACCGCGAGAATCCGAGGCAGACCTGATTGGGCGTGAAATATTTTATCCCTCTGCACCAGCCGAGTGGCTGCCCTCTGTTCGCATCGAAATGGTCGTAGAGATCTATCACCCGTTCGATTTTGCAGGTTCGCAGGTCGCCAGTAACGATGTTTCCGTTTACGGTGGTGAAATGGACCTGATGCCCTTCGACGTGACCGTCATGCGGTCCTCCCACATCGATGGGCATGCGCTGGAACGGACCGCTTAGTGCTATTGCATCCTTTTGGTTGAACCGCGTTGCCCAGATCGCTTCCTCGTATTCGAATACATAGTTCGGGTGAGAGTGGTGGGGTTTCGTCGTCGCGACTTTGCGATAGTCGACGTCCTGCGAAAAGCGCCCCCATAAGGGCTCAGCCAACACATTCCATGCATTGAGGATCGCGCCTTCGTGCGAAAGCTCCACCACCATGTCGAGTCCCGTCACGGCGATCAGCAGCGTTCCACGAGAGGTGGGCCGCACATGATGCAGATCGTTGAAGAAGGGCAGGGAGAGATAGTGCTTGATCTGGAAATTCGGAACGGAATAGCAAATCACTTCCGTTTGCGTGCAAACCCAGAGATCTTCCGAGGTCAGCGTAGCCGCCTTGAAAACGAAGGAAGGCTGCTCGTCCGGGCACGCCTCCTGAGGCGAATTCCAGCCCGCTACTTCGGTGACCTTTTTTGTTTCCGTATCGATCTCGAGGATGATCGCGCGCTCGAAGCCATGAAATTCCTTCAATTCGCGCGCATTTGGCTTGGCGCGTCCCCCTACAACATACAATACTGGCATCCCGTCACCGCGAAAAATAATCTATGTTATTCAACCTCTTAGACGTAGGTTGCAAATATCCCGAAAAGCATCCGCCCGCATGGAAATAAGCACGCCCAAGTAGCGGGGTCCATACCAGACGGCTCATAGAAATATTCTTCAACATCCGTACGCTTTGTGACATTCGGGTCAATCGCCGGACATCCGCTGCGGTCCTGTAAGGTAGGCGTCCGAATCAGCATGCGGTTCCGTCCGTGCCCGGCAAACTCACTTGCAATATCCAATCGGTCGGAACACTTGCCGCCATTGAAAAACTTTGGCGCGGCCTGGATGATTCGGGGAAGCACTCTTTTTTTGTGAGTTGGCCGTGGGTCGGCACCTGGGTCAGCAACCTTCCTACAGTGGATGGGTTGCGTCTTGTCGAAATGCGCAATGGATCGGAGACGATCGGGCTCGCGTTTCTGGGCACGGATAAAAGCCGGCTTTTGGGGCTGCCCCTCGGAAAGTGTGCTCATTTCAACAGCAGCGGAAATCCGGTCTTCGACATCGTTACGATCGAGCACAATGGATTTGCGACTTCGCTTGCCGAACCAGATGCGTTGTGGCCGGCCTTTTGGGAAACGCTCTCTGATGCCTTCGACGAAGTCGTTGTCCCCGGGGTCGATGCAGCGCAGGTCTATCAGCCTTCCCCGGCGAACGCGATCATGGTTGAGGTTTCGCAGCCGGCTTACAGGATTGCACTCTCGCTTGTGAGAAATGCAGGGAATCTGGAGAACCTGATCAGTCGGAACGCGCGGCAACAATTGCGTCAGAGTTTCCGCGATTGTGAACGGATGGGACCCGTCTCCATGGACGCCGCGGCGGATCTGAAAACTGCGCTTGCTTATTTCTCCGCCATGAAGGAGTTGCATGTCGCTTCCTGGCAATCGCGCGGCAGACCTCACGCGTTCCGGGTGCCTTTCTTCGAAACCTTTCATCGCGATCTCATCGAACGCGCGTTTGCAAGCGGTGCGATCGATCTGCTTCGTTTCCGAGCGGGTGCCCGGACGCTCGGATATCTCTATAACTTCAGGCGCGGCAATGTCGTACATGCGTATCAGAGCGGATTTGATCGAACCGATCCGTCGCTTCGGCCTGGCTATGTATGTCATGCGCTCGCTGCAGATCACTATGCGCGGGCGCGCCTGGGGACATATGATTTTATGGGCGGTTTCAATCGCCTGAAAGAATCCTTCGCCACAGAAACCTATGCGATGTACTGGAACAGATATCGCCGTCCGACGTCGCTGTACCGGGCCGAGTTTGCCGCGCGGCGCTGGGTGGAAAAGCTTCGCGGAAAATTTCAGATGCCCAGCGAGCGCAGCAAGCGATAGCCGCCGGGGATACGCTCGATGCGTCCCTTGCCAAGTGCGCGCACGAGCACGGCTTTGTCCTCGTCCGGCGATCCCAGAAGCAGCATGAGCACAAGGACGGCGGTGAAAGTGGCCACGCCGCCCGCAAGAACGACCAATCCGTGAATCTCGTCGACAGGAAACACCCCGGCAATCGCTGCTGAGAAGATGGCGGCGATCACGATGGGCCGACCGATCGCGATCCAATATTTGAACAAATTCAGGTCCAGTGTCCTGCAAACATAGACCGGCAACACCCCGGCTTTGATGACGAGCATCGGGATCACCGTGCCGAGCGCCGCTCCTACGATGCCAAACCGAAGAATCAAGACGACCGTCAAAATCAGATTGGCGATGACCTCGATACCATTCGTCATAGTGTCGAACTGATGTTTATAGATGGCGCGCAACATGTCTCTTGAGGGCATCTGCAGCAATGCGAAGAACATGCCCACCACGAGAACACTCAAGGCGATGTAGGAGTCGTCAAAACCTGGCCCAAGCCAGATGCGCACGAAGGCTTTGCCGAAGACCAGGGTCAGGGCCACGAAGACGCAGCAGATGGATGAACTGAGCCGCGCGACTGTGAGGAATTTCTTGCTCAACTCGTCGTGCTCGCCCTTGGTGAAGTGCATAGCGTAAACGGGCCTGGAGACGGCCGATATGCTGATCACCAGAGCCTCGAAATAGTCGGCGAGACGGACGGCGACGGAGTAATGGGTGACGGCCACTATGCCAATCAGCGGTGCGATGATGAGATTGTCGATCCTGTAGCGCGCCGCATCGAAAACCTTGCTCAGGAAAATAAAGCGGCCGAACCCGAAGAGCTCTTTCACGGTCGCCCGCTTTATCGCCGAGAAGCGAAAGGCAATCCCGGGCAGATGGCGGTGCATCATAAAGCCCAGCAGCACCCTCTGGACGAAGGAGCCGGTAAAAAGCGCGATTGCGACCGCGATGATCCCGAAATGGAAGACTAGAACGGCCACAAGCGCGAGAACCGTACGGATGACTGTGGATGAGATTTGCGCGATCACCACCATGTCGGAGCGATAGGTCGCGGCGAGGCATCCTTGCATGACGGCGAACGGAAACAGCCACGCGAGGTTCAAGCCGGAAATGATGAGCGCGATTTCGAATTCCCAGATTTCGCGGCGATCGACGAGCCAAAATGGGGCTGCAAGTGCGATTGTGGACACGGTCAGAAACACCACGAACCCCAGAAAGAAAAACATCGCGATCGCCGTGCTGTAGATGGATATCTGGGCCTCGGCATCAGTGCGGGCGATCGCATTTGCCATGAAGCGCTCGGTCGTTGCCCGGAAGCCCAGATCCAGCAGGCCGAGCTGTCCGACGATCGTTCCGATCAATGCCCACAATCCGTACCCGCGCTCACCAAGATGATGAATCAGGACTGGCATGAGAACGAAGCCGGCGGCGACGTTGCAGCCGAAGGATATGAACTGAAGAACCGACCCCCGCAGCATGAGGGTGCCGGTTTTCGCTCCCGCCTTCTGTGGTGCGCGCGGGGCCGCGCTTTCCGCTGACGGCTCTTGTCCCTCGTCCGGCAACATTACTGGTCCCCAACCGCCAACATGCGAAACAGGGCCTTCTAGCGCAATTTTCCCGGCTTTTTGCTGCTATTTTGCGGAATAGTTTACGCAACAATTCCTACGGCTGCGGCCGAGGCCCGCCGGCCTTTGGCTCTAATCTTGCTATGGCCGCAGGATGCCTTATTTAGCTACGCAATGGCCAAGCGCCTTTTTCGACTGCAAGCGGCAGTCAGGCAGCGCCGCAAGCCCTGTGGAATTCGCAGATCATGTTTGACCGCTGGTTCCGCAAGCCGGAACCCCCTCCGGCCGTACCGCAAGGAACGCGGGTTTACGCCATCGGCGACATCCACGGTCGCAGTGATCTCCTCGATCGGCTGCTCATGCAGATTCGGCGGGAAAGTGCCGTCTTTCCGGGACAGGTGGTGCTGGTGTTCATCGGCGACTACGTCGACCGTGGCCGCGACTCCAAAGGCGTGATCGATATTCTGGTCGAGGCGCGGCAGGAGTTTCAAACCCGCCTCCTGCGCGGCAATCACGATCAAAGTATGCTGAATTTCATCGCAAATCCAAACGCTTACCCCGCATGGCGGGACATCGGGGGCGCGGACACGCTCTGGAGCTATGGTGTCTCGCCACCAAAATCGGCCGACACCTCGGCCTATTCGGATACGCGTGACCGGTTCGTGAAGGTTTTGCCTCCGGCACATGTCGAAATTTTTCAGATCCTCGAATCTGCCGTGGAAATCGGCGACTACCTGTTTGTTCATGCCGGCGTCCGGCCTGGGATTCCTCTGGAAAGCCAGGATCCGATGGACCTGATGTGGATCCGGGACGAATTTCTTACGAGCAAGAGCCCGTTCGAAAAGATGATCGTGCACGGCCACTCGCCGATGCGCGAGCCGGCGCGCAAGTCCAACCGAATTTCCATCGATACGGGCGCCTATGCGAGCGGAAGACTGACTGCGGCAGTCTTCGAGGGAACCGACTGCAGATTCCTGCAATCTTGAGGCGTTCCTGCATTAAGAATGTGAGCGCTTTCGTCTGGCGATATTTCAGATGAGTGAGTATCGTTTCCGCGGGCTTTGCGCGGGAAACCGTTAATCGGGGTGGCGGAATGCGTGCGGATTTGTGGTCGTGGCTGCTCAGGAATGAGCTTTTGGCCTCACACAGCCTCACAATGGCTGGGTTAATCTATTTCGCGGTCGGCCTTTCGCTGGCAAGCCTTGTCGTGGTCTCGCTTTCGTGCTTCGCGATCAGCCGCGGCAGACGGAAGATGCAGCGGCAAATGGAAATCTTGAATGGCCGGCTCCGCGAGGTGAACGGCGTACTCATGGAACTCCGGGCGGAGCGGCAGAACATTCCGGCTTCCGATGTCTGGTCGAAACCAGCTGGGATTGAAAGCGAGCACCTCCGGGACGAGCGGAAGCGCGCCCTCGGCGGCTTGAAGAATGAATTGCTGCAACTGCGGGATCAGATGTCGAAGAATGAAATGACACGCGAGGCCGCCGAATGAATTTGCGGCGCCCTCTCTTTCACGCCATTGCAATTCCAGGTCACTAGCCGATGTGCGGAATTGCCGGGGTGTTTGACCTTGTCGGTCAAAACAAGATCGATCAGTCGCTTTTGCTGCGTATGGCCAATGCCATCGCGCATCGCGGACCTGACGGCGAGGGCGTACATCTGGAGCCGGGCCTTGGCCTCGGCCATCGGCGGTTGGCGATCATCGACGTGGGCGGCGGGCAGCAGCCGATGTTCAGCCCCGATGGCGCCGTCGCGCTCGTCTACAACGGTGAGATCTACAATTATCGGGAGCTGATATCGGAGCTGAGCGCGCTCGGCTGTGTGTTCCGCACGCATTGCGATACGGAAGTCATCGTTCATGCGTGGGAACGGTGGGGACCGGATTGTGTCAAACGCTTTCGCGGCATGTTCGCATTCGCCCTGCACGACCGCCGCCGCGGATGCCTGTTCCTGGCGCGCGACAGGCTCGGCAAGAAGCCCCTCTATTACACCGTCGTCGAAGGCCGCTATTTCCTTTTCGCTTCGGAGTTGAAGGCACTCCTTGTCCATCCTCTCGTCGAGCGCAAACTCGATACGGTCGCGGTCGACAATTATTTCGCATTTGGTTACGTGCCCGATCCCCGCACGATCTATGCGGGGATCAAGAAGCTGCCGCCCGCGCATACTCTGCTGGTGCGCCGAGGCGCGCCGGTGGGCGAACCCGATCGCTATTGGCGGATGAATTTCGCGTTCCGCGAGATTTCGCAGGCCGATGCGGCGGAAGAGATCATCGCGAAACTCCGCGAGTCATCGCGCATCCGCCTCATGTCGGAAGTTCCTCTTGGCGCCTTTCTGTCAGGCGGCGTGGATTCCAGTGGCGTGGTGGCGATGATGGCGGGGGAGATGGACGCTCCCGTCAAGACTTTCGCCATAGGCCTGGGCGACGAGGGAGCCGACGAGCGCGACCACGCACGCCGCGTCGCCGAGCGCTATCATACCGAGCACCGGGAAGAGCAGGTCAGTATCGATCCGCTGGACAACTATCGAACGCAGGCTGCGATCTTCGACGAACCGTTTGCCGACAGTTCATGCATACCTACCTATCGCGTCTCCCAGCTCGCGCGCCGTCACGTGACAGTCGCGCTTTCCGGCGACGCGGGAGACGAGATCTTCGGAGGCTATCGCCGTTATCGGATGTTCGCGGAAGCCGAAAAATGGCGCGAACGGCTGCCGGAAGGATTTCGCCGCAACGTCTTCGGTGTGCTCGGCAGCTTCTATCCAAAGCTCGATTGGGCGCCGCAATGGGCTCGGGGCAAGAACACGTTTCAGGAACTCGCCAGCGAAAGCGCGTTCGGCTACTACCGCACCTTGTGCCGGATTCACGATGGCCCCCGTCACGCGCTATACGCGGCGGGAATGCGAGCGGCCATCAGTGGCCATGACCCGTCGTCGCTGATCAAGGACGCAATGGACGAAGCCGATACCGGTGACGCGCTGGCGCGCGCACAATACGCCGATTTCAAGACTTACCTTCCCGGAGACATTCTCACGAAGGTCGACCGCTGCAGCATGGCCACCTCGCTGGAAGTGCGCGTGCCGATGCTCGATCACGAATTCGTCGAAATGGCTGCGCGGTTTCCTCGGTCGCTGTGTCTGGAAGGCGGCGAGGGAAAGAGCATCCTCAAACGCGCCCTGGAACCGTACGTTCCGAAGGAAAATCTCTATCGCAAGAAGCAAGGCTTCGGCACATCGCTCGCGCCCTATTTTCGCGGAGCAGGCACTGCGGCGGTCAGGAAAGCGCTGTTAGGCGAAGCTATGATGGATTGCGGCCTGTTCGCGCGCGAGCCGATTGCAGCGATGATCGACGCGCACGAGACCGGCCTGCACGATCATAGCCGCGCATTGTGGACACTGCTGATGTTCGAAGGATTCCTCAGTCAGGTACATTATGCCGGTTCGGTCGCATCATCCGCGCCCGCATTGATGGTCGGGTGACCGATGTCGGCTCACGCACTATCCGCGCCGTCGGAAGATGACCGCTCCACATCCTCCATCGTGGCGCCGGGCGGCAGCAACGTCTTATTTCTTCTAGGAGCCCCGCGGTCGGGAACGACATGGCTCGCGAAGATCTTCGACAGCCACCCGGACGTGCTCTATCGCCATGAGCCGGACACGGTGCTTCGAAACCAGCATTTGCCCGTCCTGTGTCCCCGCGGCGAAGTCGATTCCTACCGGCGGGAGGCGCGGCAATATCTATTGCGCCTGTTGAACGTGCGCACACAAAAATCAGCGGGCTCGCTGCCGACGTTTCCGAAGTCCTACAACGGTCCCGTCTCGCGCGCGGTGCGCACGGCTTACATCTACGCCCCCCGCGTGCTTGAGCGGCTGACCGGCGCGAAGTGGCCGCGGCAGATTGCGATCCCCGATCTTGTGCAGTCCTCGGAGCGACAGCCCATCGTCGTAATGAAGTCGGTGAGCGCGCGGGGACGCGCCCGCCTCTTCGCCGAGGCGCTGCCGGCAAGCAGGATCATCTTCATCCTGCGTCATCCCTGCGGCCAGGTTGCGTCGCTGGTGACGGGCATCAGCAAGGGAAAACTCGAAGGCGATACCCGGCTCCGCGAAATCCTGTCAACGGAGGAGGCCGGGCAATACGGACTCACGAGCGACATTTTCGACGCGCTGCCTCTGCTGGAAAAATGCGCATGGCACTGGGCGATCCTCAATCAGAAGGCGATGAACGACCTGGCCGGATTGGATCGAGTGCTCACGGTTCGCTACGAGGATCTGTGCCGGCAGCCGGAAGAGGTGGCGCGGACCATGTTCGGCTTCGCGCGCCTTCCATGGTCTTTGCAAACGCAGTCGTTTTTGCAGAAAAGCACGACGGGATCCGATACGGACGACTATTTCAAGACGACACGTGACTCGCTCGCCGCGGCGGACAAATGGCGCCATGAATTATCGGTGGACGAACAGGAGCGCGTACTCGACGTCGCGCGGAAGGTACCTGTCGGAATACTGGCAGTTGGTGGGAATTGAAGGGCATTCGTCCCGGCGAGGCGTCGCCGTTGAACTTGGCAATGTGGAATTTTTCTGAGCATGCGAATTTTATCCGTCTTTGGCACGCGGCCTGAAGCCATAAAAATGGCGCCGATCGTGCGTCGGCTCGCCGACATGCCGAATGTCGAATCGCGCGTGTGCGTGACGGCGCAGCATCGCCAGATGCTCGATCAGGTTCTGGAACTTTTTTCGATATCACCGCACTACGATCTCGATCTGATGCGCGCCGGGCAGGGCCTCACCTACATAACGACGGCTGTGCTGGAAGGGTTGGGTGACGTACTGCGCGAGTTTCGTCCGGATCGCGTTCTCGTACAGGGCGATACGACCACGACCATGGCAGCCAGCCTCGCGGCCTTTTACGAGAAGATCCCGGTTGGGCATGTCGAAGCTGGGCTGCGCACGGGCAACATCTTTTCCCCCTGGCCGGAAGAGATGAACCGGAAGCTCACGAGCAGCCTTTCCGATCTTCATTTTGCGCCGACCGAAGAGTCCAAGCAGAATCTGTTGCGCGAAGGCATTGATCCGGCCCGCATTGTCGTCACCGGTAATACCGTGATCGACGCTTTGTTGGATGCGGTGGCAATTCTGGAGTCCGATCCGGCCCGTGCCCAAGCGCTCGACGACAAACTCCCGCGCTTCAAACCGGAATGCCGCATCATTCTCGTCACGGGTCACCGGCGGGAAAATTTCGGAGAAGGGCTCGAGCGGGTCGCCGGCGCGCTGGTGAAGCTCGCGTCGCGAGGCGATGTCGAAATCGTATATCCCGTGCATCTCAACCCGAATGTCCAGAAGGTGGCCCAGTCCGTTCTCAGCGGACATCCGGCTATCCATCTGGTGGCGCCGCTGGACTATCTTCCGTTCGTCAATCTCATGCGCCGGGTTTCGCTGATCATCACCGATTCCGGCGGTGTGCAGGAAGAAGCGCCTTCGCTCGGAAAGCCGGTGCTTGTCACGCGAGATACCACGGAGCGGCCCGAAGCGGTTGCAGCGGGAACCGTCGAGTTGGTCGGGACCGATCCCGACCTCCTCGTGGAACGGGCCAACCGTCTGCTCGACGACCCGGCCGCTTATGCCAAAATGAGTTTCGCACCTACTCCTTATGGTGACGGCCGCGCGGCCGCCCGCATCGTGGAGGTTCTTGCCGGTGGATAGTTTTGAACGAATTGCCGTCGTCGGTCTCGGCTATATCGGTCTGCCGACCGCCGCCGTGTTTGCCGAAAACGGCGTCCAGGTGATTGGCATCGACGTCAATCCCCAAATCGTGGAAACGATCAACCAGGGCAAGCCGCATTTCGGCGAGCCCAATCTGGATGCGCTCGTCCGCCGGGTTGTGGAGGCGGGGAAGCTTCGGGCCACTATGGAGGTCGAGTCCGCCGATGCTTTCATAATCGCGGTGCCGACTCCGTTGCGCGGTCATGGTACGAGCGCGACGCCCGATCTTTCTTACGTCGAAGCGGCGGCGCGCGCGATCGCGCCTGTGCTCGTACAGGGCAATCTCGTTGTGCTGGAATCGACGTCGCCGGTAGGGACGACCGACCGAATGGCAGCCATTCTCGCCGAATTGCGGCCGGATCTCACCTTCCCGCAGCAAAAGGGCGAGATTGCGATGGTGCAGGTAGCTCATTGCCCGGAACGCGTGCTGCCTGGCCGGATCCTGGAAGAAGTCGTCAACAATGCGCGCATCATCGGCGGCATGACCCGCAAATGCGCGCAGCGGGCTCTGAGCCTCTACCGCATCGCAGTGCGTGGCGACTGCCGTGTCACCAGCGCCAAAACCGCAGAGCTCTCCAAGCTCACGGAAAATGCGTATCGCGATGTCAACATCGCGTTCGCCAACGAATTGTCGGCCATTTGCGACAAGCTGAAGGTCAATGTGTGGGAATTGATCAAGCTGGCGAATTTGCATCCACGCGTGAATATCCTGCAGCCGGGGCCGGGCGTGGGCGGTCACTGCATCGCGGTCGACCCGTGGTTCATCGTCGCCACCAACCCTAACGAGGCCAAACTGATCCGCGAAGCGCGCCTGATCAACGACGCGAAGCCCGAACTGATTTGCGCTAAGGTCCGCGAACGCTGCGCGGCGCTGAAGCATCCTGTGGTCGCCTGCCTGGGATTGTCGTACAAGCGCGACGTCGATGATCTGCGCGAGAGCCCTGCGGTCGAGATCGTGAAGCGCCTCGCCACCGATGGGGTGGCCGATTTGCTCATTGTGGAGCCGCATATTTCAAAACTTCCAGCAGAGCTGTCGGGGTTGGGTCTGAACCTGCATGATTTCGACGAGGCCATCGAGCGCGCCGGCATCGTTCTGCTGCTGGTCGATCACATGAGCTTCCTGCAGGTCGATCGCGATCTGCTGAAGGACAAGATCGTAATCGACACGCGTGGTGCATGGTGAGTCGAGCCTCGGTCCTTACAAAGTCATAGCCGGCGACCATGCGCATTCTTCACGTACTCGACCATTCTCTACCGCTCCAGAGCGGCTATGTGTATCGCACGCTCGGAATATTGACCGCCCAGCGCGGCTATGGTTGGGAGACAATCCATCTCACGTCGCCGCGCTACAACGCGAGCGCCAATGCCATTGAGGCAGTGGACGGCTGGAATTTCCATCGCACGCAAAAGCCGGTGGGCCGTTTCAGTCAAATACCCGTGGCGGCGGAAATCCTGGAGATGCGCTCTACCGAGCGGCGAATCTCGGAGCTGATCGCCGAATGCCGGCCGGATATCGTGCATGCACATTCCCCGGTGTTGAACGGCATTCCCGCTCTTCGCGCCGCGAGAAAAGCCGGTCTCCCTATGGTCTACGAAGTCCGTGCCTTGTGGGAAGATGCGGCCGTGGATCTCGGTCGATCGCGCGAAGGTGGACCGAGATATCGCGCCACCCGAGCATTGGAGACCTATGTCATGCGCCGCGCGACGGCAGTAGTCACGCTGTGCGAGGCGATGCGCACCGAAATCATTGGCCGGGGCATATCGGCGGATCGCGTCGCGGTTGTGCCGAATGCCGTGAATTTGAACGACTTCGGAACGACGCGCGCGCGTGACGCCGAACTCGCGGAGAAGCTGAACCTCGCGGGCCGTGTTGTGCTCGGGTTCATCGGGTCTTTCTACCATTACGAAGGGTTGGACCTGCTGCTTCGCGCCCTACCGGCGATCCGCGTGGCGCGGCCTGACGCCGTGTTGCTGCTTGTCGGCGGCGGTCCAGAGGACGAGCGCTTGCGGAGCTTGAGCCGCGAACTGAATTTGGGCGACGCGGTGCGGTTTGTCGGTCGCGTGCCGCACGCCGACGTCCGGCGCTATTACGACCTGGTGGACTTTTTTATCTATCCGCGGCGCAGCATGCGGCTGACGGAACTGGTCACGCCCTTGAAGCCTCTCGAAGCCATGGCGGAAAGCAGGATCGTCATCGCTTCGGACGTCGGCGGCCATCGCGAATTGGTGCGTGACGGCGAAACGGGTTTTCTTTTCCCGCCCGACGACCCCGACGCCCTGGCGAAAAACGTCATCCGCGCGATGGCGGCGGATACCACCAACATGCGCGCGGCGGGGCGACATTATGTGGAGACAAGCCGCACCTGGCCAATTTCCGCATCGGCATATCAGCCGATCTACAAGGCCGCCACCAGCGAGCGGTGATCAGTAGCGGTTTCTCGCGAACAAGCTAGCGTTGAGCGTTCGCGGTTGCCAAAGCCAGGACATCGGAAACAGACGCCGGCTTTCCGCCCATTTCGCCGAGGAAGAATTCATAGAAGCGTTCGAGCCAATCGAGGAAACGATCGCGATCGGCCAGTGTGCGCACATATGGCGTTACGCCAGGAGTGAGAGATGGCGTGTGGTAGGAGAGCGTGAACACACGGACTCCGCGCCGCGCCAGGGAACGAACCAGGCGCTGCGCCTCAGCATAGGTTGTCCCCTCCGGCGTCAGCCTTATCCGCTCGAACAATCCCGCTCGCGCCGCTACGGATCGCAGTAGTCCGTGTCCGGACGCGCGCGAGAATAGCTTTCTTCCTGTGACGTTCTGTCCGAGCAAGCCGACATAACCGGATGTGATCGGAAGCTCGAGCAACCGTTTTTCCGGATCGACCCAAGAAGGGTTGGGCGAGAATTGGGAAAAATCCGGGCCGCCTTCGCGGTCGTAATTGTATTCTGGCACGACGCTGCTATCGATACGGTAGCCTAGCAGCATGAGGATTGCCGCTGTGTTGGGCCCGATCCCATAGCGCCCAGCGCGATAAATGGTCGGCTTGTGCCCCAGACGTTCCGTGAGCAGTTCTGTCAGGGACGCAAGCTTGCTGTATTCCGCGTCGAACGACAGATTGCCCGGGAAGCTGTTCTTGACGCCGACCGATTCAGGAAAGGGCGGGGTGACCCACGGGTGGAGTTGTGCACCGACTTCGCATTTGCCGTTCTGCAGATATTCGCATAGCGGCTTATAGCCGTCTTCGTGCTGCAAGATCGGATATGTCGCAAAATACGATGCCACAATTCCGAAGCGATCGAATATCTTGTGCGCCAGATATTGCTGCCTCATCGAGCCGACGCCTTGCGAATTCCGGGATAGCGGCGCGGACCAATCGAACTCTTCTTCCGCGTCGATTGTCGTCACAAGCAGCGGCGCGCCGTCCGGAATGACGTTCTTGAAATGGTGATTGCTGCGATCCAAAAGTGAAACTGCGCGAGGCGAGGAAAGCGCGCCGCTTTTCTCGGCAAGCGATCGTTCCGCCAGTTCATCGCGATGAGGCACGTTCGCGCTATCTCGCAAAAAAAGAATCAGGTTTCGGATCAGCTTGAGGCATTGTCGGCATATCCGGCAAGGAGGCCAAATCGCCGTGCCTCCGACGGACAGACACCCACAGTTGACTGATGCAATTGCTTATCAATTCTGATTTAGGGGACAACTCGCCAGGTCGGGTCCATGCGGTCTTTCGCAAGGCCTGCTTGCGGAGCATTTTGATCAAGCCATTCGTAGGCTTGCCGAGCTTTGTCGGAACCGGTGAGCCGAACGATACTGGCCAGCACGCCTTTTGCCGATTGGATATATCCCGGCCATGTGCGCTTCGGCCATGTGTCCGAACCGTTCGTGAAGCCTTTTGGGGTCGTAGCCTGTTCGATCTCTGCCCAGGTCTGGTAGGCACCGTCGATCATCTGGTTGGGGCGGTACGCGATCATCCGGTAGGCGGCGCCGTCATAAGGCGAAAAGCCCTGCGACTGGGCGAGAAACCGGCCGGCCAGAAAATTTGTCTGCCATTTCAGGATATCAAGCGCGCCCAGGTCGCCACGCTTCGCGGCGAGAATCATCACATAGGCGATGAAATCCTGCTGCCAGGGGACAATCTCACCAGACTTCGCGCCGAACCCGTTTGCTGGAATCCAACCGGACGCCTCGCCTTCATGCAGCCCGCGTATCTCTTTGAGTACATACTCGATATTGTTTGCCTGAAGCTTCTTGAAATAACCCTTGAGGGGATCGGCGTCTGGAACGATCCATGCTGCATTGATGATTTGGCGAAACGTCCACGCCATGCCGCGCGCCTGGATGAATTGCGGAAAGACGATGCCTTTGTCGAAGGAGCGTTTACGCGGATCCCATGACATAACCGTCCAGGTGGACTGTGCTTCCAATTGGTCGAGATAGTAGTGCTCGCCGGTCAGGATATACGGAACGAAGGAGAGATCAGGCTGGTGAGACGAGTCCAGGAAGAAGCACTCACAATCCTTGGTCCAGTGGGGAATTTGCTGTGTGAGGCCGTGCAGTTTCTCTCCCGCGGCCCGGTCGTCGATCCAGAGATCGGGATAGCGCGTCGCCGTTGGATAACCGCCGTGTTCGGGATCGTAGAAATGCCAAGGGACGCTCCCCGCCGCATCGGCCTGGACAAGGGCATATTTCTGGGCGTCAAAGTCCTGCGTTACCAGCCATATCGTATTGGCGCCGGTTGTCGGCCCGATATCCGGCCGTCCCCCAGGTCCCTCCATATATCGCGCAAGTCCTGCATTCTCGAGAATGCCGTAACCATCGCCGTTCATTGCGGCCGTATTTTTCATAATCGTGACACGATTGACGCCGGCGGAAAGATCGTAATCCAGGATGGCATTGCTGCGCTCAAGCGCTGCAATGTCGTGGATCACCTGAACGGAGTCCGGCCCTCCAGTCCCGACGAGCTTGTGCCAGGTTGTATATTGCGGCTGTTTCACGTTCTGCTGGGAGAATGCGCTTTTTCCGTTGTCGATGATATTCACGTCATAGGTGACCGCGCCGCCCACTCGTCTCAACGCATAGTCATTGAGGAATTGCACGTCGGTTAGCGTCTTCGCGTCCGCGTAGATGCGGATGTCGAACGTCACGTGCAGAGAACCCAAAACCGGCTTGTCCACTCGCACCTCTGTCGCGAGAGGACCGCGCAGCCAATAGGAAACCGTTTTTTTGGCGAGAGCTTCTTTCAGCAATTCGGCCGGTGCGAAGTGATACGTCTGTCCACCCTGCATCGCGAGATCGACGGCCACGTTATAGGCCGAGGGCAAAGTAGGGCTTACCTCGGCGCCGCTCGCGCGTTGTCCCTGCGCAAGCATCACCGGCACCTCTTCGCCCGCAGGTAGGTCGGGCATGATTACCGTGACGACCGCCATGCGCACCGATCCATCCGGATTTGTCGTTTTGACGTCCATCTGCGCGGGCAAATTGTTGCCATTTACTCGCGCCATGAGAGCGTCACCGACATGGACCTTGCCCGCTACGAAAACTTCGCCGAACGTGACGGGCTGATCGTGTAACGCGTTTTCTGTCTGATTTTTAAGAATGACCCCAACAATGTCGCCGGGCGATGTCGGAGCAGGCACTGGCGGTATCGAAACCACGCCATCAAATGGGGTCCATCGCGCGAGGCTCGATGTGGCGGGAAAAGCGCAAATGGCCGCGGCACAAAGAAGACTTATCCATCTGGGGCGCAAGCCGCTCATATCCGCTTCTTTCATCGCAGGGTGCTTCGCCAATCTCGCATATTTGTATTGGGAGCGAAATATAGCAGCGTCACAGCGATATCGTTCCTCGCCTGCGCGGAAAGTTATCGAGAGCGTTAATGTTTTCGGGAGCGCGGCATCCGCTGGTGCAGAAAATCGCGTGCCGATCGCGCGAGCAGTCGCGCTGCACGTGCGCCGCCGCGCAATGTTCTAGGGTTCGCGGCTTCTATGCCGCATCGGTCGCGGCGTTGCGAGAGCCAAAGTCTCTTGTAGGCGTCGTTGCCGCGTCCAAAGTCTATTTCATCCGGCGCATCGTCGGTCAGCACTGAGCGCGCCATCTCCATGGTCAGCAATGTGCCGGGCGAATAGCGCTTCCAGTTTTCGTCATAGGCGAGCTTGAAGATCGTCGCGCGGCCGCGCCAGAGAAGCCAGAACTGAGCAGCGATCGACTTGCCATCGCATCTGAGAACGCCGCAACGAAGAGCGCCTAGTGAGGACGCCCCGCGGATCAGCGCCGGCATGAAGGTTGGAAACGGCTCCGGATCTTTCCAGCTCGCTTTGTAAACGCTCTCATATTCGGCGATGAAACGGTCGGGCGCGTCATTCAGGCAGAACTCAGCCCGGAAGTCTTTCCGAAGAGCCTTGAGCTTGCGCTCCCATGTGTTTTTAAGAACAGAAGGTCTTCGCTGGAGATACGTTTCGAAATCGTCGCCCTCCACCGCTTCGAACCAGTTGGTCCATCCCTTGAACCTGCCGACGGTCAGGCCTGCGTCCTTCAATCCGGCGACGGCGGCAGTGGTTTGCGCCGAGAGGGGATCGAGGCCGGTGAGAAGGAGCGTTTCGATCGGCGCGCTGCGCCCTATTTCCCGCGCGAATGCGCGAACGGCTTCTGGTTCGCCATGTGGGGACGACGTGAGGAAAGCAGATTCGCAAGTGTAGGGCGTCGTGCATCCAGCTACAGCGCGCGGCTTGTTGCGCTCTTGGCATGCGACCAGGCCGGTCCGGCACGCGTCGTCGGTAAACAGGCGGACAATCGAACCATCCATCCGCCCATGCCGGGAAACGACATCGTACCAGACTGCCAGGTTGAAGAAGCTCTTTTGCCCGGCACTCGCGAACAGCGCTTCCAAATGCGGTGGCAGATCAAGAAACTTCACGTCCTCGAAAATCTTCATCAGGCGTGAACCTTCCGGCGGAAGTCATCCAAACTGTCGCAAGCGCAGCAGGTCTTCGCTTCCGAACGGCATCATAGCGCCGCGGCAGTCGAAGCGCTGTCCCCGGCGCTCTTCATCTCCAGTATTTTTCGAAAGAGGTGAATCTGCCCCGCCGTCGTCGCGTCCCAACTGAATTGCTCGGCATAGTGCCTGGTTTTGGCGCGGTCGGGATAGTTCGAAAACAACGCCCTTATCCCTTCGGCAGCGCCGGCGGCCGTACGTTCGCGCATGAGCGTGCCAGCTTCCGGTCGAGACACGACCTCCGGATTGCCCCAGATGTTTGACGCGATGACAGGGGTCCCGCATGCCATCGCTTCCAGCAGCACATTCGGCCAGCCTTCGCGGCTTGAGGCGAGGACAAGGGCATCGGCAGCGACATAGAGCTGTTGCAGTTCTCGATGTGGGATCGCACCCAAGAACCGGATACGACCCCTCACGCCGAGGCCCATTGCCTGGGACTCCAACCGCGCGCGTTCCGGTCCGTCGCCTGCAATGAGCAACTCGAACCCGGGGAGCCCGGCGAGTGCTTCAATGACGAGGTGGTTCCCTTTACGCTCGACAAGGTGGCCCACCGAAACCAGCGTCCGCCGGCCGAGAGACAGTTTTTGGCGGGCTTCATTGCGGCCAGCAGGATGAAACAGATCCAGATCCACGCCGTTGCGAAGGACAGTGACGCGATCCGGCGGGACCCCAAGGTCCACTACCGCGTCTTTTAGCGCCTGGCTGACGGTTACTATGGCAGCGGCCTCTGCGGCAGCTCCCTGAAGCTGAAGGCGGGGGAGGCGATATTGGGGGATCAAGTTCACGTCCGTCCCGCGCGCGGTGATCACGACGGGCTTTCCCAACGCTTGTCCATGCCGGATGGCAGCCACACCGTCGGGGTAGAAATAGTGCGCGTCGATGAGGTCGAAGGATTTTTCCCGCTCAAGGCGCCTCATCGTGCCGGCGGAGCCCCGGCAGAGAAGCTGCGGGGCGGCCGACATGCCCACTTTCGGAATCGACAGGAAGCGAGGGTGATATACTTCCAGACCGTTGCGGCTTTCGCGCAGCGGCGCTTTTCCGAAGCTGGAATATTTTCCGAACATGGCCGCGGACGAGGGAAACCAGGGAACGGGTGCGACGACCCGGCTGCGCACCATTCCGCTGTCCACGAGATGAAGAAGCCTGTTTTCGACGAAAATGCCGTGGTTTGGCGCTGCGGCGTTTGGATAGAGCGTAGTGAAAGTTATTACCTCGAGGACATTTTTCTTGAGCATGCTGGGGTTTACCACGACCGGCCAAACAACTTGATGTCCTGAACGATCACAGCTTAGCTGGAGCTAGTCAAAATTTCGGTTTATTTTAGCGGGTGTTGGCGCTATTTTCTTAAGGAAGCTGCGCAACGGGTGGGTGTGCCCGCGCGGATGACTTCTAGCGGCCAATTGCGCTGTTCATAATCGAGGGGGCGTGGGATGAGACTTTTTGCATCGATCTTTGTTGGTGGCCTCGTGCTTATGGCCGCGGGTTGCTCGACGGCCCCGAACGCGCCGACCTTGCCGGCAGCGATGGCTGAGACGACCCCCGAGGCATCGAGCCAGTATGTGATCGGGCCCGGCGACGTGCTCGATATTTTCGTTTGGCACAACACCGACCTTACGCGCCAGATTCCGGTTCGCCCGGACGGGCGGATTTCCATGCCGCTGATTGGCGACGCGCTTGCGGTCGGCAAGACGCCGACGGCTTTGGCACAGGAACTGCAGGATCAGCTGAAACCCTATGTGAAGGATCCTCTCGTCACCGTCATTCCGGTTCAGTTTGTCGGCCTGTTCACCAGGCAGATTCGCGTCGTGGGCGAAGCAGTTCAGCCTAAGGCGCTTCCCTACCGGTCCAGGATGACGGCTTTGGACGTGATGATCGAAGTTGGCGGGCTGACGAAATACGCTGATGGCAACCATGCGATATTGGTGCGCAACGTGAACGGCAAACAGGAGTCCTACACTGTCCATCTGGACAGCCTGGTGCGGGACGGAGACGTGTCCCAAAACGTTGCAATGGCGCCTGGCGATATCCTGATTGTCCCGCAACGGTTCTTCTGATGCACGGATGAACGTGCATCAGGGAAATCACACTGGGCCTTGTGTCTGAGTTTGGCGGCTTCCGCTCTGGGGCGGAGCGTATTGGAGTGTTTCGGGGCATTGGATGGGCGATTCTTCATCGTTCGAGAATCTGAAGACGCTCCTGCTGGAGCACGCCATCATGCTGTGGCGGCGCAAGTGGCTTGCGCTCGGCATCTGCTGGACCATCTGCCTCGTGGGCTGGTTCGCTATCACGTTGATGCCGAAGAAGTATGAATCCAGCGCGCGCGCCTACGTCAATGTGAATGGACTGCTGACGCCGCTTCTCAAGGGAATGGTCGTCGATACGGTCGGCGGGCAGGGCGAGGAGTACCTCCGACAGACGCTGTTGAGCCGCCCCAATCTCGAGCAGGTCCTGGTGCTGGCCGGACTGGATAATGGTCTGAGCCGCAGAGCCAAAGAACAACTCGTGGACGATATGGCTCGCCGCACAGAGGTGAAGAATACCGGCAAGAACCTCGTCAGCATCTCTTATGAGGGAAGCGATCCGGTCGCGGTCAAGAATGTCGTCCAGGCGCTTCTGACGATCTTCGCCGAGCGCGCGACGAACAGCAGCCGCGTCGAAATGGAAAAGGCTCAGAAATTCCTCGACAACCAGATTGCGAATTACGAGACGCAGCTGCGTTCTGCGGAAATGCGCCGGGCGGAGTTCCGCAAGCAGTACGAAGATATCCTTCCCGACACGACGACGGGAATTCCTCGCCAGCAATATCTGGAACAGCAGCTTGCACAGACCCGTCAGCAATATGCTCAGGCAGTCATCACCCGGGATTCTCTCGCTGCACAGGTAAGAGCAGCGCCCGCGCTTTTGAGCGTCCAAGCGACGCCCGTCGTCGGTCCCGACGGCAAGCTTGTCGCCGCGACGCCGGCCACGCGCCTGGCCGAGGCGCGCCGGACAGTTGCCGAATTGCGGCTGCACTACACCGACAACTATCCGGACTTGAAAGCGGCTCTGCATGACGAAGACGAACTGCAGAAAATCGTCGCATCGGGCCGCGGCAACGAAGGCACCACGCAGATCTCCAATCCGGTCTACGAGCAGCTGCGGTTGAAGCTCGTTGACGCGGAAACCGCGGTGCCGACACTCAAGGCGCACCTGGATGATCTGAACCAGGACTACGAGAAGACCAAGGCGCTCTCCAGCCAAATTCCCTATGTGGAAGCGAAGAGCAAAAATCTCGATCGCGACTACGACGTCATCAAGGCGAACTATGACGAGTTGGTGAAGCGGCGCGAGTCCGCAAGCCTTTCCCAGGCCGCCGACGATCAAGCCGACAGGACCCAGTTCCGTGTCGTTGATCCGCCGGAAATCCCGCTCAATCCGTCCTTCCCCAACCTGCCGATTATGTACTCCGTCATCCTGGTCCTGGGATTGGGCGGCGGAATTGGTGTGCCGCTCGCGCTGGCATACCTGCAGCCCACCTTCGTCTCGGCGACGAGCCTGCGTGGATTGGGGCTGCCGGTGATCGGCTCGGTTACGCGCATCCACAATAACGTTTCAGGTGGCGGGCTGGCTGCCACCCCGCTTGGTCCGGCGTTCATCCTGTCGGGGTTGATAGGTTTGTACGCGATCATGATCTTCATCAGCACTGGTGCCTATCGATGGCTACGTTGACCGAAGAGCGTCCTGACCTGATCCGCCGTGCCGCGGCCAGGCTGAACATGCCATCCGAGCGCATGGGCGCGCCGGACGTGCAGTCGCGGCATCCCGACACCCGGATCGCGCGCGAGCCCGAAGCCGAAAGTGCGGCAGTGCCTCAACCCAAAGTGCGGCCGTCAAAGCACGTGAATCTCAGCCCCACCGAAATGGCGGCGAATGGCATTTTCCTGCCGTCGGCGGGCGCCGGCTTCGTTCCCACGATCGAGGAATTCCGGCTGATCAAGCGCCACGTGTTGTCCAATGTTTCGCGCGGCCGCGCCACGATGGGCCTGATGGCAAACCGCATGCTGGTGAC
Source organism: Rhizomicrobium sp. (assembly GCA_051959625.1). Lineage (GTDB taxonomy): Bacteria > Pseudomonadota > Alphaproteobacteria > Micropepsales > Micropepsaceae > Rhizomicrobium. The sequence goes on from JBQCFD010000010.1 coordinate 28,506, forward strand.
GAGTGCGTGTCCCGGCGACGGCAAGACCTTTACAGCCATCAATCTCGCGCTCTCGCTCGCCTTCGAGCACTACCGCCGCGTCCTTCTCATCGATGCGGATGCGCAGCGCCAGTCGATGCGCCGTTATCTTGGCGTCAACGTGGACCTTGGGTGGATCGATCTTCTGACCAAGGAAGGGCTGACGCTTTCGGATGTCCTGTTGTCGACCAGCATCCCGAACCTCAATCTCATACCGTCGGGTAAGCTCGCTCCAAACATGCCCGAACTGATTTCAAGCCGGGCGATGTCTCAGTTCATCACCATGCTGAGCGAGCAGGATCCCGACCGGCTCATCATTTTCGACTCGCTTCCGTGTCTTGTGAGCAATGAACCGGCCATCCTCGCGGAATCGGTGGGGCAGGTGGTTTTCGTCGTCGCCGCCGATGAGACCAAGCGCGAAGAGGTGCAATCCGCCCTCAGGCTGATGACCGGGTGCCCGAATGTCGGATTGGTGCTGAACAAGGGGGCATCCCTGCTGAGCGAAACATTTGGAAAGTACGGATACGGTTATTACAAAAACCATCCGGTTGGTTAAACTTGGAATATCGTGGCACAGTGTGCGTTGGGGAGAATCTTTTTGGCTGTGGGTGGATTGTCCTTGCGAGGCATGTTTCTCGCTTCTGCGATTTGTCTGATCGCAGATGGGGGAACTGCTGTTGCGCAGACTGCGGCCGGGGATCCAACACAACAATCCGATCAATCCGGAACGCCTTCTGACGGCACCGTACCTCTCTCTCTGGGCATCTCAAATCCCGCCGCTCTTGGCAAACCGCCGGCAACGGAAGCGGGGCCGATTCATCCGGCGCATGAGCGTTCGAACTATACCGGCGGCCCGGATTTCGCGTCGCAGGTGTCAAACCCGCGCGCGCCCGCTTGGCTCATCGTTCCCACGGTTGAACTTGACGAGACGTACACCGACAATGTGAGCCCGGTATCGGGAACCAAACAGTCGGATTTGGTGTCACGGCTGTCCGCTGGCGGTCTCGTTAGCGTTGACACACCGCACCTTTCCGCTTTCACGAGCGTGATCGGCTCCTACACCAAATACGCCAACGCGACCCAGCAAGATCGGTTCAACGCGCAAGTATTCTCTACCGCACATGCGACCCTGGTGCCGGACTACATCTTTATGGATTTCCACGCGAATGCCGAGGAAGTCGCGCGGGATCTGAACGGTTCCACCAACCCGGCTCTGCGGGGCAATGCGAACGATCTGCAGACGTATGTGATGACGGCGTCACCCTATGCTACATTCAGGCTTGGGCATATCGGTTACAGCGAGATCCGGTACGCGGGCAGTTGGGTGTGGTTCGGCAATCAGCCCAATACTCCTCCGGCACCGGGTCTGACCCGCATCAGCGATGCTTCGCAACAGCAGGTGCATGCGGACTTCGCGTTCCCGGGCACGCTCGCGCAGCGCTTGTTCAGCGATGTTTCCTTGGCCGCGCAATACACCGACGCGCAGAGTTCGATCGGAATTTTCCGCCGCAACCTGGCGGACTGGATCA
>JBQCFD010000011.1:0-17598 GCA_051959625.1 Rhizomicrobium sp.
GATCGCCTCTTCCGCCGTGTCGAATTCGAGCTGGACCTGCTGACGCATGTCCTGGGAGCTGGTCCAGCCCATGAGCGGGTCGGGACGCTTGGCGCTTTCCGGCTCGAACTCGAGGAGCCACGCCTTGGTGCGCGCCTTGCCCGACTGCATCGCATTCTTGGCCGGACGGTAGATACGCGCGCGCATGGTCTCTCCTTCTCAGTGCACCTCCGCTGCAATTCAGCGCAGGTTGGTCGGGGCGGCGGGATTCGAACTCGCGACCCCTAGCTCCCAAAGCTAGTGCTCTACCAGGCTGAGCTACGCCCCGGGTCCAAGGGGTGCTTACACGGTCGCCTGCGCCGCTTCAACTAATGGGTGGCAGGGCGCGTATCGAAGGCGGGAGTGCGGACTTTCTGTCCGGGGAAAATCCCGAGCTTTGCCGCTTCACCGCCGTTGATCTCCAGAACCGCGCGTACCGGTTCCAGCGAGGGAATGGAAGCGCGTGACATTGGCACGGCATCCGGCGCGATGGAGGAAATCGTCCCGTCGGCCTTGATGAAGATCATGTCGAGCGGGATGAGCGTATCCTCCATCCAGAAGGATACCGACTGGGGGATGTGAAAATCGAACAGCATGCCGGCTTTGGGGGCCAGATATTTCCGGTTCATCAGGCCGTATTCCTGCGAGCGCCAGTCGCCGGCGACTTCCACGTCGAATTTCACTGCGCGGCCGTTGGCATCGATCGTCAGAGTGGTGCGCGGTAGTGGCCTCGGCGGCGGTTGCGGGTCAGCAACGCAAGCCGTCGTCAGGACAGCCAGGACCATGGCAGGTAAGACAGACAGCGCGCGCATCGCCCTCACCGCAAATCAGCGGCGGCATCATACACAGCGTTCGAAAAACTGCGATCAGTGTTCGAGGACCGAGATTTCCGCGGCGAGTTCGCCCTTGGGTCCGTCACCGATGCGCACGCGCACTTGCTGGCCCTGATGAAGTTCGCGTAATCCGAACCGGCGCAGTGTCTCCATGTGGACGAAGATGTCCGGCGTGTTGGGTCCGCGCGACACAAAGCCGTAGCCTTTGCCTCGATTGAACCACTTCACCGTCGCCTCAAAAGCGGGACCTCGCGGCTCGGACATGAAACGGCTTGGACGCTGGGCATGCGATGGCGGTGCCGCCGCCGTAGAGTTGTCCAGTGCGATGAGGCGTTTCGCCTGCAATCCGCGCGGACCATGCACGGCCTCACAGACCACCTTTGCGCCCTCGTACGCCGCCTTGAATCCGGACTGGCGGACGCATGTCTGATGCAAAAGCACGTCGCCCTCAGGTCCACTCGATGGCTTGATGAAGCCATAGCCCTTGGCGAGATCGAACCACTTTACGAGGCCCGTCACTTCAAACGGCACTTCGCCTGCCCCCGGCGACGCCAATACACGCGTTTCCATCCCCTGCGCTCCGATTCCCGGAACTTCCGATAGTAAAAATAAGGTTAACACAACCACAGGGGCGAGAAAAGTGCTCTTCAGAAAAGTGTCGGCAAATCTGTAAATAGTCGACATAAAGACTAAGCCGTTGATGCTGTTTTTGTTCTGACCATTCCCTTCCTGGAGTCCTGCCCCCTGATGGATTTTTCTGGCCGCTATCCGATCCCCGCATCCCCCGACATCGTCTGGGCGGCGCTGAACGATCCCGAGATCCTCAAGGCGTGTATCCCAGGCTGCGAACAGATGACGAAAATCGACGCCACGCACTTCGAGGCGGCGGCGACCCTGAAAATCGGGCCGGTAAAAGCGACGTTCAGGGGAAAGGTTGCGCTCGAAGATCTCGATCCACCGCACCGTTGCATCCTCAAGGGCGAGGGCCAGGGCGGTGTGGCAGGCTTTGCAAAAGGCGAAGCGGAAATAACGCTGACGCCGGAAGGCAATGGCACCGCCCTCGCCTACACGGCGAAAGCGAATATCGGCGGCAAGCTGGCGCAAATAGGCCAGCGGCTCATCGACGGCGCGGCAAAGCAGATCGCGGACGATTTCTTTGGACGCTTCGCCGGCGCGATCGCCGCCGCGTCGGCCGTCGGCAGCGCGGGACCGCAGGGCGAAGTGGTGCTCGATGCCTCCGCCCCGTCTCTCGAACCACCGCCAGCCGCGGCGGAAACGCCGAGCGGAAAGCGCGAGGGGGTGGCGCCCGAGATCTGGGTGGTAGGGCTGATCGCCGTCATTGTGATCCTTTTGGTCCTGTTCGGCCTGGCCCTGTGATGCTTGACGGGACCGGGCCTGCATCCGACACTTTGCGCAATTCACCATTTTGCGGAGTAGTGACATGACCACCGTTTCCATGACGGTGAACGGAAAACCCGTTACGGCGAACATCGAGGACCGCACGCTCCTCGTCTATTTCCTGCGCGAGAATTTGCAGCTCACAGGCACCCACATCGGCTGCGATACCAGCCAGTGCGGCGCCTGCGTCGTGCATGTCGACGGGCGGCCCGTGAAATCCTGCACCATGTTCGCGGCACAGGCGGAAGGCGCGAACGTCACGACCATCGAAGGATTGGCGCGCGACGGCAAACTGCACCCGGTACAGGAAGCTTTCCGTGAGAACCATGGCCTGCAGTGCGGCTTCTGCACGCCCGGCATGATCATGACGGCGGTGGACGCGATCCGGCGCAACGGCGCGATGGACCGCGAAACGATCCGGCGAGAGCTCGAAGGCAACATCTGCCGGTGCACGGGCTACCACAACATCGTGAGCGCCATCGAGGACGCCTCAAAGAAGATGAGCGCGGCATGATCCCCTATCAGTTCGAATACAAGCGCGCGCAGTCGCTCAAGGACGCGGAGGCGATCCTGGCGAAGAACGCTGACGCGAAGTTGCTCGCCGGTGGACAGACATTGATTCCGACGATGAAGATGCGTCTGGCCAACCCGCCCGCCCTGGTCGACATCTCGAAGCTCGCCGAGCTGTCCTTTATCCGCGTGACGGGCGATGCGCTCGCTATCGGTGCGGCAACAACCCATGGCGCCGTCGCGGCCTCGAAAGAGGTGGGCGCGACAATCCCGGCGCTGGCTCATGCCGCGCGCCATATCGGCGATCCCGCCGTCCGCGCGGCCGGAACCATCGGCGGCTCGCTCGCCAACAACGATCCAGCCGCCGATTATCCCGCTTGCGCGCTGGCGTTGAATGCGACGATCAAGACGACGCGGCGCGCGATTCCGGCGGACGACTTCTTCACCGGGATGTTCTCCACCGCGCTGGAAGATGGCGAGATCATCACGGAGGTTTCGTTTCCGCGTCCCGATCGCGCGGGTTACGAGAAATTCCCCAATCCCGCGTCGCGCTATGCCATGGCCGGAGTTTGCGTGGCGCAGACGAGAGGCGGTGTCCGCGTTGCGGTGACGGGCGCGGGGCCCGGCGTCTTCCGCGTCAAAGCCATGGAAGCCGCGCTTGCGAAAAACTTCGCGCCGGAGGCCATCGCAAACATCACGGTTCCGTCCGATGATCTCAATTCGGATATCCACGCCTCAGCGGAATATCGCGCTCACCTCGTGACGGTGATGGCCAAGCGCGCCGTGCAGCAGGCCTTGGGAAAATGAGCGCCGGCGAACAGGACGTTCTGACGGCGGCGGCCGAGTGGCTTGACGGCGGCCGCAAGGTCGCGCTCGCCACGGTGGTCAGGACCGGGGGCTCCTCGCCTCGCCCGGCCGGCAGCCAGATCGCCGTGCGCGACGACGGGGCATTCGTTGGCTCGGTCTCGGGCGGTTGTGTTGAAGGCGCGGTAATCGAAGACGCGCTCAATGCGATGAAGGATGGCAAGGTTCGCAAGCTGGAGTTCGGCGTCAGCGACGAGCAAGCTTGGTCCGTGGGGTTGGCCTGCGGCGGGCGCATCGAGATATTCGTCGAACCTCTGCGCGGATGAAACGCGAAACGCTCGCGGCGTTGAACGATGCCCGGCGAAACGGCCGAGCGATAGTCCGCGCCGTGGATATCGCTTCCGGCGACGAGCGCCTGCTCGATCCGGGCAAGGATAAGTCCACTCTTGGCATCGCCGCTGCCGGCGCCGCGCGCGCCGATACGAGCCAGAGCCTCGAGATCGACGGCAGGACCTGGTTTCTGCAGGTCTACAATCCGCCGCTCGATCTGGTGGTCGTGGGTGCGGTGCATATTGCGCAGCCTTTGAGCAGGATGGCCGCGCTCGCCGGTTATCGCTTGCGCATCATCGATCCGCGTACGGCCTTTGCGACCGCGGAGCGCTTTCCCGGCATTTCGCTTTCGCACGATTGGGCGGACGAAGCCCTGAGCAAGGCCCCGCTCGGACCGCGCAGCGCAATTGTACTGCTCACGCACGATCCCAAGCTGGACGATCCGGCGTTGGTCGCGGCGCTCAAATCGGATTGCTTTTATATCGGCGCTCTGGGCTCGAAAAAAACGCAAGCCGCGCGGCGCGCACGCATGAAAGCGGAAGGCTTCAGCGAGGAGGCGTTGTTGCGAATCCGAGGCCCGGTCGGGCTCAACATCGGCGCTCGCTCGCCGGCCGAGATCGCTGTCGCCATTCTGGCAGAGATCACGCAGGTGCTGCGCGGTCCCAAGGAATAAACCGTCGCGCGGACGGCGGGAGGAGCGTTGCCGCCCGCGCGACGATTGTCCGGATCAGCCCTGACCCGGTTTGCGATAATTGGCGGCCGTGCGGCGGCCGGCATAGAACTCGTCGCGGGTCACCGCTCCATCTTTGTTTTGGTCGAGCTTGCTGAAATAGCGCTCCTGCGAGGCGGCGAACTCGGCGAGGTCCACCTTGCCGTCGTTGTTCCCGTCGAGACGCTTGAACATGCGTGCCGCCGAATCCCGCACATGCGCGGAGATGATCCCGTAATAGCCATCCGCCGTCAGCGCGCCGCCCTTGGCAGCCGCCGCGAATTCCTGCTGCGTCGACTTGTCGAACTCGGCGCGTGTTACCTTGCCATCGTGATCGATGTCCATGGTTTTGCAGAAGGCGCCCCGCCCTTTTCCGCCACCGCGCTTGCGTCCATGATAGCCGGACGGGGTTTTCTGGGTCTCATGAAAACCGCAGGTGATGACGCCGGTGCCGTCGCGGTCGGCGTATTCGAAGCGCACACGTTCCGGCGTCATGTATTCTTCCAGCGACAGCCTGCCATCGCTGTTCCAGTCCGCGCGATGGAACATCTCATCCGTATGCTCCCGAAGTCCCTTCAAACGATATGCCACGAATTGCGGCTCGCCGACGGCATGAGCCGATCCGGCGATCTGCATGAATTGCTGCGCCAGCGAGCGATTCATCTCGTCATGCGTGACCTTGCCGTCGTGATTGAGGTCGTAGCGGAAGAACTTTCCTGCGCCCCGGCTGCTTCCATGGCCGCTCGAATAATAGGAATAGCCGCGACGCCCAGTGGCGGACTTGTCCATTTGCGCCGCCGCTATTCCGCCGCCGGCAATCGCAACTGCGCTCAAAAGCAATGCGTATCGAATAATGGGCTTCATCCCCATCTCTCCTTCCAATACGCTCCCCCTGGTTGGCAAGAATGCGGGTTGCCGGTATCGAAACTTTGTCTTCAACGAAGAAACTGGTCACAGCCCGTGTGCCCCATCCGTTCTCGCGATACTTTGAGACAATAAGGATTTGCGCATGATCGTCCCCTCCACCATCGTGAGGCCATGCTGATGGCACGGGAAGAGACCAAACCGCATGTGCTGATCGTCGAGGATGCGCGGGATATCCGCGAACCCCTTGGTCGGTATCTGCGTGAGCACGGCTATCGCGCCACGACCGCGGCGGATGCCCTGGCCGCCCGAAAGCTGATGAAGGGCGCAGCGATCGACCTCGTCGTGCTCGACATCATGATGCCGGGCGAAGACGGGCTGAGCCTGTGCCGCTCGATCCGCGAGACATCGCAGATTCCGGTCATCCTGCTCACAGCCCGCGGCGAGGAAGTTGACCGCATCATCGGCCTGGAAATGGGCGCCGACGATTACATCCCGAAACCCTTCAGCCCGCGTGAACTGATCGCGCGCATCGGCGCTGTGCTGCGCCGGACTCAGGCGCTCCCACCCCGTCAGAAGCCGCCAGAGGCGGCACGTATCAAGTTCGGCGACTGGATGCTCGATACCGGCCAGCGCGAACTGATCGGTGCCGACGGCGTCGCGATCGCGCTTTCGAGCGGCGAATTCAGCCTGCTGCAGGCACTTCTGGAACGGCCCAAGATAGCGCTGACCCGCAACCAGCTTCTCGACATCACCAAGGGCCGCGACGCGGAGCTGTTCGACCGTTCGATCGACAATCACGTCAGCCGTCTGCGCAAAAAGATCGAACCCGATCCCAAGAATCCGCGCTATATCAAGACTGTGTGGGGCGGCGGATATATGATGGCGGTGGAACCCGAAAACGAATGAGGCCGGTCCGGGTGAACTGGTGGCCGCGCACGCTCGGCGCGCAGCTCGTCGCCGTGACGGCGGCGGCTGTTCTTTTGTCCAATGTCGCGGTGGCCTCGTGGTTTCAGCTCGTGCAGCGGCGCGCGGCGGAGAGCGCATTCAATGATCGTCTCATAGACCGCGCGATTTCAGCCTCGACGCTCATCGCGGCCATTCCCGCGCGGCAGCGCGAGGCCGCCGCTCATGCGCTGACCTCAAATCTCTGGCATTTCGCCGTCCACCACGGAAAAGCGGTTCGCCGGCGGATGGATGACGAAGAAGCCGCAATGGCTGCGCGGGTCCGCAATCTCCTCCCCGATCGCAAGGCGCGCAGCGGCGTCATGGTGGATTTTCGCGCGCCGCGCCCGGGAGAACTCTTCCAGAGCGGCGCGCGCCCGGTTTCCGTCATCGACATCACCGTGCCGGTGGTCCGCGGCACCGAGCTGACAACCACGCTTTATCGACCTCCGGCTGCGCCATGGCCGGTCCAGATCATAATCGCCGCGGCGGTGGCAATCGTGACCACCTCCATCGCCGCCGCGTTCATCGCCAGCCGCGTCGCGCGGCCGCTGTCCCAGCTCGCGGCATCGGCGTTCGCCGCCGCCAGGGGCGGCAAGGCGGAACATGTGCCGGAGGAAGGCCCGGACGATGTCCGGCGGGCCGCTTATGCCTACAATGTCATGACCGACCAGGTAACGCGGACGCTCGAACGCCAGCGGCAGCTTCTTTCGGCCGTCGGTCATGATCTGCGCACACCCATAACCGCGATGCGCATCAGTGCCGAATTCATCGTCGACGAGGAAGTCCGCGAGCGTCTGCAGCGGAATCTGGAAGAACTGCAGGACCTGACCGACGCTGTTCTTTCGGCGGCGCGCGGTTCGGGATGGGAGGCGATGCGCAAGGCGGACCTCTCCGCTTTGATCGAAAGCGTCTGCGCCGATTTGGAAGATCTGGGCAAACCCGTGAAGTGGGAATCCCATGCGCCGGCACCGCTGATGTGCCGGCCAAGCGAGATCCGGCGCGCGGTGCGCAACCTTGTCGAGAATGCCGTCGCCTATGGAGGCAAGGCGAACGTGAAGTTGAACGTTACGCCGGATGACTACGTGATCGTCGTGGATGACGATGGACCCGGCATCGCCGAGGAAGATCGTGTGCGGGTATTCGAACCGTTTGTGCGGCTGGAGACGTCGCGCAGCACGGAGACAGGCGGCTCCGGTCTGGGACTGACATTGGTGAAGGCTATCGCCGAAGGCCATGGCGGCGCGATCACATTGGAGAACCGCGCCGACGGCGGGTTGCGCGCAAGCCTCTGTTTGCCGCGTGCGGCGCTTGGCGCTTAAATAGAAGGATGCTCTTCGAAACCGTACCGGTAGAGTCCGCCCGTGGCGCGATCCTCGCACACGGCGTGCGCGCCGGCGGCAAGCTGTTGCGCAAGGGCCGCGTTCTGTCGGATGACGATCTTGCCCTGATTGCGCAAGGCGGAATTCGCCACGTGACCGTGGTCCGTCTGGACGACGGCGATGTTCCCGAAGATGAAGCGGCGACGCGCATCGCCGCCCGCCTCGCCGGCGCGAATATGCGGGTCGCCGCAGCCTTCACCGGGCGGGCGAACATCTACGCGACGGCAGATGGCATGTTCATGGTGGATGTAGCGCGCGTGAACGCGCTGAATGCCGTCCACGAAGCGATCACGCTGGCGACCCTTTCGCCATACGCGCCGGTCACCGGCGGTCAGATGCTCGCCACAGTGAAGATCATCCCGTTCGCCGCGCCGCAAGAATCCGTCATAAACGCCGAAGAGGTTCTTGGGCAGGGCGCGCTGCAGGTTGTGCCATACCGGCCGCGGCGCGCGGCGCTGATATCGACCATGCTTCCCGGCATGAAGCCTCCGCTGCTCGACAAGAACCGCAGCGCCATAGAGGCGCGGTTGCGGGCCGTCGGTTCCACTCTGGCACTGGAGAAGCGTGTCCCGCATGAAATTGCATCGCTGGCGGAGGCGATCATGGAGGCGAAGAACGCGGGCTGCGATCCGATCCTGGCGTTCGGCGCCAGCGCCATCACCGACCGGCGCGATGTGATTCCGGCAGCCCTGGAAAAAGCAGGCGGCACAGTCGGGCATTTCGGAATGCCCGTCGATCCCGGAAATCTCCTCCTGATAGGTTCGCTCGGCGAGACGGTCGTCGTTGGCCTGCCGGGTTGTGCACGTTCGCCGAAGCTCAACGGTTTCGATTTCGTGCTTTGGCGGTTGGCGGCGGGTTTGCCGGTGGGACGTGCCGAGATCGCTGCGATGGGCGTCGGCGGCCTTCTCATCGAAATTCCAACGCGCGCGCAGCCGCGCGACGAGCCGCAGGCGAATGTACCCCACGCCGCGAAAATCGCCGCGGTCGTTCTCGCCGCCGGCACGTCATCGCGGATGGGATCGAACAAGCTACTTGCGGAGCTGAACGGCAAACCGCTCCTGCGCCATGCCGTGGAGGCAGCATTGGCGAGCGCCGCACGCCCAGTGATCGTCGTCACCGGCCATGAAGCGGGCAGGACAAAGACGGCCCTGGACGGACTTGATGTGTATTTCGTCGACAATCCGGACTATGCGCAGGGTCTCAGCACGTCTCTCAAAACAGGCATCCGCGCGGTCCCGCAGGATTGCGACGGGGCTGTGATCCTTTTGGGGGACATGCCCGGCATATCGACGGCTCTGATCGACAAGCTGATCGCCTCATTCGATACCGGTGAAAACCGCGCTATCTGCATTGCAACCCGCAACGGCAAACACGGGAATCCGGTGCTGTGGGCACGCCGTTTCTTCCCCGAGATCATGGCGGTCACGGGTGACGTCGGCGCCAGGAGCCTGATTGGCACATATGACGAACTGGTCTGCGAAGTCGAAGCCCACAACGATGCGCCGCTCATCGACATTGACACGCCGCAGGCGCTGGCCGCCTATCGCGCCATATGAGCGATCCTCTCTACAAGAAGGAGATATTGCGGCTTGCTGCCGACGCACATGGCGCCGGCAGCCTCGGTGGGCCGCATATCGAAGGCCACGCCCACAATCCCGCTTGCGGCGACAAGGTGAATGTCCAACTTACGCTGGATGATCTCGGCCGCGTGACGGCCATGGCACACGATACCAAGGCTTGCGTTCTGGCGCAGGCATCAGCTTCGATCCTGGGGCGAGCGCTCAAGGGCGCGTCGCGCGAAGATGTCGAAGATCTCGCCAATGAACTCGGGCTTATGCTTGGCGCCAGTGCGCCGCCGCCACCCCCACCCTTCGAGGCCTATTCCGCTTTCGAAGGCGTGGTGGAGCATCGCAACCGGCGGCGCTGTGTTCTGCTCCCGGTCGAAGCGGTGCTCAATGCTTTCGAGAATTCAGAGGCGGCCGAACCAGGCGGCGTAGGGGCCAAGCCGTAACGTTCCGCCGTCGAGGCGGGCATCGCCGCAGGAGAGATCGACGGTCTCGCCTTTGACGCCGGCGTGTTGCACCTCTTCCGCGCTCATATTGAAAACGCAAATGGCGCGCTCCTCGCCCAAGGTGCGCGTGAAAATGAGGATCGGCGGCGGTGCATCGAGGAACGCGATCTCCCCTAGACGCAATACCGGATTGTCGCGCCGCGCGGCAATGAACTTGCGCGTGGTAGCCAGCGTGGAATGCTCGTCGGCTTCTTGCAGGTCCGCGGCAAGCGGCTTGTGCAGCGGCGACACCGGCAGCCACGGCGTTCCCGATCCGAAGCCAAGATTTGGTGAAAGTGAGTTCCACGGCATCGGTGTGCGGCAGCCGTCGCGCCCGAACGTGTAGGGGTAATAGAGATCACCGACCGGGTCCTTGATCTGGTCGCGGCGGATATCGGCCTGCGGCAGCCCCAGTTCCTCGCCCTGATAGATGAGCGTCGTGCCCTTCAGCGTGAGAAGAAGCGCCAGCATCATTTTCGCCAGCCCGCGCGGCGCGTTCGGTCCCCCGAAACGGGTGAGCGTGCGCATGACGTCGTGATTGGAAAACGCGATAGATGGCCAATGTCCCTCGTGCCGCGCCAGCATGGCGAAGTGATTGCGGATGAAATCGGGTTCGAGCCTGCGGGCTTCCAGCAGCGGGAAACTGTAGCCGGAGTGCAGGCCTCTGTCGGGCGGGGCGAAGCAGCCGCAAAGCTCGGGCTCCTCCGAAAACTCGCCCATCACGAAGCGGTTCGGATAGGAATCCACCATGCGGCGGATTTCATCCAGGACATCAATTTCTTCCGGCAAGTTACTGTCGTGATAGTGGAATTGCAGGTTCGGCGCGTGCGCCCAATTGTGGGCGGTACGCTGGTCCATCGGCACCGGCGGATTGTCGGCGAGGTCGGGATCGTGGAGGTAGGCGTTGGCGACGTCGAGCCGGAAGCCGTCCACGCCGCGCTTCAGCCAGCGGTCCAGCACTGCCAGCGCGGCCGCCCTCGCCTGCGGATTGCGCCAATTGAGCTTCGGCTGCTGGCGCAGGAATTTGTGGTGATAATATTGCCGGCGCGAGGGCTGATAGGCCCACGCCGCGCCCGCGAAAGCCGAAAGCCAGTTGTTCGGCACCGTGCCATCGATCTGGGGATCGGCCCAGACATACCAGTCCGACATCTCGCCCTTTTTCAGGCTGTCGAGAAACCATGCATGTTCGTCGGAGGTGTGGGCCAGCACCTCGTCGGTCAGGACTTTCAGGCCGCGTGCATGAGCCTCCGCAAGCAGCCGATTGAAGTCGGATTGGGTTCCGTAATCCGGATGAACGCCATCATAATCCGAGACGTCATAGCCCCAATCGCGATTGGGCGAGGGATGGATCGGTGAAAGCCAGATCGCGTCCACGCCAAGCGCGGCGAGGTAATCGAGCTTGGAGATAATGCCCGCGAAGTCACCCTGCCCGTCGCCGTTGCTGTCGCAAAAGCTACGGATATAAATCTGGTAGATGACCGCGCCGCGCCACCACGGCGGGCTGCGCGGATCGTTCGCGCCCCTTGCCGCCAATCAGACCTGGTCCGCGGTCTGGACGATACGCCCGACGAGGCCGTAAGCCTTCGCCTCCTCGGCGCTGAGCCAGTAGTTCCGCTCCGTGTCCTGAACGACCTTCTCGAAGGGTTGACCGGTCTCCGCCGCGATCTCGCGGTTGAGGCGCTCGCGCATCTTGATGATCTCTTCCGCCTCGATCTGGATATCCGACGCCTGTCCCTGCACGCCGCCGAGCGGCTGGTGCAGCAGGAAGCGGGTGAACGGAAGGCTGAGGCGGTTCTCGCGCTTGGCGCCGAGGAAGATATGCGCGCCGGCGCTCGCCACCCAGCCCGTGCCGATGATCTTCACGCGCGGACCGACGAAGCGGATCACGTCGTGGATCGTGTCGCCGGACTCCACATGCCCGCCGGGCGAATTGAGGATCACGCGGATGTTGCCTTCGGTCTCGGCATAGGCGAGCAGCTGCGCGGTCACGCGTTCGGCCATCTTCATATCGACTTCGCCGAAAATCAGCACGGTGCGAGATTTGAACAGTGCCTGCGCGACGGGCGATGATTGCTCCGGCGACTTGTCGTCCGATTTGTCCTTGTCTTTTTCTTCGTCGAGGCTGCGCAAGGCTGTGCTCCTGGGAACTGGAAAAATCCGAATCACATAATAGCGATAGACCATCCCGCGCTTAAAGCGCGTTAACAGCCTCACGCATAGTAGGGCCAATTTCGCGATGCAGGACGAGATCGGCGAAATCGTCCTGTTCCGTGGGCTCGCGGTTGACGATCACGAGCCGGGCACCGTTCCGCCTAGCCATGAGCGGGAACCCGGCGGCAGGATAGACCACCAGCGACGAGCCCAACACCATGAAAAGGTCGCAGGCCAACGTGGCTTGCTCGGCGCGTTCCATCTCGGCTTCCGGCATGGCCTGGCCGAACGAAATGGTGGCCGTTTTCACGATGCCGCCGCAAAATGTGCAATCCGGCGGCTCGCCATGTTGTTCGAAATGCGCGCGGATCGGCTCGAGCTCATGGCGCGCGCCGCAATTGAGACATTTCGCATAGCGCGTGTTGCCGTGAATTTCGATCACGCGTTGTTCCGCAATGCCGGATTGCTGATGCAGGTTGTCGATGTTCTGCGTGATGACATGGCTCACCTTGCCCGATCTCACCAGATCGGCAACGGCGTTGTGTCCCTCATTCGGCCGCACTGTCGCGAATGTCTCTTCCATGGCGAAGCGCCGGCGCCACGCCTCTTTGCGCAACTCGGCGGATGTCACGAAGTCCCGGTAGTCGATCGGCGCCATCCGGGTCCAGATGCCGCCGGGAGAGCGGAAATCGGGGATGCCGGATTCGGTGGAGATGCCGGCCCCCGTGAAGACAACAGCCCGGCGTGACGCGCGCAGCATCTCCTGCAATACTGCAACTTCGCCGACGCCGGATAATCTGGTCACGCCGCCACTATCAGTGCGCGACCGAGCCGCAACTTGCGGAGACCCACCGGCCCTCGAATTTCTGGTCCTGCGCGATTGGCGTGCCATCTGCCGTCTTGCCACTAATCGTCATCTCGCCGGTGTAGTGCGTCGGCGTGTCGTAGTTCACGCTGACATGGCCTGTGCCGTTCATCTGGCCCTTGCAGACGAGGTCGGCGGTCATGGAATGTCCGGAGATCTGCCGGTTGGCAACCTGGCAGTCCTTGGAATTGCTCGTGTCCATCATCTTGCTGTCGTCCGCGACCTCAGCAGCGGTCATGCAGTGCTGGACGGTAAAGCCGCCGCTGCTGTTGGGCATCATGCCCATCGACTTCATGCGGTCGAGAACGTTTGGCGGCATCTTGGAGGTGTCCTGTCCGGCGATGGACATGTCGACTCTCCACAGCCCGGCTTTGCCGTGACTTGCGAGCGCCGCGCCGGTCGCGCCGGCCAAACCGAGCACCGCAACCGCTGTGACAACGGTCTTCTTCGAAATACGCATGAAACCTCCCTGATGCGCGCACGCGCGCGCCGACGTGGAAGTTTCGCATGGTGAAGCAAATGTGGAAAGTGGCGCGCCCTAGGGGAGTCGAACCCCTCTTGCAGGAATGAAAATCCTGAGTCCTAACCGATAGACGAAGGGCGCCGCCGGTCCGCGGGTCGCCCGCGGAAGCGCGCCTATACCGGCCTCTTCCCGCCTTGGCAAGCACTGGCCTCAGGCTTCGGCGGAGGCGGCGTCCTCGACGTGGAACTGAACCCGGACCTGCCCATTCCAGCGGTCCTCCTTCAGGCGGCCGGCAAGATGAATTCGCTTGCCGCGCGCTTTCAGCATGCCCTGCCCCAACGGCGTCTGCGCCGTGCGGAAGGAGATTGCATCCAGTCGCGCGCCATCCGCGCCCGCGACACGAAGCTTCACGTGGTCTTTACCCACGATGTCAGCGAACGCGACACGGCCGTCCATCACCACGAGAAGCGGTTCCGGATTGCCCGCACCGTACGGCCCTGCCTTTTCCAACTCCGACATCAGCAGGCCGGTGGCGCCCGACGGCACGATACCTGCGTCGAGCAGCAATTCGTTGGCCGCTTCAAAGGCGGGCGCGGTGCCGTTAAAGGAGGCCATCAGGAATTCACGGAAACCGGACAAACGGTCGGCGGTCAACGAGAAGCCGGCTGCCATTGCATGGCCGCCGCCAGTTTCGATGACGCCGGCTTCATGCGCGCCACGCACCATTGCACCGATATCGACACCGGGAATGGAGCGCGCGGAGCCGCGGCCGTATCCACCCTCGAAGCCCGCGACAAAAGCGGGCTTGTTGAAACGCTCGCGCAACCGGCTCGCAACAATACCCACGACGCCGGGATGCCAGCCATCGTCGGACACGAGCAGGAATGGCGCATTGCCCTGTAACGCGGCCTGCGACGCAGCCGAGTCGAGGATCATGGACTCCAGCGCCTGCCGCTCGCGATTATGCGTGTCGAGACGCTGCGCAAGATCCTTCGCCACGTCGCCGTCTGCCGTGCTCAACAGTTCCATGCCGAGCATGCATCCGCCGACGCGACCGCCGGCATTTATGCGCGGTCCGAAAACGAATCCCAGATGATGCGGCGTAAACGGTCCGTCGGTGCGCGACACAGCCGCAAGCGCCGCGAGCCCCGGGCGAGACAATGCGGAGAGTTTCGCGAGCCCCGCGCGGACGAACGCCCGGTTGACACCCACCAGCGGGACGACATCGCAGATCGTCGCCAGACCAACAAGGTCGATATCGTCGCGCAAATCAGGTTCGGCGACGTTGTTTTCGCCGTACCATCCGCTCTCGCGAAGCTGGCGGTTCAACGCAACGGCGAAAAGAAATGTGACACCGGTGGCGCAGAGATAGCCCAAGCCCGACTCATCGGCCGGCTGGTTAGGATTCACCTGCGCGACGGCAGGCGGCAACGTCTCGACCGCATGATGATCGAGCACGATCACGTCGAGCCCAGCGTCGCGCGCAGCGGTCAGCGCAGCGATGGATGTCGCGCCGCAATCGACGGTGATCACAAGAGACGTGCCTTCGTCCCGCAATGTCCGCATGGCCGCGGCGTTGGGGCCGTAACCTTCGCTCATGCGATCGGGAATATAGACGCGCGGTGCGTGGCCGAGCTTCGTCAGAATGCCTGACAGCAAAGCCGACGCGCAGGAACCGTCGACGTCGTAGTCGCCGAACACGGCGACCTTCTCGCCGGCGTCGATGGCCGCCCGCGTGCGTGCGACGGCCCGCTCCATGTCCTTGAGCGAGAACGGTTCCGGCAGCAGGCGCTTCAGCGTCGGATTGAGGATGTCCTCAAGCTGATCCGCCGCGATGGCGCGGCCCGCGAGGACGCGTGCCAGAGCATCACTGATGCCGCCATGCAGAGCCAATGCGCGCGCCGCATCGTCCGCAACTTCGCGCAACCGCCAGCGGCGGCCTGAGAAGGAGCGGGAAACTCCGAACGCCGGGAAAGAATCGGTGATGCGCGCTTCAGCGCTCATCCTTCTTCCGCGAATGGCGTGTCTTGACCCAACGTACCGTGCGGGTGGCCGAACGCATCACGATGCTCTCCGTGGTGATGTAGTTGCGGTCCATATGAACGCCCGAGAGCATCGAGCCGTCCGTGACGCCGCTTGCCGCGAAGATCACGTCGCCGGACGCGAGGTCCATCAGCGTGTACTTCTTGTTGTAATCGGTGATGCCGAGCTTTGCCGCGCGCGCGCGCTCATCGTCCTTTTTGAAAACGAGCCGGGTTTGAATCTGCCCACCGACGCAGCGCAGCGCCGCCGCCGCCAGCACGCCTTCCGGCGCGCCGCCCTGTCCCATGTAAATGTCGATGCCCGTTGCAGGATCGCTGGTCGCGATCACGCCGGCCACGTCACCGTCCGTGATGAGGCGGACGGCGGCTCCAACCTTGCGGATGCCTTCAATGATGTGCGCATGGCGCGGACGGTCGAGCACCAGGGCAGTGATCTCGTTCGGCGGCACGCCTTTCGCTTTCGCGAGGCTCTTGATGTTGTCTTCGGGACTCGCATCCAGATCGATGACGCCTTCGGCATAACCTCCGCCGATGGCAATCTTGTCCATATAGGTATCGGGCGCATTGAGCAGCGTGCCGGGCTCGGCCATCGCCATCACGGCCAGCGCATTGGGGAGCGCCTTGGCCGTCAGAGTCGTGCCTTCCAGCGGATCAAGAGCAATGTCGACCGCAACTCCGCCGGCGCCGACCTTCTCGCCGATGTAGAGCATGGGCGCCTCGTCGCGCTCGCCTTCGCCGATGACGACCGTGCCGTCGATCGGAAGCTGGTTGAACGCATGGCGCATGGCCTCGACGGCGGCCTGATCGGCTGCATGTTCATCGCCGCGTCCGATCTGGCGCGCGGCGGAAATCGCCGCGGCTTCCGTGACACGCACGGCCTCAAGCGCGAAGACGCGGTCGAGCAACTGGGACATGGGGGCTCCTGAACGCCTTTTTCGGGCGCCCTTATCGGGATTCCATGGGGATCATGCAAGGTTTCGCGACCACCTTGTCGGAGCCCGCGATCGCCTTCAGGGCGGCGGCGACGGCCGTTTCCACGCATTCATGGGTGATCATGACAATAGCGACGGGTTCCCCCGGCGCCCGGCCGCGCTGGATCATGCTCTCGATGGAAACCTTCGATTCGGCCAAGGTTCGGGCGATCTCTGCCAGAACGCCCGGCACGTCCAGAACCTCGAACCGCAGATAGAAGGCACAGGACCGCGGTCCCGGCAGTTCATCGTTGCGCATCAGGCTCCGTGCCGCGCGGCCAAACGGAGCGCCGAAGCTGCCGCGCGCGATGTCCACAAGATCCGCAACCACCGCGCCCGCCGTGGGGGCCTCGCCCGCGCCGCGGCCCTCGAAGAAGAACGGACCCGCCTCGCCCGCGCTGGCGACCACTGCGTTGAAAGGACCCTCCACGTCGGCAAGTGGCGTGGCGAGTTTCACCATGGCCGGCTGAACGCGCTGGTCGACATGTCCGTTGCGGCGCCGCGCCAGGCCCAGCAGCTTGATGCGATAGCCGAATTCGCGCGCGAAGCGGATGTCGTCCGGCGTGATGTGCTCGATGCCTTCGATCTTCATCGCCGCCAGATTGGGTGTGACGCCGAATGCCAGCGCAGACAACACTGCGAGCTTGTGCGCGGTGTCGCCGCCGCCGACGTCGAGCGCAGGATCGGCTTCCGCGTAACCCAAACGCTGCGCCTCTTTGAGGACATCCGCAAAGGAATGTCCCGTCGCTTCCATCTGCGTGAGGATATAGTTGCAGGTCCCGTTCAGGATTCCGCGCACGCTGTCGATGCCATAAGCGATCAGGCTTTCACGCAGAGCCTTTACGATCGGAATACCGCCCGCCGCCGCGGCTTCGAATTTGAGCGCGACGCCGTTCTCTTCCGCCAGCGCCGCCAGCTCCGTGCCATGGTAGGCGAGAAGCGCCTTGTTGGCGGTGACCACATGTTTCTTCGCTGCCAGCGCGGTCTTCACGAGATCATAGGCTGGGCCGCTCTCGCCGCCGAGCAACTCCACAATGACGTCGACGTCCGCATTTACGAGCGCCTTCGCATCCGCCTGCCAATTCAACTTCGATACGTCCGTAGCCCGGCGCTTGGTCTTGTCGCGCGCGGAAACGCCTACGAGCTGCAACGGACGCCCCGCCCGCTGTTCAAGCTCCTTGCCGCGCGTCAGCAGGACCGAAGCGACGCCGCCACCGACCGTGCCCAATCCGGCTACCGCAATACGCAAGGGACCGTTCATCT
>JBQCFD010000012.1:0-5311 GCA_051959625.1 Rhizomicrobium sp.
GCCGACGCAGAGCGTGACCAGCGCGGTGTTGAGATCGCGGCGTTCCAGCTCGTCCAGAACCGTGCCCAGGATCATCGCGCCGGTGGCGCCGAGCGGATGGCCCATGGCGATGGCGCCGCCGTTCACGTTGATCTTGTCGTGCGGAATGTTCAGTACCTTCATGAAGCGCAGCACGACGGAGGCGAAGGCTTCGTTGAGTTCGAACAGATCGATGTCCTTCGTCGTCATGCCTGCGCGCTTGAGCACCTTCTCCGTCACATAAGACGGGCCGGTGAGCATGATCATCGGCTCGCTGCCGATGGAACCGAAAGCGCGGATGCGCGCGCGGGGCTTGAGGCCCGCCGATGCGCCCGCTTCCTTGGTGCCCATCAGCACGGCCGCGGCGCCATCCACAATGCCGGATGAATTGCCGGCATGATGGACATGATTGATCTTTTCCACCTGCGGATAACGCTGCTGCGCCACCGCATCGAAACCCGCGAAATCGCCAAGCTGCGCGAAGCTCGCGTTCAGTCCCGCCAGCGACTGCATCGTCGCATCGGGACGCATGTGCTCGTCGTGATCGAGAATGTTCTGGCCGAGGATGTCCTTCACAGGCGTGACGGACTTCTTGAAGTAGCCGTTCTTCCACGCATTTGCGGCGCGCTTCTGGCTTTCGACGGCGTAGGCATCGACGTCATCGCGCGAGAAACCGTCCATCGTCGCGATCAGGTCCGCGCCAATGCCTTGCGGCGAAAAATAGGATTTGAACGCGATGTTGGGATCGACCGACCACGAACCGCCCGACGCGCCCATGCCGACGCGGCTCATGCTTTCCACGCCGCCGCCGATGGTCATGTCCGACTGGCCGCTCATGATCTGGCCCGCCGCCATGTTGCAGGCTTCGAGGCCCGACGCGCAAAAGCGATTGATCTGCACCCCTGCCGTGGAGTCCGCATAGTCGGCGTTCAACACCGCAAGTCGCGCGATGTCCGCGCCCTGCTCGCCGACCGGATCGACGCAGCCGAACACCACGTCGTCCACCAGCTTGGTGTCGAGCTTGTTGCGGTCGCGGATGTTCTTGAGCACCTGCGTGCCGAGTTCGAGCGCGGTGACTTCGTGCAACGAGCCATCCTTCTTGCCCTTGCCGCGCGGCGTGCGCACGGTGTCGTAGATAAAGCAGTCGGTCATGGATTTCTCCGTTGGGAACTAGAGGCTGCGCGAAATCAGCAGCTTCATGATCTCGTTGGTGCCGCCATAGATGCGCTGCACGCGGCTGTCCGCATACATGCGCGCGATGGGGTATTCGTTCATGTAGCCATAGCCGCCGAAAAGCTGCAGGCACTCGTCCACGATCTTGCATTGCAGATCGCTGAGCCAAAGCTTGGCCATCGACGCCATGGTGGCATCCAGCTTTCCGGCCAGATGCAGATCCATGCAGTGATTGACGAACACGCGCGCCACGGTGGCTTCCGTCTTGCACTCGGCCAGCTTGAACTGCGTGTTCTGAAAATCGATGATCTGCTTGCCGAAGGCCTTACGCTCTTTCACATACGCGATGGTTTCCGCCAGCGCCCGCTCGATCACGGCGATGGCCTGCACCGCGATGATGAGGCGTTCCTGCGGAAGCTGCTGCATCAACTGGATGAAGCCGCGCCCTTCGTCCATGCCGATGAGGTTCTCCGTCGGCACACGCACATTGTCGAAGAACAGCTCGGCGGTGTCGTTCGCCTTCTGGCCGATCTTGTCGAGGATGCGGCCACGGCGGAACCCTTCCACCTCGTCCGTTTCCACGCAGACAAGCGAAATGCCTTTCGAGCCTTGCGTGGGATCGGTCTTGGCGACGACGATGATGAAATTCGCCGTGCCGCCATTGGTGATGAAGGTCTTGTTGCCGGTGATCGAATAGTGATTGCCATCTTTCTTCGCGACGGTCTTCACGCCCTGCAGATCACTGCCGGTGCCTGGCTCCGTCATCGCAATGGCGCCGACGAGTTCGCCGGTGGCCAGCCGCGGCAACCAGCGCTTCTTCTGCTCCTCGCTGCCGTAATGCAGGATGTAAGGCGCAACGATGCCGTTGTGCAGCACCACGCCCCAGCCATCGACGCCCAGCCGCCCAAGCTGTTCGGCGATGATGGCGTCATGCGCGAATGTGCCGCCCGCGCCGCCATATTCTTCCGGGATCTCGGTGCACAACAGCCCGGCCTCGCCCGCCTTGTTCCACAGCGACCGATCGACCTGATGGTTCTTCAGGTACTTCTCCGCATTCGGGACGGCTTCGCGTTCCAGAAACTTCGCGACGCCGTCCTCGAAGATGCGCAGATCCTCCGTCTTCCAGGACGGGGATTCGACCTGCAGCGGAGAATTCATCACTCCGCTGCCGGCATCACGGAATAGCCGGTCATCTTCACGCGCGGCGGATTCTGCTCGGCGTGATGCTCGGCAAGGAAGTTATCGGCCCGCTCGACGGCGAGCTTCAACTCGGCGATGGACTCGTCGATATCCTTGCGCTGTGCTTCCAGCGCGACGATGCGCTCGGCGAACTTCTTGCGGCTGTGCTGAAACTGCGCGACGCCGTGATCTTCCGAATTGTAGAGATCGAGGATCTCGCGAATTTCCGCGAGGCTGAAGCCGACGCGGCGGCCGCGCAGGATGAGCTGCAGGCGGGCGCGGTCGCGCTGCGAGTAGATGCGTGCCAGGCCCTGACGCTCCGGCGACAGCAGGCCCTCGTCTTCATAGTGGCGGAGTGTGCGCGAGGTGACGCCCATCTCCTTGGTCAGTTGGCGGATGGAGTAGGTCTTTCCCATGTCATTACCCGGACGGGCTTTTCGCCTCTTGTCCGGCCCTTCGTTAGCGTTTCCAGTTCGACGGAAGGCTAGGCCTCCGTTTACGCGAACGTCAAGAAGAGTCTGACCATGCGAAAACGCGGCGAAACAGCTCAGTTTCCGCCGCGTTCCGCTCTGAAAATGAAATTTAATTACGCCGCAGCCCGGACCGGGTGGGCTTCCTGGGCCAAATTCTCGGCCGCGAAATCCCAGTTCAGCAGGTTCTTCAGCACCGCCTCGAGGTATTTGGGCCGGGCGTTCTGGTAGTCGAGATAATAGGCGTGCTCCCACACATCGACGGTCAGAAGCGCATTCACGCCCTTCGACATCGGATCGACGGCGTTCGGCGTCTTCTCGATGGCAAGCTTGCCGTTCTTGGAGATAAGCCAAGCCCAGCCGGAACCGAACTGCTCCGCGCCGGCTTTGGCGAGGCCTTCGACGATCTTGTCCTCGCCGCCGAACTCCTCGATGGCCGCTTTCAGCTTGCCCGATGGCTTGGATTGTTTCGGCGTGAGGCTGCGCCAGTAGAAATCATGGTTCCACACCTGCCCGGCATTGTTGAAGAGCTTCTTCTCCTTTGCGTCCTCGCTGCTCGCGGTGGCGCGAACGATCTCTTCCAGCTTCATATCGGCGAATTTCGTGCCCTCGACGAGTTCGTTGAGCGTTTTCACGTATGCGGCGTGATGTTTGCCGTAGTGGAATTCAATGGTCCTCGCGCTGATGGTAGGTGCAAGCGCGTCTTCGGCCCATGGAAGTGGTGCAAGCTTGAAGGGTCCAGCCATGATGTTGCTCCTCGCGGGAATGAAATGACAGCAGCGCGCATCGCTGCTTGAGATGATTTTTGAATCACCTTCTTGTTTGCAGCGATGCGCGCCTTACAGATTCAACGATGCATAGGCGCAACGGTTCCGAAGATAATCAAGGAACCTTTTGTCTCACGCGAAAGACTTAGTTCGCGACGAGGACTTCTCTCTTCGCCCAGTCGAGACCGCTCTGCAACCCGCGCTCGAAGCGGTCGAACATTTCGTCGATTTCGCTTTCGGTGATGACGAGCGGCGGGCAGAGCGCGATGCGGTCGCCCATCAACGGCCGCGTGATGAGCCCTTCCGCCTCTATGTGCTTTGAGATCGTGGGCGCGACCGCCTTCGCCGGATCGAAGGTGCCTTTCGTCTTCTTGTCGGAGACAAGCTCGATGGCGCCGAGGAGACCTACGCTGGAAACATCGCCCACCAGCGGATGCTCGGCCAGCTTGGCGAAACGCTTCTGGAAGCGCGGGGTAACCTTGCGGACATGATCCAGGATATTGCGCTCCTGATAGAGCTCGATGGTCTTGAGCGCCACGGCCGCGGCGACCGGATGGCCGGAATAGGTGAAGCCGTGACCCAGCGTGCCGATCTTGCCGGATTCCGCTTCGATCACCTCGCACAATTCCGGCGAAAGCATCACCGCAGCGATCGGCAGATAGGCGGATGACAGCGCCTTCGCCACGGTCATGCTGTCGGGCTGGAAGTTGTACGTCTCGCAGCCGAACCATTTGCCGGTGCGACCGAAGCCGGTGATGACTTCATCGGAGATCAGCGCGATGCCATATTTGTCCAGCACCCTGGTAATCGCGGCGAAATACCCCTTCGGCGGAAGGATCACGCCGCCCGCCCCTTGCACGGGCTCGGCGATCATGGCGGCGATGGTGTCTGCCCCTTCGCGCTCGATCAGCGCTTCCAGATTCTGCGCCATGCGGAGCGAGAACTGTTCCTCGCTCTCGCCGGCTCGTGCGTCGCGATAATAATTCGGGCAGTCCGCAAACTTCACGAAGTCCAGCGGCAGATCCCAGCTTCTGTGATTGCCCGGCAACCCGGTGAGGCTGGCGCTGGCGATCGTGACGCCGTGATAGGCCTTGTTGCGCGAGATGATCTTTTTCTTCTTCGTCTGCCCGCGCGCGTTGCTGGCGTACCAGAAGAGCTTGATCTGCGTGTCGTTGGCTTCCGATCCGGAATTGGCGAAGAACACCTTTCCGGTCGGGAACGGCGAAATCTCCTTCAGCTTCTCCGCCAGCGCGATGCCGGGTTCGTGGCTGCGGCCCGCGAACAGGTGCCCGAAGGCGAGCTTCTTCATCTGCTCCGCGGCGACTTCGGCCAAGACCGCATCGCCCCAGCCCAGTGCCGTGCACCACAGGCCGGACATGCCCTCGATGTAATCCTTGCCGTGATCGTCATAGACGAACACGCCCTTGCCGCGCTCGAAGATGACGGGGCCCGTTTCGCGATGCTTCACGAGGTTCGTGTAGGGGTGCAGGATCGACTGAACGTCGCGTGTCTGGGCATTGGACAAGGGCATGGAAAGTCTCGCGGGATGGATCCGCCGGCGAGACTATCAACCGCGCTTCATCGGCACCAGTTTCACGGTGGAGCTGGCCTTCGCCAAAACGTCGCCGCGCTCATTGGCGAGACGCGCTTCGAGGAATGCCGTGGAGCGGCCCGCGCGCTCGATCCACGCTTCCGCGATGACCA
>JBQCFD010000013.1:0-4797 GCA_051959625.1 Rhizomicrobium sp.
GTTGGCCAGGACGTGCGTGGGCCGGTGAAGATTTGGTTTCTCGGCCGTCATTCCGATCCGGTCCAGCCACTTATTCACCAACGCCCTGCCTCCGCTGACAGCGAACGGCGCCAGCATGTGGAAATCCAGATCGACGAAAGCCGAGCCCAGGAATTCCACCGTCTCGAAACCCTTGTTGAAATTGCGCGCCGCGACAAGCTTTTCGAGCAATGCCTTGGGCATCGTCTCTCCGGTATCCACATGGACCGCGAATCTTTCGAGCACCTGCGGCTCCTCCAGCCAATGCTCGAAGATCTGCGACGGAAATTCCACGAAATCGCGCGCCACATTTGTTCCCGCAATCCGCGGGAATCGCACATCCGACAGAAGCCCGTGCAGGGCGTGGCCGAATTCGTGGAACAGGGTCCTCGCCTCGTCAAAGGTCAGGAGGGCAGGATCGGATTTCGAGAAATTGCACGTGTTGATGATAATAGGCGCAACGCGGCCATCAACGTTTTCCTGATCGCGGAACGAACTCATCCAGGCGCCGCCGCGCTTGGAAGGCCGCGCAAAATAATCGCCGAAAAACAGGCCGACATGGTCGCCGTTGCGCGTAACTTCCCAAACCCGGACGTCAGGGTGATGAACAGGAACGTCGCGGCGCTCCGCGAATTCCAGACCGAACAGCCGGTGCGCGGTGTCGAACGCGGCAGCGATCATCCTGTCGAGCTGGAGATAGGGAACGAGTTCGGCTTCATCGAAGTCGTATCGTTCCTTGCGCAGCTTCTCGGCGTAGTAGCGCCAGTCCCAGCCGGCGAGCGCGGCGTTGTTTCCCTGCTCGGCTGCGATCGCTTGCAGCGCATCGCGTTCTTCCAAGGCGCGGGCGCGGGCGGATGTCCACACCCGGTCGAGCAGAAGGCGCGCGTTGCCGGGCGTGCCCGCCATGGAATCGGCAAGCCGGTAGTCCGCGAAGGTCGGGTAGCCCAAAAGCGCGGCGCGTTCGGCGCGGAGCTTCACGATCTCCGCGATCAGCGGCTTGTTATCGTGCAGATTGGCGTTGTCGCCGCGCGCCAAGAGCGCCCTGAAGACCTTCTCGCGCAGATCGCGGCGGTTGGAGAACTGCAGAAACGGTTCGGCGCTTGAGCGGGAGGTGGTGACCGCATAAGGGCCGTCCGCGCCGCGTTCCGTCGCCAAGGCCGCGGCGGCCTCGCGCACGAAATCGGGCAGACCCTCCGCGTCCTGTTCGGAGAAAACCAGCATGAAGTCCTGTTCTTCGGCCAGGACATTCTGCCCGAACGCCGCGCCGAGCTCCGCGAGGCGCTCACCGATGCGCGCGTATCGTTCGCGCGCCGCGCCTTCGAGCTTGGCGCCGGACCGCACGAAATCCAGATGATAGCGCTCGAGCACGCGGCGCTCCTGCGCATCCAGGCCCAGCATTTCGCGGCGTTGGAATACCGCGTCGATGCGGCGGACCAGATTCGCGTTCAGGAAAATCGCATTCCAGTGACGTGCCTGCAGCGGCGCAAGATCGCGTTCGATGGCCTGCAACTCGTCATTGGTATGTGAAGCGGCCAAATTGGAGAAAACCAGCTCCACGCGCGCGAGAAGCCGGCCGCTTTTCTCCAGGGCTTCGATCGTGTTGGCGAAACTGGCCGGCTCGGGATTCACCGCGATCGCCGCGACCTCGCTCATGTGCTCTGCGAAAGCGCGCTCGTAGGCAGGGCGAAAATGCTCCGGCCTGATCCGTGCGAATGGCGGCACCGCAAAGGGCGTATTCCAGTCTTCGAAAAAGGGATTTTGTGACATTGGACCTGTTGGGCGGCGGATTGAACTCTGGCCCGCGGCCTCTACGATGCTATCAAGTGGGCGTTTGCCGGGGCAACCGCAAGGGGGATTTCATGAAGCGGATCTTGTTGGGGCTTGTCGCCGCAATCGTTCTTGTGGCCGCTGTCGTATTGGTACGCACGGCGACGGTCACTGCTCCGGCGCCGGTGCAAAGCGCGTCAACCCAGTCCGGCGTTAATCCCATGGACGTGGCGCAACACCTGTCGCAGGCGATCCGCTTCAAGACCGTTTCCTACGGCAACAAGGCCCATGAGGCCGACAAGGATGCGCAGCTCGATGCACTCCGTGCCTGGATGGAAAAGACATATCCCGCGTTCCATCGCGTCGCCACGCGCGAGATCATCGGCAAGAGCCTTCTGTTCACCTGGAAAGGCAAGGATACGAAGCGAGCGCCGATTCTTCTGATGGCCCATATGGATGTGGTGCCGGTCGTTCCGGGAACGGACAAGGACTGGTCGCATGCGCCTTTTGCTGGCGACATCGCGGACGGCTTCGTCTGGGGCCGCGGCGCAATCGACGACAAAGGTTGTCTGATCACCTTGCTCGACGCTGCCGAGCGTCTCGCCCAGTCCGGCTTCACGCCAGAGCGCACCATCATGTTCGCCTTCGGGCAGGATGAGGAAGTCGGCGGCAGTGAAGGCAACGGCAACATCGCCAAGGTTCTCGCCAGCCGCCACGTGCACTTCGCCTGGGTTCTGGATGAAGGCGGTGCGATCCTCAACGAACCCTTTCCCGGCGTCGAACAGCCGGTGGCGTTCATGGCCGTGGCCGAAAAAGGTTACCTGACATTGCAGCTGACCGCGCATGGCACAGGCGGTCATTCCTCGCGGCCGACACACGATCTCGCCATCGCGCGTCTGTCGGATGCGGTGCTCAATGTCGTGAACCATCCCTTCGCATCCGGCATCGATGACGTGCAGCGCGAACAGTTCGCGGTGCTAGCGCCCTATGTGCCTTTCTTCCAGCGCATGATCCTGGCCAATCTCTGGCTAACCGGCCCGATCGTCACCCACATGCTGGAGGCCAACGCGGAAGCCGCGGCAGGGCTGCACACGACCATCGCACCGACGATGATTTCGGGCGGGGTGAAGGACAATGTGTTGCCGCCGCAGGCGACAGCCACCATCAATTTCCGGCTGCATCAGCGCGACACGATCGAAAGCGTCATCGAGCATGTGCGCAAATCGGTGGATGATCCGCGCGTGGACGTGCGCGCACTGACGGAAACGCAATCGGAAGCCTCGAAGGTTTCCGACCTTCACGACAAAAACGGGGAATATATCGTCGCCACGATCCGTGCATCCTTTGGCGGCATTCCGGTGGCGCCGACGGTCACCACGGGCGCGACCGACTCCCGGCACTATCTTTCCATCGCTGACGATGTTTACCGGCTCGATCCGTTCCATATGGAGCCGGACGATCTCGGCCGCATCCACGGAACGAACGAGCGTCTTGCCATCGGTGACATCGGGCCGGCGGTCGGCTTCTACATGCGGCTGATGCAGAACCTGAAGTGAGACGGCCTATTTCACGCGCGCGAAAGCGGCGGCGAAGCGGGCGATGATCTGGCGCAATCCGGGCTCGCCCACGCAAGCCAGGGCCTCGTTGAGCGAGCACCAGCGCAACTCGCGCATGTCCTTTTCCGCCCAGGTCTTGCGCTGCAGCTTCACTTTGAGCGCGAAGACGTCCACCTTGCACGGCAACAGCTCGCCGGATTTGCGTTCCTTGAAGTAGCGGTAGGCGCCGATCGGCTTTTCGCTCACCTCACCGGCGACGCCGGCTTCCTCCAGGGCTTCGCGCGCGGCTGTGGCGCTCGGCGCGCGGCCGTCCATCGGCCAGCCCTTGGGCACGATCCAGCGTCGCGTACGCCGTGTGGTGATGAGAAGGAACTCGAGGCCGCCAGCGCCCTCGCGCCAGGGAAGCGCCGCATATTGCGTGCCGGCAACTTTCTTGGCGGCGACCAAAGCCGCCGCAGAACCCATGCTACCGGAACGCACCGAACGCATAATACGCCAACGCTCCAATCAACCCCGCCGCAGGCATCGTAACCACCCAGGCGATAACAATCTCTTGCGCTACGTTCCAGCGCACCGCCGAGGCGCGCCGGGCCGCGCCCACCCCGACAATCGCACCCGTGATCGTATGGGTGGTGGACACTGGAATGCCAAGCGCGGTGGCCGCAAACAGGGTTACCGCTCCCGCCGTCTCGGCACAGACGCCCTGCACCGGCGCCAGCCGGGTGATTCGCGCGCCCATGGTACGCACAATACGCCAGCCGCCCAAAAGTGTTCCGAGCGCCATCGCGCCGTTGCAGGCCAGCACCACCCACAGGGGCACATGAAACGGTCCCGTCAGCGCTCCATGCGCGAAAAGCAGCGCGGTGATGATGCCCATCGTCTTCTGTGCATCGTTGCCGCCGTGACCCAGCGACAGCAGCGACGCGGACACGAATTGCACGTGGCGGAAAATTCCGTCCACCCGCGCGGGCGCCACGCGAACGAAGGACCAGGACACGGCAAGCGTCAGCAACAGAGCCAACGCCATGCCGGTGACGGGCGAAATCACGATGGCGACGATGGTCTTGCCGAGGCCTGCCCAGACGATGGTGCCGAAACCGGCGTGCGCGACGCCTGCGCCGACAAGCCCGCCGATAAGGGCGTGACTGCTGCTGGAGGGAATACCGAGATAACCGGTGACGACCTGCCAGAAAATCGCGCCCACCAGAGCGCCCACGATCACCTGATCGTTGATGGCATGGGGGGAAATGATGCCGGTGCCGATGGTGCTGGCGACATGCAGGCCGAAGACCAGGAAGGCGACGAAGTTGAAGAACGCCGCCCACGCCACGGCGAAACGGGGGGACAGCACGCGCGTGGAAACGATGGTGGCGATGGAATTCGCCGCGTCGTTGCGACCGTTCATGAAATCGAAGGCGAGGGCGACCGCAATCAGCCCGGCGAGCAGCCACATCGC
>JBQCFD010000014.1:0-2710 GCA_051959625.1 Rhizomicrobium sp.
CTCTCCTCCTCGCCACACCCGCGCTCGGCCAGAGCGCGGATGCGTTCAAGGATGGGCCGGGCTATTCGAAAATCCATGTCGCCTCCGGCTTCATCTGCCCCGCCGCCATCGGTCCGTTCGAGCGCGATGCGGCCGGCGAGAACGATGTGCAGACGGGCGCGGATGTCTGCACCTATGCCGCGCTCGATGGGGTCTACGGGACCATCGTGCTCACCCCGCTCACCGGGCCTTACGATCCGAAGGCCTCGCTCGCGCCGCAATTCGTGGAGCAGGAAGGCACCGGTGGAACCGCCATCGGCGACAAGACGGTGACCTTCGGCGGCAAGAAGGCGCACATGGCAGTCTTCACCCGCAGCTATCGCACCGCACGCGCCGAAGCCTTGGAATACCGCACGCTCTTCGCCGCCGCCCGCGTGGGCAACTGGGCGGTCGAGGCGACGGTGGAATATGCCGACCCGCGCGACGACGCGCAGGAAAAGGAATTCCTCGATACCGTCTATGCCGATGCGGCGAAAGAAATTGCGCACTGATCGTTAAGCAAAAGCCCTGCTGGCGCGCCTGCGCAGGCCGGGATAAAGTGCGCTCGCGGGATCACTCGGGGTTTTCTTCATGCGTGCGATGAGCGTTGCCTGTGCCGTGGTTTCGGCTCTGGCGTTTTCGGTGCTGCCGTCCCTGGCGCAGGATCAGCAGGGCACGCCGCCCAGCCCGATCTCCCCGGTCACCGCCGTGATCGGCAAGATCATGAACGCGCCCGACGGCTGGACGAAGAATCTCGACGGCTCCTATCGCCACGCCGAGAGCAACATCCTCTGCCCGTTCCGCTTCAAGACCTTTGAGCTGCAATCGGTGTCCAACGGCTCCGCGGACCGTCCCAACATCATCGGGGTGTGCCGCTATGAAGACGGCAACGACCGCACGGGCTCCATCCGCATCCGCAAATATCTGCCGGGCTGGGGCTCGGACGAGACGCTGGCGCAGAACGACAAGACGCTGATGGACGGCGGCCCGGATGCGCCGCCCATGTTGATGCGCGCATCCACCGATCGCCGCTCCGGCGCGCAGCGGCTTACCGTTACGACAGCCCGGCATGGCTATCTGATCGATTGCAGCGTGGCGCAGATGGGAAGCAACCGCCCCAAGGGCGATTTCCCGCTCTACTGCACCACGATCCCGCCGCAATAGGGCCTTTACGCGGGTCCACCGGCAGGGGGATGATGGGCGCGAACGCTATTTCGTGAGCCGCCCATGTTCTTCCAGTTTTTCGACGAGCTGCGCAGCGCGCGCGTTCCGGTGACGCTGAAGGAATATCTGGCGCTGATGGATGCGCTGGACAAGAACGTCATCGACCTGAAGATCGAGGACTTCTATTACCTCGCCCGCGCGGCCCTGGTGAAGGACGAGCGCAATCTCGACAAGTTCGATCAGGTGTTCGGCCATGTCTTCAAGGGGCTGGAGAACATCGATGGCACTTTGCTGGCGCAGATTCCGGAAGAGTGGCTGCGCGCGCTGACCGAGAAATTCCTCTCCGAGGAAGAGAAGAAGCAGATCGAGGCCATGGGCGGCTGGGACAAGCTCATGGAAACGCTCAAGCAACGGATCGAAGAACAGAAGAAGCGCCACGAAGGCGGGTCGAAGATGATCGGCTCCGGCGGCACCTCTCCGTATGGGAATTCCGGTTACAACCCCGAAGGCGTGCGCATCGGCCAGGACAAGGGCCGCCACGGCAAGGCGGTGAAGGTGTGGGACAAGCGCGAATACAAGAACCTCGACGATTCGGTCGAGCTCGGCACGCGCAACATCAAGGTGGCGCTGCGCCGGTTGCGCAAATGGGCCCGCGAAGGTGCCGAAACCGAACTCGATCTCGACGGCACGATCAGGAACACCGCGAACAAGGGCTATCTGGATCTGAAGCTGGTGCCCGAGCGGCACAACACGGTGAAGGTGCTGATCTTCTTCGACATCGGCGGCTCGATGGATGCGTACATCAAGCTCTGCGAGGAATTGTTCAGCGCGGCCAAGACTGAATTCAAGCACATGGAATTCTTCTACTTCCACAACTGCCTCTATGAGAGCGTGTGGAAAGACAATCGCCGCCGTCACAACGAGAAGACGAACACCTGGGACGTGCTGCACAAATTCCCGCACGACTACAAAGTCATCTTCGTCGGCGACGCGACGATGTCACCCTACGAGATCACCTATCCGGGCGGCAGCGTGGAGCACTGGAACGAGGAAGCCGGCGCGGTGTGGCTGGATCGCGTGACGCAGATCTACGAACACGTCGTCTGGCTCAACCCCGTCGCGCCCAAACACTGGGACTACACGCCGTCGATCGGTTTGATCGGCCAAATCATGGGCGACCGCATGTTCCCGCTGACCTTGCAGGGACTGGATAGCGCAATGAAGGAATTGAACCGGTAGCGCCCTCCCGTTTTTCCCCAATACCGTCATGGCCGGGCCTGTCCCGGCCCTCCATTTTCCAGAAGCCTGAGCCGAATTAAGCTGAGGCGATGGTCTCGCGCGACACCTACAACGTTTTCATCGCGGTCTACATGATGGCAAGCGCGCGCCATGGAACGATTTATATCGGCGTCACCAGCCATCTTCCGTCCCGGATTGCGCAGCATCGCGAGGGGCGGATCGCCGGCTTTACAAAGAAGTACGGTGTGAAGCGTCTCGTCTGGTATGAGCCGCACGAAAGAATGACGTC
>JBQCFD010000015.1:0-2330 GCA_051959625.1 Rhizomicrobium sp.
ACTGGATCCTGGCGCGCGGCGATGTGGAAGAGTATGTCGGCCGCGACAGGAAGCCCGAGGATGACGGCCTGAAGCCGGGTGAGAAGCTGACCGTGCCGCAATTCGCGCGCGAAGGTATCAGACTGCTGCGCGCCAAACCGGGCAAGAATGTCACCCAGCTGCATTATGCGCGCCAGGGCCTGATCACTGAGGAAATGAAATATATCGCGGCGCGTGAGAATCTGGGCCGCAGTGCGCTGGCCGACGGCAACAGCTTCGGCGCGAATATCCCGAGCGAAATCACGCCGGAATTCGTGCGCGACGAGGTGGCCAGGGGCCGCGCCATCATTCCCGCCAACATCAATCATCCGGAAACCGAGCCGATGATCATCGGCCGCAACTTCCTGACGAAGGTGAACGCCAATATCGGCAACTCCATCGTCACTTCCGGCGTCGCGGAGGAGGTGGAGAAGATGGTGTGGGCGATCCGCTGGGGCGCCGACAACGTGATGGACCTTTCGACGGGCCGCCACATCCACACCATCCGCGAATGGATCATCCGCAACAGCCCGGTGCCCATCGGCACGGTGCCGATCTACCAGGCGCTGGAGAAAGTCGGTGGCGTCGCGGAAGAACTCACATGGGAGCTGTACCGCGACACGCTGGTGGAGCAGTGCGAGCAGGGCGTGGATTACTTCACCATCCACGCCGGCGTGCGCCTCGCGCATATCCCGCTGACGGCGGATCGCGTGACGGGCATCGTCTCGCGCGGCGGCTCCATCCTCGCCAAATGGTGCCTCGCGCATCACAAGGAGAATTTCCTCTACACGCATTTCGAAGAGATCTGCGAACTGCTCAAGCAATATGACGTGTCGTTCTCGCTGGGCGACGGCCTGCGCCCCGGCTCGACGGCGGACGCGAACGACGCGGCGCAATTCGCAGAACTCGAAACACTGGGCGAACTGAACAAGATCGCGCAGAAGCACGACGTTCAGGTGATGATCGAAGGCCCCGGCCATGTGCCGATGCACAAGATCAAGGAGAACATGGATCGCCAGCTTGCGGCTTGCGACGAAGCGCCGTTCTACACGCTTGGGCCGCTGACGACCGAGGTTGCGCCCGGCTACGATCACATCACCTCCGCCATCGGCGCGGCGATGATCGGCTGGTTCGGCACGGCGATGCTTTGCTACGTCACGCCGAAGGAGCATCTGGGCCTGCCGGATCGCGACGATGTGAAGGCCGGGGTGATCGCCTACAAGATCGCGGCCCATGCAGCGGACCTCGCGAAAGGCCATCCCGCCGCACGCATCTGGGACGATGCGATGAGCAAGGCGCGTTTCGAGTTCCGCTGGCGCGATCAGTTCGCCCTCGCGCTCGATCCCGAAACCGCGCAGCTCTATCACGATGAAACGTTGCCGGCGGAAGGCGCGTAGGTCGCGCTTTTCTGCTCCATGTTCGGCCCCAAGTTCTGCTCGATGAAGATCAGCCAGGAAGTGCGCGACGCGGCGAAAGGGCGGAACGACACCATGTCCACCGCCGAAATCCGCGCCGCGATGGCGAAGAAGGCGGAAGAATTCAAGAACCACGGCGGAGAGATCTATCTGCCGAGGGATGCAGCAGAGTAGGGGGCGTTATTGCTGAAAGTTTTGTGCGCGATTGCGCTGCTTTGCGCGGCGAGCACGGCGGCGTTTGCCGATGACGGTCATCATTGCAAGCTGACAGCGGACCAGAAGGACGCGAACGCTAAGCTCAGCTTCGACGATTTCGACCAGAAGGGCACGCTGCCGTCGACATGGCGTGCGCTGATGAATGCGAATTGCCCCGGCCGCGCGGCGGAAGCGGCGGACGACTATCTCGTCAACGGCCCCGCGCAAACGCCGGAGCACAAGTCCGACATCCTGTTCCATGAAGCGCAGGCGCTGGCGATCATGGGCGACAACGCGCAAGCCTCGCGGCTTGTCTCCGCTGCCATCCCGCCGGATCGCGCCATGCACGGCGATCTGGACTGGACGACCTATCTCGTCGGTACCTGGGCGTTCCTGGTGAAGGACCGCGCGACGCTGGATGCCGCCGCCGGCAAAATGGCGACGGAGCCTAGCGACTCAAACCGGCTCGACGGCGCCGTGCTGCGTGGCTTGCAGCAGTGCTTCGAAAAGGACTACGACACCGCCTACAACGATTGCCGTCCGAAGTAACTCAGGCGACGAACGCCTGCTTCTCCCACAGCGTGCGCGAAGCGGGCAGGTTCACGCGGACGCGCGTGCCCTTGTGCGGCGTGCTTTCGATTTCCAGCACACCGTCATGCTGCTCGGTCAGTGACTTCACGAGCGCAAGGCCGAGGCCGGTGC
>JBQCFD010000016.1:0-17651 GCA_051959625.1 Rhizomicrobium sp.
ACGCAGATGTTACGCTTGGGCTTGTCCATCAGATTCGGTGGGCTATGGGGTGGATGCTGTCGCATAGATGGGCCCCGGGCGAAAGGGATTGCGGCCCACGGTTCGGGTACCTAAACAGAAACGAGATTTCGCCTGTTCGAGGTTCCGCTTGAAACGCCCCCTGATCGTTCTGGCCATTGTTGCGGCAGCCGCGCTTCTTTTGGGGTTCCTCGTTTTCGGCGGCGCGAACATGGGAAATTGATTCGATGGCGGGGAACAGCCTTGTTGAAGAAAAGGGTGAAGGCGGCCTCACGCTTCGCCCTCTGTGG
Source organism: Rhizomicrobium sp. (assembly GCA_051959625.1). Classification (GTDB taxonomy): domain Bacteria; phylum Pseudomonadota; class Alphaproteobacteria; order Micropepsales; family Micropepsaceae; genus Rhizomicrobium. Next base: position 309 of record JBQCFD010000016.1, read on the forward strand.
ATGCTGCTCCCCTATCTCTGGCCCAAGGGGCGATCGGACCTGAAGGCTCGCGTCTTCCTTGCCTCGATCTGCCTGGTACTCGCCATCGTAGCGACGACGGCCTTTCCGTTGTTCATGGGCTGGATCACCGACCGGCTCGCGCAAAAGCCCGCCTACACCATTGCCGTAATGTCGACGCTTGCGCTGGTCGGCGGGTACGTCGTCTCGCGCATACTGATGCAGGCCTTCGCCCAGTTGCGCGACGGCATCTTCGCGAAGGTGCAGTATCACGCATTGCGCGACGTGGGTGTCTCGACCTTTGCCCATGTCCATACGCTCAGCCTGCGCTTCCATCTCGAACGCAAGACCGGCGGACTTTCGCGCATCATCGAGCGCGGAACCAAGGGCATCGACACGCTGCTTTCCTTCGCGGCGTTCAACATCTTCCCGACGCTGTTCCAGCTCGTCATCTTCAGCATCATCATGATCCTGAAGCTGGATCTGATAATCACGCTGGTCACGCTGGCCATGGTCGGCGCCTATTCGTGGTTCACATATGCGGTGACGCGCTGGCGCATCCAGTTCCGCCGCGACATGAACCAGTCGGACCAGGATGCGAATACAAAGGCGGTGGACAGCCTGCTCAACTACGAGACGGTCAAATATTTCAACAATGAGGCGCATGAGACGCGGCGCTTCGACAAATCGATGGAGAAGTTCTCGCGCGCATCCATTCAGGCGCAGCTGTCGCTATCGGTTCTCAACACCGGCCAGGCGATCATCGTGGCGCTGGGCATGGGCATCGTGATGGTGCTGACGGTGCTTGGCATCCGCGCCGGGCGCTTCCAGATCGGCGATTTCGTGATGGCGAACGCCATCTTGATGCAGCTGTATGTACCACTGAACTTCCTGGGCACCGTGTTCCGCGAGATCACGCAGGCCATGGTGGACATGGACGCCATGTTCCGGCTGTTGCACCAGCCGCAGGAGGTGACGGACAAGCCGGATGCAAAGCCGCTTGTCGTCGCCGGCGGCGAGATCAAATTCGACAACGTCGTTTTCGCCTACGATCCGGAGCGTATAGTCCTGAAGGGCATCAGCTTCACGGTGCCGGCCGGAAAAACGGTGGCGGTGGTCGGGCCGTCGGGCGCGGGAAAATCCACTATCAGCCGCATCCTTTACCGGTTCTACGACATCAAAAGCGGTGCTGTGACGATCGACGGACAGGATATCCGCGATGTCACGCAAGCCTCGTTGCGCGAGAAGATCGGCATCGTTCCGCAGGACACGGTGCTGTTCAACGACACGGTGCGCTACAACATCGCCTATGGCCGCATCGGCGCAACCGAAGCCGAGATCAAGGATGCGGCGCGCATGGCGCAGATCGACAAGTTCATCCGCGAACTGCCGCTGGGTTATGAGTCCATGGTGGGCGAGCGCGGGTTGAAACTCTCCGGCGGGGAGAAACAGCGCGTGGCCATCGCGCGCACGATCCTGAAGAACCCCCCGATCCTGCTGCTGGACGAAGCGACGAGCGCGCTCGACACCGGCACCGAACGCGAAATCCAGGGTGCGCTGCAGGAAGTCTCCCGCAACCGCACCTCACTTGTCATCGCGCACCGGCTTTCCACCGTCGTGGACGCAGACGAGATCCTCGTGCTCGACCATGGCGAGATCATCGAACGCGGGCGCCACTCGCAACTGCTCGCGCTGAACGGCCACTATGCTGCGATGTGGAACAAGCAGAAGGAAGCGGCTGCGGCCCGCGAGAAGCTCAAGGAAGTGGAGAACGATCCGGACGTGGCGCCGGGCCTCTCCCGCGCCACGCCCGCCGTCGCCGCGGATTGATTACTCCGCCGCCTCGCGCTGCGCGCTGCGCTCGCGCATCGATGCCAGCACGGTATCCGGGATGGTGTGCGTGTAGGTCTCGCCCCGCTTGCGCGCGCGCCGCTCGCGCCAGCGATAGGGCAGCGCCAGCATCGCAGGCATCAAACCCAGCGTGATAGCCTTCGAAAACGCCAGGCCGAACACGATCGCGGTCGAAAGCTGCACCCACATCATTCCGTTGGGGCTGCCGATCGTCACCTGACGGTGCCAGAAATCGATCTCCACCGCGCCCATCATCGGCAACAGGCCGCCGATGGCTGTGATGGTGGTGAGAAACACCGGGCGCAGGCGCTGCGCGCTCGAGCGGATCACCGCTTCGATCGGCTCCATGCCTGCGTCGCGCAGGCGATGGAATGTGTCGATCAGAACGATGTTGTGGTTCACCACGATGCCGGCGAGCGCCAGCATGCCGGTGCCGGTCATGATGATGGAGAAGGATTGTCCCATCACCACCATGCCAAGCAGCGACCCGATCATGGCGAGGATCACGGCGATCAGGATCAGGCCCGTGTGGTAGAAGCTGTTGAACAGCGCCAGAAGCACGATGCCGATCAGGAACAGCGCCATGAGCGCCGCTTCCAGCAGGAAGTTGCCGGATTCGTTCTGCTGCTCGTCCGCACCCTTGAATTTGACGTAGACGGAGTTCGGGAAGTGCTGCTTGGCGATCCAGTCCTTGAGTGTCGCGACCTCGGCGGAGGGCAGGACTTTTTTGGACACGCAGTCGCTCGTCACTGTTGCGCTGCACTGAGCCGTCATGTTCGCGCGAATGTGGTAGACGCGATGGCCGTCGACGCGCTCGATAGAGGTCACCTGCTGCGCGGGCAAGACCTTCACGAACGTGCTGACGGGCACCATGCCGCTGTTGGTCGCCACGCGGACATTGTCTAGCGCATGGATGCCGCGCGCGTCCTTGGGATAGCGCACGCGGATATCGACCTGCTGATCTGAATCGTCGGGGCGGTAGTCGCCCACGAATACGCCGTCGGTGACGAGCTGCACCGCGGTGCCGATGGATTGCGCGTTGGCGCCGAAGCGGCTGGCCACGTCGCGATCGATCTTCAGGTCCCACTCGATGCCCGGCAACGGCCGGGTGTCTTCGACATCGGTGAGCTCCGGCTGTTTGTCCATGTGGGCGCGGATCGCCGCCGTCACGCCGGCCAGCGAGACGTAATCGTCGGACGAAACGTCGATCATCACGTCTTTGCCGGTGGGCGGGCCGTTTTGCGGCTCGCGCACTTCCACGCGTACGCCGGGAATGTTCGCGGTGCGCTCGCGGATGGTCTGCAGGATCGCCTTGCCGCCGCGGCGATCGCGATAGTCCTTCAGCTGCACCGAAATGCGACCGATATTGTCCACCGGCACGCCACCCTGGCTGTTGAGCGACTGGCTCTGCCCGCCGGACGAGGCGTAGATATAATCGATGCCATCGACGCCTTCGACGATGTGCTCGACCTTCATCACGATGTTGCGTTTCTCGTTGGCCGAAAGATTGCCCCGCGCCGACACAAGGACGCTCGCGAAATCGGGATCGGTGTCCACGAAGAATTCCGTTCCGTGGTTGAACAGCGTGAACAGCGTCAGCACCACGACGACGGTGGCCAGGGCGCCGGCGATCACGCGGCCGGGATATTGCGTCAGCCGCTCGGCGAGATGGGCGTACCAGCCCGTGATACCCGGAATCTCGCGCCAGTCGCCGGTTTCCGAGGCCTCGATCGCCTTTTCGTGCTGTTCGTTGCGCGGCGGCGCCTTGCCGAATACTCCGCCCAGCACGGGCAGGAAGATCAGCGCCACGACCATCGATGACCCCAGCACGATGATGAGCGCGATGGGGAAATAACTCATGAACTTTCCGGTCACGCCCGGCCACATCAGCAGCGGCAGAAACGCGCCGATCATCGTCAGCGTGGCGCTGACGACGGGCCAGAACATGCGCCACGCGGCCTCCTCGAAGGCGAGCTTGGGCGGATGCCCCTCGGTCATCTTTCGATCGGCGTACTCCACCACGATGATGGCGCCATCCACGAGGATGCCGACCGCCAGCAGCATCGCGAACATGATCATCTCGTTCAGCGAGATGCTGAGCCCGTTGAGGATCATGAACGACATCAGGAACGACGTGGGAATGGCGACACCGACCAGCAGGCCGGACCGCAGGCCAAGCGCCGCCACGATGATGATCATGACCAGCACGATGGCGAGGATGATCGAATCCGAGAGCGAACTGAGCTGGTCGCGGATGTCCTTTGACTCGTCGAACATGAACGCGACGTGCACGCCCGTGGGCCACGATTTCGCGACCTGGCTGACCAGGTTGCGCACGGCGATGTTGTTCTCGATCACGTTCTCGCCGATGCGCCGCGATACGTCGAGCGATATGGTGCGCTGGCCGTTGACCATCGCGTAGCTGGTCGGGTCATAGAAGGTGCGATGCACCTGCGCGACGTCGCTCAGCGTGATCGTCGCGTCTGTGGTCGAACGGATCGGCAGGCTCAGGACGTCCTGCGGAGTTTCCAGAACGCCAGGTACTTTCACCGCGAAACTGCCATGGCCCGTATCGATGGAGCCGGCCGCTATCAGACGGTTGTTGTTGGAGATCGCGTTGAACATCTCCTGCTGGGTGATGCCGTAGCTCTCCATCTTCGCCGGATCGGGGATGATCTCGAGCATCTCCTGCCGGTCGCCGCCGATGTCCACGTCCAGCACGCTGGGGATCTGCTTGATCCGGTCCCGGAGATCGCGGGCCAGATGCAGCAGCGTGCGTTCGGGGGCGCTGCCATAAAGCGCGACCGTGATCACCGGGAACAGACTGGTGTTGAACTCCTGGACGATGGGTTGCTTGGAGTCCGATGGGAGTTCGGCCCGGGCGGTTTCCACCTGGGCACGTACGTCCTCGAGCGCCTTCTCCTTGTCGAAGTTCACGTCGAATTCGAGAATGATGACGGCCATGCCCTGATAGGCGCGCGCCGTGATGGTTTTCAGACCCTGGATGGAGCGCAGATAGGTCTCCATCGGCTTGACCAGAAGCCGCTCACTGTCCTCGGGGCTGATGCCCGGATAGGGCACCTCGACCATGATGACCGGAATCGGGATGTCGGGCTGGGCTTCCTTCGGGATTGAGATGAACGCCGTGATGCCGGCGATGATGACCACCGCGAGCAGTCCCAGGACCACGCGCGTGTTGTTGACGGCCCAGTCGACGATGCGGGTCATGCGCCGGCTCCCGCCCGAACGGCCTTTACCCGTTCGCCATCGTTGACGAATTCCTGTCCCACCGTGATGACGGCCGTTCCGTTCGGCACGCCGGTGACCCACATGCCCGACGGGCCATCGGAAACGATCTTCACTGGCAGGAAGCGCACCGTGCCGTTCATCACCGAACGCACGCCGACCACGCCGTTGTCGTCCAGCACGAGGATACCCGACGAGATCTTCGAAGCTTCGACCTGGCGCACGGGAATGTTGATGTCCGCGCTCACGCCGTCGCGCAGCTTGGCATCCGGATTGGGGAGCTCGACCTCGACGCGGAAGGCGCGGGTCGTGTCGTCTGCCTTGGATGCCACGAAGCGGACTTTGCCATGCACGGTTTCACCGGTGACGAGCGTGGCTGTCGCCGGATCGCCGATGTGGATCTGGCCGACCTGCTGCTCGGATACGGTGCCGACTGCGAGAAACGGCTCTGGCGCGATGATCAGCGCGCACTTGTCGCCGACGCGCATATAGTCGCCGACGTCCACGAAACGGTTGTCCGCGATGCCGTCGAAAGGCGCCACCATGCGGGTGTTGGCAAGCTGGATCTCCTGGGTGCGAACGCCGGCGCGCGCCGCTTCGAGCTGGGCTGCGGATTGCGCGACCTGGATCTTGGAGCGGAAGCCGTTCTTGGCCAGATCGAGATCGACCTCATGTTGCTTGGACGTCTGGGCAAGCATGGCCTTCGCCTGGTCGAGCTTGGCGGCACGGTCATTGGTCTTGATCTCGCAGAGCACCTGGCCCTTTTTGACGTGGTCGCCCTTCTCGAAATGCAGGGCCTGCACCGGCCCTTCGACTTCGGCCTCGACGTTGACGGCATGCAGCGCCTGCGTCTGTCCGCGCACGGTAATGGTGGCGTCGCGCTTGGACTGTTCGAGGATCGCGACCTGCACGCTCGGGATCTCGTTGGTCTTGGCCTGTGCGTCCTGGCCGCTATGACCCGACCCTCCGATGAAGCCGGAGCCCACCCAGAGAATGACGACCGCAAGAATAACGATGGCGGCGCGGTAGGATGGGCTAAGGCGCGCCCAGAACGCGGGCTGATGTGCCTTCCACCAATCGCTCATCCGGTCCACAAGACTGCGAAACATTCATACGCCCCAATTACTCGGCGGCCTCAGCCGCGCCCGATTGCAGTTCTGCGCGGTACTTGCGCAGGTAATTCACCATTGCCACGAAGACGGCCCGCCCATACCCGGTGACGAACCTTTCCCCTTCCGACTGCGGCTGGGTCTTCGGCTCCATCAACTGCGCGAGTTTGATCTCGCTTTGCTCGATATAGGTGTCGAGCATCTCAACCACACGGGGCTGGGGCAGAAGATGTGAAAAAAGCATCGCGAAGACGAAGGGCGAGCGATGCCGGTCCACCGGCAGCATAATCATCAGCGAATTCAGGAATGCGGTTCGGCCGGCTTCCGTGATCGAATAGACCTTGCGGTCAGGCCGCTTCTCCTGCGCTTCGGAGCGCACGGAGACCATGCCTTCTTCGGTCAGGCGGTTGAGAGCAGGGTAGATCGAACCAAAACTTGCTTCGACGAAGTGCTGGTAACCGTCTTCATCGAATAGCTTTTTGATCTCGTAACCCGTGGCGTCGCCACGCGAGAGGATGCCCAGGCAGATCGTGCGGACGTCCATTGGCCCCAAGTCCATCTATATGGGTTCGATATAGATCGGGGCTATATATGGCTAAAGTCTTACTGTTCAAGGGGAATACCCCCAACGACCGCGCAAATCTCCATTGCGCGGCTCGCGGGGTGTTGAAACTAGCTGTCAGACGACTTCGATGCGGTCGACTTCCATGCCCTTGTTGCCCTGCCGGGTAGAGTACCGGATCCGCTGTTCGGGGCTGAGGGATGGCACACCTGAGCGCCTTAGCGCGCTGGCATGGATATAGACATCCTGGCCGCCTTGCTCGGGCATCACAAAACCGAAGCCCTTCTGGTCGTTGAAGAACTTCACTTTGCCATCGACCATGGGACCGGCAGGGCCGCTGTCGCGCCCGCCGCCGAAACGGTCGCCGCCGCCGAAGCGATCACCACCGAAACGATCTCCGCCACCGAAGCGGTCGCCACCGCCGCCGAAACGGTCGCCACCGCCGCCAAAGCGGTCGCCACCTCCGAAACGGTCGCCGCCGCCAAAGCGATCGCCACCGCCAAACCGGCTGCGTCCGCCACCACCGCCTGGACCGCGCGACGGCGTCGGATCCGCTGTCGATGTATCGACGCTGTGAACCGTCACCACCTGAAGCCCGCGCGGGGAGTCCTGAAGATCGACGACGACAGTCGAGCCCTGCGGCACGTTTTGCTGTCCCGCCGCTGCAAGCGCGGACGCATGACAGAAGGCATCGTCACCGCTTTCCAGCGTGATGAAGCCGTATCCTTTCGTCGAATTGAACCATTTGACCGTGCCCTTGACCGATGCCTGCGCAAGAGAGCGCGATCCGCTGTTTTCAAAGTTTGCCATGACAATAAGCCGATGTGACCTGCCTGCCGGGCGCCATTCCGCGGGCGCGCCGGCTCTTCCGGCGACGGGCTCGGCGCGCTTAACCCTTATCATGCGCAAAAGGTCGCGGATTCCGCAACGGGGTAGGATGGGGCGCCGGAGGGAGAGGCATTTCCGGCGCCCCATGTGCGGACAGCTTTGGGGCGCAGTCCGCTTCAGGTTTCAGGCGAAACGAGCGATTTCATCGAACGCGAACCGCGGGCTGCGCGGGAAGAGCTTCTCAGGCTCGCCATATCCGATGTTGATGAGAATGTTGGATTTCACACTCGTGCCGCCGAAAAAGGCATCGTCCACGGCCTTGTTGTCGAAGCCTGTCATGGGTCCGGTATCGAGGCCGACCGCGCGCAGAGCCAGGATGAGATAACCGGCCTGAAGCGTGCCGTTCTGGAAGGCGGTGCGCTCGGCGAAGTCCTGGTTGCCGCTGAACCAGGAACGGACGTCGGCATGCGGGAAAAGCCGCGGAGAATGTTCGAAGAACCTGGTGTCGTAGCCCACGATCGCGGTAACGGGCGCGGCCATCGTCTTGTCGACATTGCCGGGCAACAGCGCAGGCCTGAGCTTGTCCTTGGCATCCTTGCTGCGGACGAACACGAAGCGCGCCGGGAGCGTGTTGGCGCTGGTCGGCGCCAACTCGGCCAGATCCAGGGCTTCCCGGATCACCGTTTCGGGGACGGGTCTGTCCTGCCAGAAATTGTGGGTGCGGGCCTCCCGGAAAAGCTGGTCCAGAGCCGCGCCGCTGATGGCGGGCACATCGATGGGCTTGTCTGCGACTTTGAGCATGCTGACCTCTCCAATGTTGTCTGGAGAGGATGTGGGCGATATATCTATCGGAACAATCGGCTAAATTCTGTCCATATTCATCAGGAAAATTGATAGGTGCTGGACCGCCTCACCCTCGATCAGCTTCGCGCCCTGATCGCCGTCGCTGAGACGGGCAGCTTTTCCGCCGCCGCCCGCCGGCTTGGACGCGTTCAGTCCGCGGTCAGCCAGTCCATCCAGTCATTGGAGCTGACGCTCGGAGTGGAGCTATTCGATCGCGAGGCGAAGACTCCGAAACTCAACGAAACGGGCCGGGTGCTGCTCCAGGATGCCTATGGCCTGGTGCATGGCGCGGAGGCGCTGCGCGCCCGTGCCGAAAGCATCTCCAGCAACATAGAACCCGAACTCACCATCGCGGTGGATTCCATGTTCCCGAACAGCGTGTTGATGGAAGCGCTCTGCGACGTCGGCCGCGAATATTCCAATGTCGCGGTGACGCTCTTCACCGAAGGCCTGGGCGCCGCCGAGCAGCGTCTTCGCGACGGTGTCGCGCGGCTCGGCATCTATTCGCCGCTTTCGACCGCGCAATCCAACGATCTGGAATGGGAGCCGATGACGAGCATCGAGATGGTGCCCGTCGTCGCCGCCACGCACGCCTTGGCGAAAGAGCCCGGACTCATCGAGCGCCACACGCTCGAACAGTATGTGCAACTCGTGCTCACCGACCGCACGCCGCTCAGCCAGAACCTGCGCGGCGGCATCGTGAGCCTGCGCATCTGGCGCTTCGCCGATCTCAGCACGCGGCTCGAATTTCTGCTCGCCGGCTTCGGCTGGTGCAACATGCCCCGCCATCTCGTCTCCGGCCACATCGCGGCCGGGCGGCTGAAAGAACTCACGCTCAAGGACCGCATCAACCTCACGCTGCCGATGCATGTCGTGTACGAGCGCGGCCGCCCGCCGGGAAGGGCGGGGCGCTGGTTCGTGGCGCGTCTGCGCGAGCGCGTGTCGGCTAGCGCCGCGCCTCACTGAACAGCATGATCGCCAGGAGCGCCGGTAGAGCAATCCCGATATAGCTTCCCCAAACCGGGAATGCCTGTCCGTGAATCGTGATCGGCCAACCCATATAGAGGCGATAGGCGTGCGCGGCCGCGACCACAAGGAACAGCAGCGCTGCAATGACCGTGAAAGGCTTCATGACATTTGCGGGCCCCCAGGCCCCTCCCCCAAACCACGACCCCATGTTTGCGAAAGCCGGTGGCCCGCGCAATGATTTGTGCGATGCAGCGCAAGGGAAACCATGGCTTCGCTTGGAATTATTGAAGGTTACTACGGCAAACCGTGGTCGTGGGCGGCCCGCAGGGAGACCGTCTCATTCCTCCAGCCGCAGGGTTACGGCTTTTATATCTATGCGCCCAAATTCGACGCCTATTTGCGCGAGCGCTGGTCGGAAGAGCATCCGGCGGCGGAATTCGGCGAACTCGCGAAGCTCTCCACCCATTGCCGCGCACATGGCGTGCGCTTCGGCGTGGGCTTGAGCCCGCTCAACATCTTCCGTGATTTCAACGCGGACGAACGCAAGCGTCTGTCGGACAAGCTGGCGGCTTTGGACGGCATCGGGCTGGATGATCTGGCGTTGTTGTTCGACGACATGCGCGGCGATCTTCCCGATCTGGCGAAGAACCAGGTGGAGATTTCGCATTTCGTGAAGGCACACACGAAAGCGACCCGGCTCATCGTCTGCCCAAGCTATTACACCGACGATCCGCTTCTGGACCGTATCTTCGGTCAGCGCCCGAAGAATTACCTGGAAGATTTCGGCAAGGCGCTCGATCCGAAAATCGAAGTGTTCTGGACCGGCGAGGAAGTCTGCTCGCGCGAATACAGCCCCGGCCATCTGCGACGCATCAGCGAACAGCTCCGCCGCAAGCCGTTTCTGTGGGACAACTACCCGGTCAACGATGGCCCGCGCATGTCGCAATATCTTCATCTGCGCGCTTTCACCGGCCGTCCGGCCTCCATCGGCGCGCACCTATCGGCGCATGCGGTAAATCCCGCGTTGCAACCGGTGTTGTCGCGTGTCCCCTCACTGACGCTGGCGGAGAGTTACGCCAAAGGCGATGCCTACGAATATGGTGCAGCGTTTCTTCGCGCCGCGGAGAAGGTGCTTGGACGCGAACTTGCGCTCCGCGTGCAGGCTGATCTTCTTACATTGAACGATGTCGGCTTGGACAAGCTCGGCGAAAGGAAAGACAAACTGCGCGCCCGGTATGCCGCCTTTGGCCATCCGGGCGCGCAGGAAATCGTGGCATGGCTCGACGGCGCCTGGCGTATCGGCGCCGACGAGATGCCGACGGGCTGATTACTCTTCCGCTTTGAGCATGGCCGCGGTGGCGGTGGCCGCCTTCTGCGCGGTCGCCAGATCGCTGGACGCGATGCCGCTTTCGGCCTTATCGGCAGCAGCCCGCAGCTTGGCCTTCTTGCCGGCGTCGGTGGTGTCGGGAATCGCGCCATTGCCATTGTGCGCGCACGGATTGATCTGCTTGGCATCGAAGCCCTTGCCGCCGGGTCCGACGAGGCAGTTCACCACGTGATGCAGATGCATGTGCACGCCGTCTATCGCGGTCGCCTGCGCTGCAAGGCCCGCATGGGTTTCGGCGGTCGTGACTTCGCTCTTCACATCCGCCAGTGCGCAGGTCGCGACGAGCGAGATGGCGCCTGTCAGCGCCAGCATGGTCTTTTTCATGAATTCCTCCCTTTGATCGGTTCACTATAGCGCATTCCGGTTGACAGGGCTGCGTCCGCAAACCTTTGATCGCGCGGTGAGCGGAACAACCGAACAGACAGGAACTCTGCCGGCGGCGCTGGCGCAAGCAGCGAAGCTGCTGGGCCCGCGCCCCGATCTCGCCGCCGAGCAGGCGCGCGAAATCCTGAAAGCCGTTCCCCATCATCCCCAGGCGCTTCTGTTCCTGGGCACGGCGCTGCGCAAACTGGGCGATTTTGACGGCGCAATCGCGATCCTCGAGCCGCTCGCGCAGACACAGCCGCGTTCGGCGGACGTGCAATATCAATTTGGTCTTGCTCTTTCGGACAAGGGCGACACGCAGGGCGCCATTCGCGCGCTGACGAAAACGGTGCGCATCAATGGCAAACATGCGCTGGCGTGGTGCGTTCTGGCCGAGGAGAAGATGCTGCTTGGCGATGAAGAGGGCGCGCAGGAAGCCAATGCGCGACACATCGAGGCATCGGTGAACAATCCGGCGCTGATCGAGGCCGCCGTCGCCTTGCGCGAGAACCGCCTCGCCGTCGCCGAGCGGATGCTGCGGCCCTACCTGAAGGAATTGCCCACGGATGTTACCGCCATCCGAATGTTGGCGGAGATCGCGGCGCGCCTGCGCCGCTATGACGAAGCGGAGAAGCTGCTTGCGCGGGCGCTGCATCTCGCGCCCGGCTTCACTTCCGCACGCCACAACTACGCTTCCGTGCTCTATCGCAACAGCAAACCCGCCGCCGCCATTGCGCAGACCGACATCCTTTTGAAGGATGAGCCGCGCAATCCCGGCTACAAAGCAATACGGGCGGCGGCGCTGAGCCTCGTCGGCGAATATGAGGAGGCGATCCGCACGTTCCAGGACCTGCTCAAGACCCATCCCGATCAGCCGAAGGCGTGGATGAGTTACGGGCATGTTCTCAAGACCACGGGCCGGCAGGCCGAGTGCATCGCCGCTTACCGCCGCAGCATCGCGCAGCGCCCGAGCCTCGGTGAAGCCTATTGGAGCCTCGCCAATCTCAAGACATTCCGCTTCACGCCGGATGACATCGCCGCGATGCGTGCGCAACTCGCCCGGACCGATATCGACGACGAGGACCGCTTCCATCTCGATTTTGCGCTCGGCAAGGCGTTGGAAGATGCCGGCGACTATCGAGGCTCGTTCGAGCACTACACGCGAGCAAACGCTTTGCGCCGCAAGTCGCAGCCCTATTTCAAGGATCATACGGAGAGATTCGCGCGCCGGCTGAAATCGGTTTACATGCGCGAGTTTTTCGACGCGCGCAAAGACGCGGGCTTTCCTGCACCAGATCCCATTTTCATCGTCGGCCTGCCGCGCTCCGGTTCGACATTGATCGAGCAAATCCTCTCCAGCCATTCGCAGGTCGAAGGGACGATGGAGTTGCACGACATCGGGCAGATGACGCGGGAGCTTGGGAAATGGGCCCGAAAGACCGATGACGACAGCTATCCCGAGATCGTCTCCGAATTGCCGCTCGAGCGCTTCCAGGCGCTGGGCGAAGAATATCTCGAGCGCACGCGAATCCACCGCAAGCTTGGCCGGCCGTTCTTCATCGACAAGATGCCGAACAACTTCCTCCATGCCGGCTTTATCCACATGATCCTGCCGAACGCGAAGGTCATCGATGCGCGACGTCATCCGCTCGGCTGTTGCCTCTCCTGCTTCAAGCAGCATTTCGCGCGTGGGCAGGCGTTTTCATATGGTCTGGAAGATACGGGGCATTACTACGCCGAATACGTGTCGTTGATGGCGCATTATGACGCCGTCCTGCCGGGCCGCATCCATCGCATCGTCTATGAAGACATGGTTGCGTCTCCGGAGACGCAGATACGCGGTCTCTTGGAATATTGCGGACTGCCGTTCGAGGAGTCCTGCCTGCGCTTCTACGAGAATGACCGCGCCGTCCGTACCGCAAGTTCTGAACAGGTCCGCCGGCCGATCTACAGGGACGCTACCGATCACTGGCAGAATTTCGAGCCTTGGCTTGGCCCGCTGAAGGACGCGTTGGGCCCGGTCCTTCCGGCCTATCCCGGCATTCCGGTATTTTGAACACAGTCCTCAATTCGTTTGCCGCGATATCGCGGACGAGCATTGACGGCGGCGGAGGCCCGGTTTCACTATAACGTCGTATACCAGGATTCCCGGAAAGCTGGCGTGCGGGCGCCGGCGGGAACGCCATGGGCAAGGGGACATCTCAATGCGTCGTTTGTCAGTGAAGACTTCCATGCGGTTTGCGATCGGTCCGGCGCTTCTTGCGTCCACCATGCTCGCGGGCGTTCCGGCCCACGCGCAGAACAGCGGCGGAATCGAAGAAGTGGTCGTTACCGCGCAGAAACGCTCGGAAGATCTGCAAAAGGTCCCGATGCAGGTGCAGTCGATCACGGCGCAGAAACTGCAGGATCTGCACCTGAGGGACTTCACGGACTACGCGCTATACATGCCCAACGTCACCTATGCGGTGAGCGGGCAGGGCAGCAATGGCGGCCCCGGTTTCTCCAACATCACCATGCGCGGCATCGCCTCGGATCAGAACGGCAACCATTCCGGACCGGTGCCCACGGTGGGCGTTTATTTCGACGAAGCGCCGATCACCACCATCAATGGCACGCTCGACATCCCGGCTTATGACATCGCCCGCGTCGAAGCGCTGTCCGGCCCGCAGGGAACGCTCTATGGCGCCAGCGCGGAATCGGGCGTGATCCGCATCATCTCCAACCGTCCCAACACGGACGGATTCGAGGCCAGCTACGATCTGGATATCAATTCGGTGGCGCATGGCGGCATCGGTTATGGCGCGCACGGCATGGTCAACATCCCGCTCGCCGACAAGATGGCGCTGCGCGTCGTTGCATGGGATGAGCACGATGCCGGCTACATCGACAACGTGCATGGCACCCGCACCTATAATTTTGACGACGGCACCTCGCTCACTCTGGATAATGCGGGTCACACGAAGAACAATTACAACACGGTCAACAAGCTGGGCGCGCGCGCCGCGCTCGAGGTCGATCTCGATGACAACTGGACGATCACCCCGACGCTGATGGGCCAGACGGAAAATTCGGACGGAATTTTCGGATACGATCCGTCGGTCGGCGACCTGAAGGTCCAGCACTATCTTCCGGAATATGTCCACGACAAGTGGTACCAGGCCGGCCTGACGATCCAGGGCAAGATCGCGAACCTCGATTTCACCTATGCGGGCTCCTACATGGACCGCAAGGTTCATTCGGCGGCGGACTATTCCGACTACACCTTCTGGTACGACCAGGCTTATCCGTCCTACGTCAACTTCTACGACAATTCCGGCGCGCGCATCGATCCGACGCAGCGCATCCTGGGCAACGATCATTTCACGAAGGAAAGTCACGAAGTCCGTCTCGCCTCCTCGAAGGACGATCGCTTCCGCTTCCAGGTCGGCGGTTTCTACGAGAAGCAGACGCACGACATCTTGCAGGATTACGTGATCCCGGGCCTTGCCGATCCCGGCACGGGTCAGCCAACCATGCATGTCACCGGCTGGACGGGCACGCTGTGGCTGACCGATGAACTCCGCACCGACAAGGACTGGGCCGGATTCGGCGAAGCGTCCTTCGACATCCTTTCGAACCTGACGATCACGGGCGGCATTCGCTTCTACAGCTACGACAACTCACTGAAGGGCTTCTACGGCTTCCACAGCTACGAGGCCTCGCGCTGCTTCGCGCCGACGTCGGTCGACAACGGTCCCTGCACCGATTTGAACACGCGGGCCAAAGGCAGCGGCGAGACCCACAAGGTCAACCTCACCTGGAACGTGTCGGACGACAAGCTGCTCTATGCGACGTATTCGACGGGCTTCCGTCCCGGCGGTGCGAACCGCGTGTACGATCCGCTCTCGGGCAAGCCGCTGCCGGCTTACGCGCCGGACTCGCTCGACAACTACGAACTGGGATGGAAGTCGAGCTGGTACGACAACACGCTGCGTTTCAATGGCGCGGTCTATTACGAGAAGTGGAACAACTTCCAATTCCCGTTCCTGGGGCC
The DNA here is from genome assembly GCA_051959625.1 of Rhizomicrobium sp. Taxonomy (GTDB): domain Bacteria; phylum Pseudomonadota; class Alphaproteobacteria; order Micropepsales; family Micropepsaceae; genus Rhizomicrobium. The sequence goes on from JBQCFD010000016.1 coordinate 15,497, forward strand.
GAACTCCGTGACGATCGTCGGCAATGCGAAGAGCGGTGCCACGGTGAAGGGTTTCGAGTACGACCTGACATGGCTGCCGATCGAAAACCTCACCTTGTCGTCGTCCGGCGCTTACAACGACGGCAGCCTCGATGGCCCCTATTGCCGCGACCAGACCATCGTCTGCACGCCGGCCCTGGCGAGCGCTCCGTCGGGCGAGCAACTCCCGATCACGCCGCTGTGGAAGATCAATGGCACGGCGCGTTACGAGTGGGAGCTGGACGGCGGCTTGCATGCGCATCTGCAAGGCTCGTTCGTTCACTCCAGCGGCACATGGTCTGATCTGCGCGCTTTTGAGCGCAGCCTGCTGGGCAAAAACAAGTCCTACACCATGTTCGATTTCACCGCAGGGATCGACCGCGACAACTGGGCGCTCGAGTTCTACATCAAGAACGCGTTCGACGAGCGCGCGCAGCTTGGCCGCTACGCGGAATGCACCACGGGAATTTGCGGCTTCCAGCCGTATATCCTGGCGTCGCAGCCGCGGACGATCGGCCTGACGTGGAGCCAGAAGTTCTAGGCTCCCGGAGTATGTGAAAGGACAGCCGCGCGGCGACGCGCGGCTGTTTCCGTTTGGTCCGCCGCATGGATGTTGCGGCCATCCGGCGTGGCGCGAAAATATATGGCGCCATCCGCGCAAAGACTGGCGGCAGCGTCAGAATTCTCACGAAATCGCGAACGCGCGGGCGTCGCTTTTGTGGCTCCGCTCGCCCGGATGGGCTAGAGAATATGCGGCATTTTCCGCCTTTGCCGTGCCGGCGGCGACACAGTCCGGTCATCCAGGGGAGTCTCCATGCTTCTTATTCGCACGATTTGTCTCGGCGCGGCCGCGTCCGCGTTTCTGATCGGCGTCGCGAGCGCCAATCCGTTCGACAAGCCCAGCACGCTGCCGCTGCAGGCGCCGATGTTCGACAAGATCAAGGACGCCGACTACCAGCCTGCTTTCGACGAGGCGATGAAGCAGCAGATCGCGGAGATCGAGACGATCGCCAACAACAAGGCGGCGCCGACCTTCGACAACACCATCGTCGCGATGGAGAAGTCGGGCCGGATGCTCGACCGCGTCTCGCTCGCGTTCTTCGCGGTCGTACAGGCCAACACCAACGACACGCTCGACAAGACGCAATCGGTGGAAGCGCCGAAGCTTGCCGCCCATCAGGACGCGATCTTCCTGAACGCCAAGCTCTTCCGGCGCGTGAAGGCGGTCTATGACCAGCGCGACAAGCTGAAGCTCGATCCGGAATCGTTGCAGTTGCTCAAGGTCTATTACGCACAGTTCGTCCACGCCGGCGCCAATCTGTCGGATGCGGACAAGGCAAAGCTGCGCGAACTCAACAAGGAAGATGCGACGCTCGAAACCGCGTTCCAGCAGAAGCTGCTGGCCGGCACCAAGGCCGGCGCCTTTGTAACCGCCAACAAGGGCGATCTTGCAGGGCTCAGCGATGCGGAAATCGCCGCAGCCGCGAAAGCCGCCGCCGACCGCAAGATGCCCGGCAAGTACGTCATCCCGCTGCAGAACACCACGCAGCAGCCCCTGCTGGCGGAGCTGACCAACCGCGACGTGCGCGAGAAGCTGTTCAACGCTTCGTGGACGCGCACCGAAAAGGGCGACGCCAACGACACGCGCGCGACCATCGCGCAGCTGGCGAAGATACGTGCCGAGAAAGCCAAGCTTCTCGGCTATCCGAACTACGCGGCCTACACGCTCTATGACCCGATGGCGAAGACGCCCGCCGCGGTGGACAAGTTTATCGGTGACCTCGTCGCGCCGACGGCGGCAAAGATCGCCGACGAGTCCAAACAGATCCAGGCCGCCATCGACAAGGACGGCAAGCACTTCGATCTCAAACCCTGGGATTGGGAGATGTATTCCGAGAAGGTCCGCAAGGAGAAATACGATCTCGATCAGAACGAGCTGAAGCCCTATTTCGAGTTGAACAACGTGCTCGAGAACGGCGTGTTCTACGCCGCCAACAAGCTCTACGGCATCACCTTCAAGGAGCGCCACGATCTTCCGGTCTATCAGCCGGACGTGCGCGTCTTCACCGTCTATGACAAGGACGGCTCGGTGCTCGGCATCTTCTATTGCGACTACTTCAAGCGCGACAACAAGGCG
>JBQCFD010000017.1:0-15428 GCA_051959625.1 Rhizomicrobium sp.
CAGCGCGCCACGTCCGGTGCGACAGCAGGGAGGAGCTTTTCCCTGGCTATTCTTGCGCTCGCGACGATCCTGGCCACCTGCCTCGGCTCTGAGCCCGCCTTTGCCCGCCACCATGCCGCGCGCCACGCGCCTGCCCGCACCGACTGGAGCAATGTCAGCCTGACCGATCCGTCCAAGGACGCTGCGCTCATCGAGGACGGCGTTTCAGGGCGCATCCTCTACGCGCGCAACGCCAGGGCGCTGCGCCATCCCGCGTCGCTCACAAAGCTGATGACGCTCTACATGCTGTTCGACTCCATGAAGCGCGGGCAGACGACGTTGCGCACCATGATGCCGGTGTCCGAACACGCGGCCAGCCAGCATCCGACGAAGCTCTATGTGCATCCCGGCGACTCCATCGACGTGGAAACCGCGATCAAGGCGGTGGTCGTGCTGTCCGCGAACGACGTGGCCGTCGTCATCGCCGAATATCTCGGCGGCACCGAGGATCATTTCGGCGAGATGATGACGCAGAAGGCTCGCCAACTCGGCATGAACGACACGTTCTACCATAATGCGTCGGGCCTGCCCGACGACCGGCAGATCACCACCGCTTACGACCTGGGCCTTCTCGCGCGTCACCTGGCTTATGATTTCCCGCAATATTTCCACTACTGGTCGACGTCCGCCTTCGCCTACCGCGGCCGCTACTATCGCGGGCACGACAACCTGCTCGGCAAATATCCGGGCACCGATGGCATGAAGACCGGCTACACGCAGGGCTCGGGATTCAATCTGGTGTCGTCCGTCTCGCGCGGCAACTCCCAGATCATCGGCGTGGTCATGGGCGGGCGCACCGCGCACATGCGCGACATGGAAATGATGCGCCTGCTGGACGCCACCTATCAACGCGTGGCCCAGGATCCGTCGCTCATCGCGCATCGCGTGATCCCCTGGGAAGCTGTGGCAGAGAACGATGCATCCGGCGTGACGGCATCGATACCGACAGGCCAACAGCTTGCGACCTATACCAACGATCCGGACGACGAGGACGCCGCCGAGTCGCGTTCCGATTCCGGCGACGCCATCGGCAATCTGATCGCGCGCACAGCGCCGCCGCAACCCGCGATTGGCGCAGCCCAGAAACCCGTCGCCGTGCCGCCTCCGCCAGTGTCCACGGTGGTCGCCGGGGCCAGCGGCGCCATCCACCTGAAGGCGCCGCCGCCGCCGAGCATCCGCCCCAAGCCATCGCCGCGACAAATGCTGCTTGCCTCCATCGCCGCGCCGAACTTGCGGCCCTCGTCGCGCGCCGAAGCTCTGGGTGAAGGCGACATCGGCGATGCCGGCACGCCGATCCGCGCGCATCCTGCGACCAACATCGCGAAATCCGTCGCTTCCAAGGGCGTTCGCGACTGGACGATTCAGATCGGCGCGTTCGGCGACGCGCCTTCCGCGAAGCAGCAACTCGCTGCCTATGCGGAGCGCTCGATGGATGTGCTGGGCCAAGCCGAGCGCATCGTGGTGCCGTTCAAGTCCGTGGATGGCAAAACGCTTTATCGCGCACGCTTCGGTCCCTTCGTGGAGGCGGAAGCGCGCGCCGTCTGCCAGCGCATGACCGAGCGCAAGCAGACATGCTTTGCCACGGCGGGGAAGTAGGCTTCCAAATCCAAAAATGAGTTCGTCACGGCCGCGATTGTCCGGGCCATGACACGGCGCCCATGGAGGAGATCAAGAAACCTTCGTGCCCACGCCCGGCAGTCTCAATGTCAGCAGAAGCTCGCGCACTTCCTGGCGCGCGGCGACGTGGGACATCGACAGCGAGATGCCAAGGCTCTTTTGCGGCAGGTCCATCATCGTGAGCCCGTGCGGAAACAGTTCGCGGAAGATGATGCGCTCCCCAAAACCCGGCGCCACGCGAAATGAAATGCGTTCCGCCAGCTTGTCGAGCACGCCGGACATGCGGCGCTTGTTGCGCGTGTCGGTGGACGAAATGCGGTTGCGCATCACGACCCAGTCCAGGGCCGGCTTGCGCGCCATGAGCCGGCGCTTGCGGCAATCCCAAACGAAATCGGAATAGACGCTCGGCTGCTTGATCTCCAGCGATTGCGGATCGATGCGCGCCAGAAGATCCAGATCCACGAAACTGTCGTTCATGGGCGTGACCAGCGTGTCCGCCGCGGCGTGCCCGATGCGCGAGAGCTGGGTGTCCGATCCCGGCGTATCGATGATCACGAAGTCGTGGCGGGTTTCGACATCGGCGAGGATGTCGGAAAACCTTTGCGCTTCTTCGGCGGCGCCCTCGTCGAGCGATTTCAGATTGGAGCGCGGAACGACATGACTTTCAGGCACCGGAATGTCCGCGCCGCTGCGCTCCCGGAACGCGGCGCGGTTCTCGAGTTCGCGCGAGAGCGAACGCTGGCGGCTGTCGAGATCGATGGCAGCGACGCGCTTTCCCATGCGCGCGAGGGAGACGGCAATATGCATCGCGGCCGTCGTTTTGCCGGATCCACCCTTTTCGTTTCCGAATACGACGATATGCGCGCCCGTCCCCGTCATGGGGAGAATCAATATCAGATTCCGTCGTCGCCGCCGCCAGCGAGAAGCGATGCATTGCCGCCTGCCGCCGTTGTATTCACAGTATAAGTGCGTTCCAAACTGAAACGCTGCAGATAGTTCGGACCACCGGCCTTAGGCCCGGTACCGGACAATCCTTCACCGCCGAACGGTTGCACGCCCACAACCGCCCCGATCTGGTTGCGGTTCACGTACACGTTTCCGGCATGGATGCGGTCGCGGATGAACTGCGCGGTTTCGTCGATGCGCGAATGGATGCCGAGCGTCAGGCCGTAACCCGTGGCGTTGATCGCGTCGCAGACCTTGCCGAGATCTTCCGCCTTCCAGCGCGCAACATGGAGAACCGGGCCGAACACCTCGCGCTTCAGCTGCTGAATGCCGGAAATTTCGAACACGTGCGGCGGGAAGAACACGCCGCTCGCAAGCTCCGAAGGCACCGGGAGCTTCTTGAGCAGCTTCGCATCCAGCGTATCGACATGGTGCTGGAGGTTCTTGCGCGCTTCCTCGTCGATCACAGGGCCGATATCGGTTTCGAGCAGGAACGGATCGCCCAGCTTGAGCTCGTCCATCGCGCCCAGGATGAGGCCGAGCATCTTGTCGGCCACGTCGTCCTGCAAATACAGAACACGCAAGGCGGAGCAGCGTTGGCCGGCGCTATCGAAGGCAGACGCCAGCACGTCGCGGCAGACCTGTTCGGGCAGCGCGGTGGAATCCACGATCATCGCGTTCTGCCCACCCGTCTCCGCGATCAGTGTCGCAATCGGTCCCTGCCGCGACGCGAGCGCACGGTTGATGGCGTTGGCCGCATCGGTCGAGCCGGTGAAGGCCACGCCCGCGAGGCGCGGATCGGAAAACAGCATATTGCCGATGCGCGGTCCGTCGCCGGGAAGAAGATGCAGCACGTCGACCGGCACGCCCGCTTCATGCAGCAGCTTTACGGCGGCTGCAGCGATCAGCGGCGTCTGTTCCGCGGGCTTGGCGAGGACCGGGCACCCGGCCGCGAGCGCGCCGGCAACTTGTCCCGTGAAGATGGCCAGCGGAAAATTCCATGGACTGATGCAGCAGAATACGCCCTTGCCGTGCAGCGAGAGATCGTTCGTCTCGCCGGTAGGTCCGGGCATCCTTGTGCTGCCTTCGAACAGCTTGCGCGCCTGCTCCGCGTAATAGCGCAGGAAATCCACCGCCTCGCGCACTTCGCCCAGCGCGTTCGGGTTGGTCTTGCCCGCCTCGCGTACGGCCAATGCCATGAGATGGGCGCGATTCTTTTCATAAAGATCCGCCGCGCGTTCCAGAATATCGGCACGCTTGTTTCCGCCAAGCGCATTCCAGGCGATGCGCGCATTGTAAGCCTTCGCCAGCGCGTCCTTGACGTCTGCATCGCCCGCTTCGGTGACTTCGCCGACGATGCGGTTGCGATCCGATGGATCGCGCACCGGCTGCGGACTGGCCTTGCGCTCTTCGCCGCCGACGATCGGCACAGCGCGCTGCGGCGCGGTCAGGCTCGCCTGCATTTCGGCGATGGTGGGTTCGCTGATCACGGGATTGCTCCAGAAGAAGCCAGAAGAGTTCCTGCGGTCCGGCAGGATGTCGGCGGGTAGCGGAATTTTCGGGTTGCGGCGCGGATGAGTGGCGGCGAGTTGTTCGACGGGATCTGCGACGATCTCGTCGATGGGCGCCTCATCATCCGCAAGACGATTCACAAAGGACGTGTTCGCGCCGTTTTCCAGCAGGCGGCGCACGAGATAGGCGAGCAAGTCTTCATGCGTGCCGACCGGCGCATAGATGCGCGTGCCGCCGCCCATGTTCTTGTCGCGATAGAGCGCATGCAGCGCCTCTCCCATGCCATGAAGACGCTGGTATTCGAAGTCGGTGCGGCCCCTGGCGAAGGTCTGGATCGCGGCGAGCGTGTGCGCATTGTGGGTGGCGAATTGGGGAAAGATCGCATCGCCCTCCGCGAACAATGCCCGCGCTCCCGCCAGATAGGATGTATCCGTCGCCGTCTTGCGCGTGAAGGTCGGGTAGTCGGAAATGCCCATCTCCTGCGCGCGTTTGATCTCGGTATCCCAATAAGCGCCTTTGACAAGACGCACCGGAATGCGGCGCTTCTGACGGTGCGCGAGATTGCCCAGCCATTCGATCACCGGAAGCACGCGTTTCTGATAGGCCTGGACGGCGAGTCCCAGGCCGTTCCACCCCGCGAGGCGGGGCGCTTCGCCCATCGCCTCGAAGATGTCGAGCATGAGATCGAGGCGCTCCGCCTCTTCCGCGTCGACGGTGAAGCCGAGATTGGCCTCGCGGGCCTCGGCGGCCAGCTCTTTCAGCCGCGGCAGAAGTTCGTCCATCACACGGTCGCGCTTCATCCACTCGTAGCGCGGATGCAGCGCGGACAGTTTCACGGAGATGGATGGCCGTTGAAAGATCGAACTCGTCCGGTCGGGCGCGGCTTTCGCGATGGCATGCAACGCATCGCGATAGGAATCGTAATAGCGCTTTGCGTCATGCGCGGTGTACGCAGCCTCGCCCAGCATGTCGAAGGAGAAGCGATAACCCCTGGCGAGCCAGGGGTTGGCGTTCCTCATCGCTTCTTCGATGGTCCGGCCGAGGACGAATTGCTGCCCCAGAATCCGCATCGCATAAGTCACGGCCTGACGGATCACCGGTTCGCCGGTACGCGTCACCAGACGGCGCAGAATGCCTTCAAAGTCCCAGCTCGCCGTCGTGTCCAGTTTCACGACGCGGCCTGTCAGCATCAGCGCCCAGGTCGAGGCATTCACGAACATGGAGTCGGACTGGCCCTTGTGCTTGTCCCAGTCGGCGCTGCCGATCTTATCCTTGATGAGCTTGTCGGCGGTGGCGGCGTCCGGCACGCGCAACAGCGATTCCGCGAGGCACATCAGGACGACGCCCTCCTGCGTGGAGAGCGCGTATTCCTGCATGAGAGAGTCGACGCCGGTCTGCTCGCCGCGCGTCTCGCGGATGCGCTGGACCAGATCGCGCGCCAGCTTCTCGGTGGCGGCGCGCTCCTCCGGTGAGAGACGGGCCTTGGCGATCAGGCGTTCAGTGACGGCTTCTTCGTCTTCCAGATAGGCGGAGGAGATCGCGGCGCGAAGCGGGGACGAATTCATGGGCGGCTATATGGCGCGTCCGCCGTCCCAATTCCACTGGGCCAAGGGCCCGGACAGGAAATTTCTCAAAATGCCCCCCGAGCTTATTCAAACAGTTTCCCCAGACTATTTCGCGGATAGACCGATGCCGCATGACGGCTGGGCGGACGGGGATATCGACAGCCGGAACAGGCGCCCCCTAGCGTCGGGAGGAGGCAGTCGGGAGTCGCGTATGAACAGACGGGATGTGTTGGCGGGCATAGGTGCGGCCACCGCTTTGGCGACGGCACCGTTTCGGGCTTTCGCGGATGACGACAGCCAAGTCTCGGCGGCGGGCCGCGCGCTCTACAAGCGCTCGCTGGTGTTCGACGCCAATGCCTATCCGCCCCTGGATGGTGATCCACCCTATCCGCGGGACCGCTTCGACATGATGCGCAATTCCGGCGTGACAGCCGTGAAAAGCTCGCTCGGCGGATTCGACAACAGCTTCGAAGACACCGTCGCGGAGATCGCAGGCTACCAATATGTGATCGAACTTTATCCGGACAATCTGATGCAAATCCGCGACCACGCCGATTTCGCGCGCGCCAAAGCGGAAAACAAGCTTGGCATTCTGTTCTCGTTCGAAACCGTTACGCCGCTGGGCGGGAAGCCGGAGACCATCGAAACTTTCCGCGGTCTCGGCGTTCGCGTCATGCAGATCACCTACAATGTCGCCACGCCATTCGGCATGGGGTGTCTGGGCGATCCTGACAGCGGCCTCACCGATCTCGGCCGCAAAGCCATCGAAGCCATGAACGAGCATGGTGTGGCGCTCGACCTCAGCCATTCCAATCTGAAGACATCTCTGGAGGCGCTGAAGGCGACAAAGAAAACCGCGATCATCACCCATGCGGGCTGCGCGGCGATCCATCAACATCCGCGCAACAAGCCGGACGATCTTCTGAAAGCTGTCGCCGATCAGGGTGGCGTCGTCGGCATCTACGACCTTTGTTATCTGACGGCGAGTCCCAAGCAGCCAACGCTGGATGACTACATGGCGCATATGACGCATGCGCTGAAAGTTTGCGGTGAGGATCATGTCGGCATCGGCAGCGACAGTTCGATGGCGCCGTGGGACACCTCGCCTGCCGCCATGGCCGCTTTCCAGAAGGATGAAGATGCCCGCCACAAGGCCGGCGTTGCTGCGCCAGAAGAAGACCGCCCGCTATATGTCATCGGCCTGAATACGCCGATGAAGTCGGAGATCATCGCCGATGCGTTGCTCAAACGCGGCTATTCGGAGCGGGTGGCGGAAAAGGTGCTGGGGTCGAACTTCACCAATGCCTTGAAAGCCGCGTGGGGTGGTTAGAGAAGCCCCAGCGACACCAGTTCCGCCTGCAATTCCTCCGGCAGCCCTTTGCCGCCCCTGGGGATGCGCAGATCGGCGGGGGCATCCTTGGGGTCGAAGTAACGCCAGCCCTGGAAGGCGCGGTGGTGCCGCCGGTTCACCGGCACCAGCTCCTTGTCATAGACGATGCCACAATGCGGTGTGCCGTTCTTGGTGACGGGCTTGAGATCGATGATCTGCTGGCGCACGGCGATCTGGCCCTTGATCACCCAGTAGAGCGAGCCGCCGTCCAGCACCTCGTCTTTCCTCTTCGGCATCATGCGGGTGACATGCATCAGCGTGGGCTTCTTCACGCCGCGCTTTTTCTGCTCCTTGATGCGCTTGGCCTGCCACTGGGCGAGATCCTCGATGGAATCCGCGCCAACGCACAGCTTGATGATATGAAGCGTCATTCCGCGGCCTTCGCCGTTTCGAAGCGGACAACCGTGGCGCCGTCATTGACCTGATCGCCTTGCGCGACATCCACGCTCGCAACCTTTGCATCGGCCGGCGCTGCCAGCGTGTGCTCCATCTTCATGGCTTCCAGCACCGCCAGCGGCTGGCCCTTCTTCACTTGCTCGCCCGGCTTGACGAGAAGCTGGATAATCTTCCCCGGCATGGGGGAGGTGACGCGGTCGCTGGCGCCGCCCGCGCTTTCTGCCGCCACGAAGGGATCGTAAGGGCGGACTGTGAACGTCTCGCCGCGATCCATCACCGCGATATCACCATTGGAAAGTCGCAGCGTATCGGCATCGGTCGGCGCGTACGGAATGGCCACGCGCTTGTCTTCGACGACGAACTCCGCAGCCTGCCCGGTGGAACCAGAGAGGCGGAAACTGTCCTGCACGTTCCAGGGATCGTCCGAAGCTTTGCTGTATTCGCGCAGTATCTGTCCTGCCGCCGCCGACAGGACTTCCGGCGGCGTTCCAGCATGCGGGATGAGATCGGCTTCGTGGCGGCCGATGAAGCCAGTGTCGATATCGCCTTTGATGAAATCGGGATGGCGCAGGCAGCGGATCAGGAAAGCGTTGTTGGTGCGAAGGCCGGCGATTTGTGACTGCGACAAGGCATCGGCCAGCTTCGCGATCGCGGCTTCGCGCGTCGGCGCATAAGCGATGACCTTGGCGATCATGGGATCGTAGAACGGCGAGATCGTATCGCCCTGTTCTACGCCACTATCGACGCGGATTTCGCCATCGGGAATTGAAAGTCGCTCCAGCGTGCCGATGGACGGAAGGAATCCCTTCTGCGGGTCCTCCGCGTAAAGCCGCGCCTCGACGGCGTGGCCCTTAGCATGGATGTCCTTCTGCGCGGCTGGAAGCTTCTCGCCCGCCGCGACGCGCAGCTGCCATTCGACCAGATCGAAGCCGGTGATGGCTTCCGTGACCGGATGCTCCACCTGCAAGCGCGTGTTCATTTCCATGAACCAGAAGCGATCCGCCTTCAGGCCCTCGGACGCATCCGCGATGAACTCGATGGTTCCGGCACCCACATAGCCGACCGCCTTCGCCGCCTTCACCGCCGCCTCGCCCATGGCTTTGCGCATCGCTTCCGGCATGCCCGGCGCGGTGGCTTCTTCGATCACCTTCTGGTGGCGTCGCTGGAGCGAGCAGTCACGCTCGAACAGGTGGACGACATTGCCGTGGCTATCCCCGAACACCTGCATCTCGATGTGGCGCGGGCGGGTGATGTATTTCTCGATTAGCACGCGCGCGTCGCCAAAGGATGACTGGCCTTCGCGCTGCGCGCCTTCCAGCGCGGCGGCGAAATCCTTCGCGGCATCGACACGGCGCATCCCTTTGCCGCCGCCGCCTGCCACCGCCTTTATGAGAACCGGATAACCGATCTTCCCGGCTTCGCTGGCCAGATGCTTCGCGGACTGGTCGTCGCCCAGATAGCCGGGCACCACGGCGACGCCGGCTTTGGCCATAAGTGCCTTGGCGCGGTCCTTGAGGCCCATGGCGCGAATGGCGCTCGCGGGTGGGCCGACAAATATGATTCCGGCGGCGGCACAGGCTTCCGCAAACTCCGCATTCTCGGAGAGGAAGCCGTAGCCGGGATGAATGGCTTGCGCTTTGGTCTGTTTCGCGGCCTCAAGAATGGCATCGGCGTGCAGATAGGACTCGCTGACCGGCGCAGGCCCGATGCGGACCGCCTCGTCCGCCAGCTGTACATGCAGCGCATGCGCGTCGGCGTCCGAGTAGACGGCTATGGTGCGCAGGCCCATGCGGCGGGCGGTGCGGATGACGCGGACAGCGATTTCGCCGCGATTGGCGATCAGGAGGGAAGAGAACATGGCGGCGTTTATAACCGCCATGTCCGAAAATCTTCAACTAATGGGCTTCTCGCAGGAAAAGGCGCTTCAGGAAGAAGAAAACGCCGATGACGACCAAGTAGCCGACGAACAGAGCGGCCACGAAATGCCAGAAGCGGGGCTCCGTGAGCGGCGGTAGCCGGAAGGCCGCGTGGTCCGCCAGTACCGGCAACATGACATTGACGATGATGGTGACGAGCGTGGCGCCCAAGGCTACTGCCCAGACGCGACGCCACGCCGGCACGAACAACGCGGCGATAAGCGCGATGATCAGGCCCTCGAGCGCGTTGACCTGGTTAAAACCTTCGCGGAAGAAATCCCAGGTCGTGTTGACCAGATGCTGAAAATCCATGGGCTTGTCCCCTCTATGGAACTCTCAGCACGGTAAACGCCGGTGACCATCCGGCGGTTGCAGACGCCGCCGGATGGTGTGACCGGTTGTCAGTGCGCGTGCGCGCTTGCGCCGCCTTTGAAGACATTGGTCTTCACGAAGAACAGCGCGGCGACCGCCACGATGTATCCAAGGTAGAGCGCGACCGCGAATTGCCAGAAAGTCACTTCCAGAAGCGGCGGCAGGCGGAACGGCGCGTCGTGATCGATCATGGGCACCAGCACCATGGCGATGATGTGGATGAGCACCGCCCCCAGCGCGAGCTTCCAGAGATCTTTCCAGTCCGACATACGCCAGGCCGAATAAAGCGCGATGAGAAGGCCAAGCATCGCATTCACATGCGCGAAACCTTGCCGGAAAAAATCGAGAATCCAATTCAGGTAATACATACCGTCGTGCATAAGAAATTCCCCCAAGCGATGACGAATTCACCCCTTCGTCCGCCGATGCTATCCCATACTGTCCCCCTTTCAGGCGAAATTTTGGCGACACGGCTAGCAGGTTGATTCGGCTGACAAACAATCAGGACTTGATCATGCGAAGCTTCTCACCCGCTAGCAGCAGCGGCGCGTCCGGCGGCACCCGCAGCAGCGCGGCAAGGCTCGCATGGGTGGATGCTTTCAGCGCCTCCGCGACGGCTTCCGGCCTCAGGGAGGCTCTCCCGAGAAGCCAGTGGGTGATGAGCGCAATCTGGCCTTCGGCGATCTGCACGGCGATGAGCTCGGGTGGCAGCAAGGGTTGCGCGCGCGTCTGACGGATGAGCTTGACGAGTCGCGGTTCGATAAGCCTGGCCAGCGATTTCACCCAGACAGTGCGTATGGGTTCGGAGAAAAACGGTTTGTTGATGCGGCGCTGTTCGTGAAAATGCCTGAGCTGCTGCACCAGCATCTCCGGCGGGACGTCATGGCCGACGATGACGGACAAAACAGCTGAGGGCTGCATCAGGCTCTGCTTCAGCAGGTCCATCTTGCTCTTGTGGTGCATGTAGAAGGTCGAACGGCCGACATTGGCCGCCTCGGTGATGTCCCCAACGCTGATGGCCGCGTAGCCTTTTGTCAGAACCAGTTCGACGAAGGCGGTCGTCAACGCCTGGCGCGTGCGTTCGGTGCGGCGGTCTGGCCTGGTTTTCGGCATGGCACATCCTGCCGCGATTGCGGGCGCTTCCCAAGCCGATAGCGGACAAATGGATGCGATTGTCTGGAAATGGACGAGAACACGAAAGCCGCCAGCATCGCGCACGCTCAACGAACTAGGCTTTGAGCAGAAGCTTGAGGGCGCAATCATGGAAAATCCGGCAGATCGTCGCCGTGGCGTGGGACTGGTTCTTGTGGCGACGGCCATCGTCGCGATGGCCTTCCTGCTCGATCATCCGGCCGAGCACGCAACGGACTTCGCCGGCGTGCTGAAGGAAGAAGCCGCGAACCAGATCATGAACGGCATCGTGCACGGCGGGTTCATCGGCGTGCTCGCGGTGGAGCTGGCGTGCTACGCAATCTTCACCGGGCGCATCGGCTGGCAGCGGTCCTTTGCCGTTGCAGGCCTGGTGTTCTTCGCCATAGGCGCGGCGCTCCAAATGGCATCGTTGACTGTGGACGGATTGATGATCCCCCAACTGGCGGTGCGCTACCTTTCGGCGCCGCCCGACCGCCTGCCGTTGGCGCGCAGCCTTTTCGCCCTGTGCGGGACCGCGATCCAGTTCCTGATGCCGATGGGCTTGTTTCTGCAAGGCGCGGGCACGGCCAGCTGGGGCGCTTCACTGATCCGTATGGCGCGGGGCGCCGGGCTGGCGGGCCTCTTGATCGGAGCGGCGACAATGGCGGCGGTGACCTGCGCGGTCATCATGGGGGCAGCATCGCTGACGATGATTGCCATCGCGCTGCTGGTGCTGTGGGCCGCGATCGCGGGCATCACGTTGATCCGGCGCGCGGTCTAGAGCGGGCGATGCAACATGGCCACGGTTTTGCCTGCATAGGCTTCCACTCCCACTTCTACGAAGCCGCGCCTTTCGTGGAAGCGCAGAGAAATCGGATTGGGCGGCTCGACGTTCACCTCGCAGGTTATGCGGAGTATGCCGCGTGCGCGGGCGAAAGATTCGATGTCGTCATAGAGACGGTCGCCCAGCTTGTGGCCGCGAAAGGCGGACGACACCACGATGCGATCGACATAGAGGAAATCGTCGTAGCGCGCGGCAAACCACGCGAAGTTCACGCCGTCATAATCATCGCCTTTGCGGAAGGCCATGAGGAAAGCGGCAATCTGCCCGTCGATCTCCAGCACGCGCAAGCAGGACGCGGCGGCGGACCATCGCAGGAGCTTCGCTTCATCCATCGGCGAGAGGAAGTGAACGGATTCTTCGTTCAAGGCGAGGATGGCAGGCCAATCGGCGCGGGCGGCGTCACGAAGCATGTCTGGGCCGTGTCCCTGTGATATGGCGAACGAACGGCGCGCCATTTGCTCCCAACTCATACGTCCCACCGACACGCGCGCTCAAGCATGGCCCGGCTCATGCGCCTGCCGGGCATGAAAAACACTCATTCAAATGTGAATGAATGTTGACGGACCCGGCATGTTCGGCCAGCATCCTCCGGATTCAGCAATGCATTGATTCGCCGGAATGCCGGCGAAGCGCCAAACGATATCGTTGCCTGCACATCCAGGTTCACCGCCCGCGGGCGGGACTTTTCCGTCACGCCCACCGCGTATTCGGAGCATGTTGATGAGCGACGCCAAGGTATCCGTAACGCGGCACGATCCGGTCACGGGTCAATCCCTCAGCATCCGATTCGAGGAGATGGAAGAGCTCTCTCACGCGGATGCCGTTGCCCTCCTCGCCTATTGGCAGGAGTGCCGGCAGACCGGCGGCTTCTCCATGCTGCGCAACGTGCCATCGAAAGCGATCGCGCGGTTCACGAAGCATCTGGTGGTCCTGGAGCCCTTCGTGGACCGCGCGGACTTCCGGTACCGCATCGCCGGGATGATCTTGCTGGAACGTCTCGGGCGGGATGTGACGGGCATGACGATTTCCGAGGTGTTCGACCCGGAGCCCGCGCAAGGGCTGATCGCCGCGTGCCGAAAGGTTCTCGACACCGACGCGCCGGTCTTCCAGCGCATCCACGTGCGCGGCATGTTCGCGGAAGTGCGAAGGCCGGAACTGGTCATGCTTCCGATTGGCTCGATCGACGGGTCGCAGACCTGGGTTCTGGTGGGCGTGTTTTACCACGCGAACTGAAGCGTCCCGCTGCGATCTCGCTCATTCCATAAAAACGGATGGCGGCGGCGCGCCATGAGTGAATGGCGTGTTCCGGCCGATGAGCTTCCATGAAGGCTCCGCTGCCCTGCCAGAATCGTCGCGAACTTCTGACTGCATAGCGTGGCCGGAACCATCGTCTTTTCCCCTCGTTTAGTGGGGGACGGGTATCTGTCGGACGCGGGCCGCACAGAAAGGTGAGACATGAGAAAGTTTCATACTGCACTTGGATTTGGTTCGTTGCTCGCTATTGCGGGCGCAATGCTGATGATGCCAACGGTATCCAGCGCCCAAACAGTCGAAAAAACCTACGTCGCCTGCAATCAGGACGGCGACTGTTGGCGAGTCCACAAGCTGTATGCCTACGGACCCGACGAGCCGATCACCTACTACAATGACGATTGGTACGCCGCCCATCAGCATGATGCGCATATTCACTGGTACGCCGACCCTGTCGACGACCGCGGATATTACGTGGACGGGCGCTGGCACGATGATCCGGGCGCGCGCGCGGTCAAGGGCGGCGTGGCGGGTGCTACCATCGGCGCAGCGATCGGCTGTGTTGTGACGCTCCCGATCGGATGCGCGCCTGGCGCGGGGGTGGGCGCAGCCATCGGTGGCGGTACCGGCGCAGTCGCCGGCGCGGCATCGACGCCGCCGCATAACTAAATCAACCTGCGCCGATTGGTGGACGATTCAGTTCGTTTTACAATGGAAAAGAGGTCCGGAGGAATCCGGGCCTTTTTTCTGTCGCAGAGGTAGCCTGGAGCAAGAAAACGGCGTGGCCGGACTACTGTCTCGGCTTCAGTGCAGTTGCGGCTTATCCGACATGGCAGCAGCCCAGACCCGAAATTGCGGATCGATGGCATCAAGACGGCGCAACGTTTCCGCATTGCCAAGAGTTGCGAATTTATAGGAACCGCCCGGAAATGCCTTGCGCAGTTCATCCAGAAACCGCAGGCCTTTATGCGCATAAATTGCTTTCGTCAGTTCCAGAAACTGCGCTTGGTACCATCCGTAATTCTCGGGTTGTTTGGTCAAGATAGTCATGTACTGGTTCTCGAAATCGTCGAGCGATACATGGCGCTGCGGTTGCCCGTCACGATTTACGGCTTCAAGGATGTCGATTAGCCACCGTAGATCGTGCCGCTTGCTCTGGAGATAGGCATACAAATAGTAAGTCGCTAACATCTCGTTGAGCCAACGCGTCCCCGGAACGATCCCGTAGGCATCCGCGAGCGCATGCCCGAGTTCATGGCCTCCAACAAGATCCATGGATGAATGACTCGCATCGATCCAACCAACACCGTGGGCGGCTGCGGATTTCACCAATGCTGGATCGACCTCGGATGCTTTTGGAAAGAAATCGGGTGCCTCACCCCAATTGGCCGCCATCAAGGCCACTGGCGGAGTGCCGGTAACAGAGGGGATGGAATAGGGAATTTGATGCTCAACCAGCGGCCACTGCTTCTTGTCGATTACCGCCAGTGAGAGGGTCATATCTACGTGAAGCGTCCGCTCATAAAATCGCAATTCGCCGCTGATGAATTTTTGCAGCTGGCGGGACCTTCGGAGATATCCCGGCGTGTAGTAGGTAGGCACATCGCCGGTTATCAACGGATCATGCAGCGCCCGCACGCGGCTTAGCCGCCCTTCGTCGAATCCGTGTGAAGCAACTGGACTCGTATCCGCATTTGCGAGCAAAGGGATCAAAGCAAAGGACACCCCCAACACAAAACGCTTGAGCGAGGTTCGCATTGGCCCTGGCCTCCTCGATGGCGTGGATCACTACATCCTGAACACGCCAAACTTCGTCTCGCCGATGGGTGCGTTCAGGCAAGCGGATAGAGCAAGAGAGAGAACCCGCCGCGTATCGCTTGGCGCAATGATGCCGTCGTCCCACAGGCGCGCGGTGGCGTAGTAAGGGTTGCCTTCTTCTTCGTATTTGGCGCGGATCGGGGCTTTGAAGGCTTCGGCTTGTTCGGGGGTCCATTTGTCGGCGTCGCGATGAACGGTCGCGAGCACGCTGGCGGCCTGTTCGCCGCCCATCACGCTGATGCGCGAGTTCGGCCAGGTGAAGAGGAAGCGCGGAGAATAGGCTCTCCCACACATGCCGTAATTGCCCGCGCCGTATGAGCCGCCGATGATGAGCGTGATCTTGGGCACGTTCGCGCAGGCCACCGCCGTCACCAGCTTGGCGCCGTCTTTCGCGATGCCGCCCTGCTCGTATTTCTTGCCGACCATGAAGCCGGAGATGTTCTGCAGGAACAGCAGCGGGATTTTGCGCTGGCAGCACAGTTCGATGAAATGCGCGCCTTTCAGCGCGCTCTCGCTGAACAGAATGCCGTTGTTGGCGATGATGCCGACCGGCATGCCGCTGATATGCGCGAAGCCGGTGACGAGCGTGGTGCCGTAGGTTTTCTTGAACTCGTCCAGCTCCGAACCGTCCA
>JBQCFD010000018.1:0-8105 GCA_051959625.1 Rhizomicrobium sp.
AGACTTCGCTTCGGCCCGCACGATATACCCTTGCCGAGTTGGAAACCGCTGCGTGTCGTGCTCGGCATTGCGTTTCTGGTCGGCGGAATGTTCGCCATTCTTCCAGTGCTGGGCTTCTGGATGATCCCGGTCGGTGTCCTGATCCTCTCGATTGACTTTCCGCCGGTCCGCCGGCTCCGCCGCCGAACACAAAGCTGGTACGGCCGCTCGGCCTTGCGCCAGGCGTTCAACCGTATGGCGAAAAGGTGGGGCAGGGCTGGAGGCAAGAAAAAAGGGCCAAGCGGTTAGCTTGGCCCCAAGGCGTTGGGTAATGGTGGGGTGTCTTCAAGGGAAGACGGGTACAAGGTGCCATGGTAAGGTTAATAAAACCTTAACACGACCACTAAACGTGGTGTGTCGGGAGCATTCCACAGGAAAATCTAGGCCCAGGTGCCATTAAGCTGGGGAAAAGCGGCCTGACGAAGTCCGCTCGTCAACCACGCCCGAAGCCGGGGCCTGTGCGCTCTCGGAGCGTCCGGAGCCAATCACCGCTGTGCCCAGCGCAAGCTGGAGGCCTCGCCCGGAATCGAACCGGGGTGCAAGGATTTGCAGTCCTCTGCGTAACCACTCCGCCACGAGGCCCTCAGGGCAGCGGGCTATAGCAGATCACCGGCCAATAACAACCGCTTCCCGCGGAGTTCTGCCGCGTTGCTAAGACGCGAGGGCGCGCCGTATAAGCCCGCCGCCAGCCCATTTTCGCCGCGAGTCGTCCCATGCCCGATTATCTTGCCCAGCGTCTCAACATGGTCGAGTCGCAGGTGCGCGTGAACGACGTGACCGACTCGCGGGTGCAAGAAGCTCTGCGCGAAATCCCGCGCGAACGCTTTGTGCCGGCGCCCCGACGCAGCACGGCCTATGCCGATGCGCCCCTTGAACTCGTACCCGGCCGCTATCTTTTGGAGCCGCGCACCTTTGCCAAGCTCCTCCAGCTTGCGGAGATAAAGCAGACCGACTCGGTTTTGGATGTCGCGTGCGCCACGGGCTATTCCTCCGCGGTGCTATCCCGGATCGCGGCACGGGTGATCGGCCTCGAGCAGGATGCCGATCTGGTGCGGGTCGCCGTTGAAACCCTTCCCGCCGTGGGCGCCGCGAACGCGACGGTCGTTCAGGGCAGCCTGGCAGAGGGCCACAAACCCAAAGCCCCCTATGACGTCATTTTCGTGAATGGGGCGATCGAGGCCAGGCCCGACGCGCTTCTCTCTCAGTTGGCCGAGGGCGGCCGGTTGGTGGCCGTCGTGAAAACCGACGGGCAGAGCCACGCACAGGTTTTCCTGAAGCAGGGCGGCCGCATGGGAAACCGGGCGGGTTTCGACGCCGATGCACCCCTTCTTGCCGGGTTTAAGCAGAAGGTTGGATTTGTTTTCTAGAATCCCCACATGGGGTTCTGGAATTAGAGTTTGGGGCTTTTCCGATGTCGAGGGTTGCTTTCGGGGCGGTCGCCGCCTGCGCCTTGATGCTCGCTGCCGCGGGCGCGCAGGCCGAGACCATCACGCTCAACGAGGCTCTCGGGCTGGCCTATGAAACCAACCCTTCGCTGGACGCCCAGCGCGCGGCATTGCGGGCGACCGACGAGGGCGTTGCGCAGGCGAGGGCTGGCTATCTCCCGCATGTCCAGGCGCAGGGCCAATATGGCTGGCAGCGCTTCACCGGCGATTTCGGGGCGGGTGCTCCGGCGAGCATCAACGAGCATCCCCTCCAAGGGCAGCTGACCGTCACCGAATCGATCTTCCGCGGCGGCAAGACGGTGGCCGAAGTGGGCCGCGCGAAAGCGTTGGTGCGCCAGGGGCGCGCGCAGCTCACGGACAACGAACAGCAACTGCTTCTTTCTGCGGTCGCGGCCTACATGAACGTGGTGCGCGACACCGCATCGGTGAAATTGCAGGAAAACAATGTCGACGTATTGAGGAAACAGCTTCAGGCGACATCCGAGCAGTTCAGAGTCGGCGAACTCACCAAGACGGATGTGGCGCAATCGCAAGCGCGCCTGGCCGGCGCCGAAGCGCAGCTTACCCTGGCGCGCGGACAGCTCGCCTCCGACCGCGCCATCTTCGTTCAGGTCATTGGCCGCGAGCCGGAAGTACTCGAAGATGCGCCGGCGCTGCCGAAGTTGCCATCCGACGAGCAGCAGGCGATCGAGATTAGCGCGCGCCAGAATCCCGGCGTGATTGCGGCACGCGAAGCGGAGCGCGCGGCCGATCTCGCCGTCGATGACGCCATCGGCTCGCTTGCGCCGCAGCTCTCCGTGCAGGGTCAATACCAGTACGACAAGGGACAGGTCTCGACCGGTCTCGGGACCTCCGCACTGCGAGGCGTCGCCGTTCTGGGGCAGGTCACGTGGAATATCTATGACGGCGGCGCCGACGAAGCGGGCGTGCGCCAGGCGAAGGAGTTGCACAGCCAGACGCAATTGCAGATCGCCGTCGCCGACCGCCAGGCCCGCGAGCAAGCGCAAGCCGCATGGAACAGCTATCAATCGGCGAAAGCCGCAGTCGTCTCCAATCAGGCGCAAGTCGCTTCCGATCAGACCGCATATCAGGGCGTGAAGCAGGAGGAGCAGGTGGGTGGGCGTACCATCCTCGACGTGCTCAACGCGCAGCAGGAATTGTTGAACGCCCAAGTCGCCGTCGTGTCGTCTCAACGCGACGCTTATGTGGCGGCCTATCAGCTTCTCGCCGCGACGGGGGATCTGACGGCCAGAAAACTCGGGCTGAACGTGAAAGTCTACAATCCCAAGGACCACTACAAAGACGATCAGAGCCGATGGATCGGCTTCGGCGATTGACGTTCATCGATTCGTTAAGGGTTTCGACGATACGTCCCCGCATTGGCCGCGTTAACTTCGTCTTTCCTTCTTTCGGCAACTGTCTTAGGGTCCAGAGGTCATCTGCGTAAGCCGCGTCCGGAGCGAATAACATGGCGAGCAGCCCCCAACACGAACCGACGATGGAAGAGATTCTGGCGTCCATCCGGAAGATCATCTCCGAGGATTCCGCTGAAGCTGCACCGCCATCTCCGGCACCTGCGCAGCCTGCGGCCGCCGCTCCTGCTCCCACTCCGGCACCGGCTCCCGAGGAGACACCTGCGCCTGCCGCGACAGCGCTTGAAGAAGACGTGCTGGAATTGACGGAGGAGATTCAGATTTCGGAGCCGACGCCCGAACTGGAGCCCGTGAAGCCCGCGGACGAAGTGATCTTCCAGACGATCGAAGAGCCAGCGCCGCTCACCGGCACGGATATCTTCTCCGACAAGACACGCAAAGCCATCGACGAGGCGTTCAACAAACTGGATCTCGAAGAGGATGCGCAACCTACGGCGCAGGCACCCATGGCTTCCACCTTCCGCAGCACGGCGACCGACGGCAATTCCGTCGAAGAGGTATTCGAGCGCGCGGTGCGCGAGTCCGTCGGCCCGCATATCGACCAGTGGATGGCCAACCAGAAGGACCAGCTGCTCGCAGCCATGCGCCCGCTCATCCGCGAATGGATGGATGAACATTTCCCGGCGATCCTGGAAGGCGCCGTACGGGACGAAGTAGCCCGCGCCGTAAAAGCGCGCGGCAAACGCTGACCTTTGTGACCTGAGACAATCGGGCCGGGGCGGCGAGGACCTCCCCGGAAGGCCTCCTCTTGACGCTTCCGGGCGGTTTGCCCAGAACCCGGCAAGACGAGGCATCCATGTTAGACAAGACTTTCGACCCCAAGGCCGTGGAAGGGCGCATTTACGCCCAATGGGAAGCATCGGGCGCATTCAAGCCCGGACGCCGGCCCGACGCCGAGGCGTTCTCCATCGTCATCCCGCCGCCCAACGTGACGGGGCGGCTGCACATCGGGCATGCGCTCAACAACACTCTGCAGGACGTACTGGCGCGGTTCGAGCGCATGCGCGGCAAGGATGTGTTGTGGCAGCCGGGCATGGATCACGCTGGCATCGCGACCCAGCTCGTCGTCGAGCGACAGCTCGCCGAGAAGCAGCAGAGCCGGGTCGCGATGGGCCGCGAGAAATTCCTCGAAGCGGTTTGGAAGTGGAAGGAGGAATCCGGCGGCGCCATCGTGCAGCAACTTCGCCGCCTCGGCGCTTCCGCCGACTGGTCGCGCGAGCGCTTCACGATGGATGAGGGCCTCTCGCGGGCGGTGCTGAAGGTCTTCGTCGAACTCTACAAGCAGGGCCTGATCTACAAGGACAAGCGCCTTGTGAACTGGGACCCGCGGCTGCAGACCGCCGTGTCCGATCTCGAAGTCGAAAGCATCGAGATGAAGGGGCACCTCTGGTATCTCAAATATCCGATCGAGAGTCAGGCGGGGCGCTTCATCATGGTCGCCACCTCGCGCCCGGAAACGATGCTGGGCGATGTGGCCGTCGCCGTGCATCCGGACGATCCGCGGTACAAGGATCTGGTCGGAAAGTTCGCGATCCTGCCGCTCGCCAACCGTCGCATTCCCATCATCGCCGACGAGCATTCCGATCCCGAGAAGGGTACCGGCGCCGTGAAAATCACGCCGGGCCACGACTTCAACGACTTCGAGGTCGGCCGCCGCCACAACCTTCCGCTCATCAACATCCTCAACAAGGACGGCACGTTGAACGATACGGTGCCGGAAGCCTATCGCGGGCTGGACCGCTTCGTCGCGCGCAAGCAGATCGTCGCCGATCTGGAAGCCGTCGATCTGCTCGACAGGATCGAACCCATCACACACGCGGTGCCGCACGACGAGAAAACCAAGACTGTCGTGCTCGAACCGCTGATGACCGAGCAGTGGTATCTCAACGTCACCCCACTCGCGGAGAAAGCCATCGCGGCGGTGGAGGACGGCCGCACCCAGATCGTTCCGGAGCAGTGGCGGAATGTCTATTTCGGGTGGATGCGCAACATCCAGCCGTGGTGCATCTCGCGCCAGCTTTGGTGGGGGCACCAGATTCCGGCGTGGTACGACGCCGACGGCAAGATCTACGTCGCGGAGTCGGAAGATGAAGCGACCAAGCTCGCCGGCGGCAAAACGCTGACGCGCGACCCGGACGTGCTGGACACGTGGTTCTCCTCCGCGCTGTGGCCGTTCTCCACGATGGGCTGGCCGGACGACACGCCGGAGCTGAGGCGCTTCTACCCGACCTCGGTTCTCGTCACCGGATTCGACATCATCTTCTTCTGGGTCGCCCGCATGATGATGATGGGGCTCCATTTCATGGGCGACGTGCCGTTCCGCACCGCGTTCATCCACACCCGCGTTCTGGACGAGAAGGGTGTGAAGATGTCCAAGACGAAGGGCAATGTCGTCGATCCGCTCGATCTCATCGACGAATTCGGCGCCGATGCGTTGCGCTTCACGCTGGCGCTCGCCGCCGGGCAGGGCCGCGACATGCGTATCGGTCCCTCCCGCGTCGAGGTCAATCGCAACTTCGCGACCAAGTTATGGAACGCCACGCGCTTCTGCGAGATGAACGGCTGCGAGGTTGTCCCTGGTTTCGATCCGGCCAAGGTCACCCTCACGCCCAACCAATGGATCGTGGCGGAAACGGCGCGCACGGGTGCGGAAGTAACTGCGAAGATCGAAAGCCTGCGCTTCAATGAAGCCGCCGCCGCAGCCTATCACTTCATCTACGACGTGTTCTGCGACTGGTATCTCGAAATCGCCAAACCGATCTTCAACGGCAGCGACGAGAAGGCAAAGACGGAGACGCGCGCCACCGCCGCGTGGGTGCGGGACACGATCTTCCGGTTGCTTCACCCCTTCATGCCCTTCATTACCGAAGAGCTTTGGGCGCGCACCGCCACAGCACCGCGCGACGGGTTGCTGATCGTGGAGAAATGGCCTGACCTTTCCACGTTGCCGAAGTTCGAGGATGCCAGCCGCGCGATGAACTGGGTCATCGACCTGGTTTCCGGCGTTCGCTCGATCCGCGCGGAGATGAACGTTCCGCCTTCGGCCAAGATCGCGCTGGTGTTGAAAGACGCTGGCGCGACAAGCAAAGCGACGCTCGCGGCCAGCCATGACGTGATTCTGACACTGGCTCGCCTGTCGTCCGCCGACGCCGCGGACACGCTGCCGAAAGGCTCGGCGCAATTCGTTCTCGGCGAGGCGACCGTCGGCTTGCCGCTGGGCGATGTGA
The DNA here is from genome assembly GCA_051959625.1 of Rhizomicrobium sp. Taxonomy (GTDB): domain Bacteria; phylum Pseudomonadota; class Alphaproteobacteria; order Micropepsales; family Micropepsaceae; genus Rhizomicrobium. Next base: position 6,145 of record JBQCFD010000018.1, read on the forward strand.
TCGATTTCGCGAAGGAGCGCACGCGCCTCGAGAAGGAATTGAAGAAGGCCGAAGACGAAGTCGGGCGGATCGACGCCAAGCTTTCCAACGAACAGTTTGTTTCGCGCGCACCCGAAGAGGTGCTCACCGAACAACGCGAGAAGCGCGAGGAGTACGCCGCCGCCGCCGCGCGCCTGAAGGAAGCCGTCGCAAGGCTCGGCTGACGGAACTTCGCCGCCGCTCATCCGTTCTGCATACGGACGGGGAGTCCAGGATGCGATGCGTCCGGAACAGATGAGGAGAGCTTCGATGCTTATGCGATTCGCAAAAGTGCTCGCGATTTCGGTTCTTGCGCTTGGCACAGCGGCGACGGCTGCGGATGCCGGCTGCTCGGGCCGCAGGGCGACCGGAACGGCCGTCGGTGCCGTGGGCGGTGGTGTGCTCGGCAATGTGATCACGCATGGCAGCTTCGTGGGTACCGCGGTCGGAGCAGTCGGCGGCGGCCTGATCGGGCGCTCGGTCGGCGCCAGCGGGTGCCATGGGCGCTACTACCATCACCACTATTACCGCCATCATCGCCGCGGTTATTACGACCGCTACCACCACTGGCATTACTATCACTGAGCGCAGTAGAGCGTGACGGCAACGACCCGGCGGAGAAATCCGCCGGGTTTTTGTTTGCGCGCGGCGGCGGTGTTGCGGATGTCGAGGACGATGCTTAATTCTCGCCGATCGCTATTCATACCCGGAGAATTTCACAATGCCGACACTGTTCGATCCCATCGAAGTGGGCGCTCTCACCTTGCCCAATCGCATCTGGATGGCGCCGCTCACGCGCACGCGCGCGCTCGAAGGCAGCCGCGTGCCCGCGCCGCTCGCCATCGAATATTATGCGCAACGTGCGGGCGCGGGCCTCATCATGACGGAAGCCACGTCGGTCGACCCGATGGGCGTGGGGTATCCGAACACCCCGGGTATCTGGTCGGACGAACAGACCGAGGGCTGGAAGCCGATCGTCGAGGCCGTGCACAAAAAGGGCGGACACATCTTCCTGCAGCTCTGGCATGTAGGCCGGATTTCCGATCCTTATTTCCTCGATGGCAGGCAGCCGGTTTCGGCCAGCGCGATCGCGGCAAAGGGCCATGTGAGCCTGCTGCGGCCCGAGCGCGACTATGGCGTGCCGCGTGCGCTTGAGACGAGCGAGATTCCGGGCGTCATCGCGGCCTACAAGAAGGGCGCCGAGAACGCCAGGAAGGCTGGCTTCGACGGCGTGGAGATTCACGGCGCGAACGGCTATCTGCTCGATCAATTCCTGCAGGATAGCGTCAATCATCGTTCCGATGCCTATGGCGGCAGCCGCGAGAAGCGCGCCCGGCTCATGCTCGAAGTCACCGATGCCGTATGCGATGTGTGGGGAGCAGATCGCGTCGGCATGCACATCGCGCCGCGCGGCGACTCCCACACCATGGGCGACAGCGATCTCAGAGCCACGTTCACCTACGTCGCGAAGGAGTTGGGCAAGCGCAAGCTCGCCTTCCTGTGCGCGCGCGAACACCAGGCCGCAGATAGTATCGGCCTCGCGCTCAAGGAAGCATTCGGTGGCGTCTATGTCGCCAATGAAGGGTTCACGAAGGAGAGTGCGGAAGCCGCGCTCGCGTCGGGCATCGCGGATGCGGTCGCCTTCGGCAAGCTCTATATCGCCAATCCCGATCTCGAGTCGCGGTTCAAACTGGGTGCGCCGCTCAACCAGTGGGACGCAAAAACATTCTACTCGGCGGGACCGCGCGGCTATACCGACTACCCGGCGCTGGAAACCATCGCCGCGGAATAGCTAGCGCGCGAGCGCCAGCATTTCATCTACGCTCCATTGGTCGTTCGCGTGCGCGCCCTAATTTGACGCGCGCACGCGACCGGCCCGGGCGATCAGGAAATAGGCCGGCAGGCCGGTGCGTCCGCCGTGCGGCTTGGCGTTGCCCATGGTG
>JBQCFD010000019.1:0-4889 GCA_051959625.1 Rhizomicrobium sp.
GCGCCAGGCTTTCCATCACGATGCCGATGTCCCGTTCGATGCGGCCGAGCTGAAGGCTGAACCGGTCGAGCCGGTGCTTGAACTTGTCGTCGAGTTCGGAGGCGCCGCGGCGGTCGAGATAGGCGCGCAAGCCCTCTTCCAGAATGGCCGAGCGCGTGACGCCCGGCTTTTCGGCGAGTTGATTGAGCCGCTTCATCAACTCGCGCTCGATGTAGAAATGGTGGCGGGATTTCATCGGCGGCCTCAAAACGATGGAAGAAGATCGTCGCGGCCGCGTTTATGCGGATCGCCATTGTTCATCGCGTGCGTGCGCCTCACATTGCGGGCGAGTTCTTCGTCTGCTTGTGCGTCACGGTCGGTCTTGCCGAAGATCAATTCCTGCTGCTGCGGCTTGCGCGTATTGCGGCGTGCGGGCTTTTCGTCTCCGGGCGTGCGCTGACGTTGCGCACCGCCGTCGCCCGCCGGTTCACCGGAACCGACTTCTTCTTCGACCTGCTTCTGAAGCCGCTCGTCGGTGCCACGCACCTGACCGCTCCAGTCGTCGGGCCGCACGGCCGGGCGATCGGGATAAGGACCGTTGACGAGTTCGGGCGCTGGAAGAATCCGCGTGATGAAATTCCGATCTTCATAATAGCGCAGCTTCTTGGCGCGGATCGGCGCCATGCCGGAGACGAGAACAAGCTCGTCCTTGGGCGGCAATTGCATGACTTCGCCCGGTGTCAGAAGCGGACGCGCCGTTTCCTGTCGGCTGACCATGACGTGGCTCAGCCAGGGCGACAGACGATGGCCGGCATAGTTGCGCTGGGCGCGCAGTTCGGTGGCGGTGCCGAGCGCGTCGGAGATGCGTTTGGCGGTGCGTTCGTCGTTGGAGGAAAACGCAACGCGGACATGGCAATTGTCGAGGATCGCGTTGTTCTCGCCATAGGCCTTCGAGATCTGGTTGAGGGATTGCGCGATCAGGAAGGCGCGGATGCCATAACCGGCCATGAAGGCCAGTTCGGCTTCGAAGAAGTCCAGCCGCCCCAGCGCCGGAAACTCGTCCAGCATCATCAGGAGTTGGTGGCGGCTGCGCTTGCCGGGATCGCCTTCCAGTCGTTCCGTCAAACGCCGGCCAATCTGATTCAACACCAGACGGACAAGCGGTTTTGTCCGCGAAATGTCGGATGGTGGAATGACCAGATAGAGGGAGACCGCTTCTTTGGCATCCACCAGGTCCGCGATGCGCCAGTCGCAAGCGGCTGTCGTCGCCGCGACGGTCGGATCGCGATAAAGACCCAGAAACGACATGGCTGTGGAGAGAACGCCGCTGCGCTCGTTTTCCGATTTGTTCAGCACTTCGCGAGCGGCCGATGCGACCACCGGATGCACGACGGGACGTTCTGTCGTGCCCAGATGGTTGGTCGCCATCATGGCGCGCAACGTGGCTTCAAAGGACCGTCGCGGATCGGACAGAAAGCTCGCAACCCGCGCCAGGGTCTTTTCTTCCTCGGCATAGAGCACATGCAGGATGGCGCCGACGAGAAGCGAATGGCTGGTCTTCTCCCAATGGGAGCGGCGTTCCAGTGCGCCTTCGGGATCGACCAAAATATCGGCGATGTTCTGCACATCGCGCACTTCGTCGGCGCCTTTGCGCACTTCGAGCAGCGGATTGTAACGCGCGGAACGCGCATCGGTCGGATTGAACAACAGGCAATGCGAGAACTTTGCGCGCCAGCCGGCGGTCAACTGCCAGTTCTCGCCCTTGATGTCGTGGACAACGACGCTTTGAGTCCATGACAGCAAGGTCGGGATGACGAGCCCAACGCCTTTGCCGCTTCTGGTCGGCGCAAAGGCCATGACATGTTCGGGACCGTCATGGCGTAGATAATTGCCATCGAGCTGACCGAGGAAGACGCCCTTGGGACGAAACAATCCTGCGCGTTCGATCTCGCCAGCAAACGCCCAGCGCGATGAACCATAGGTCGTGACGAGATTGCTTTGTCGTGCCCGCCACAACGAGCCAGCAATCGCGACCGCTATCCCGAGAAAACCGCTGGACGCCGCAATGATGCCGCCAGTGTTGAAGATATGCGGCGCATAGGCGTCATAGGCATACCACCATTCGAACAATCGCCACGGCAGATAGACAGGCACACCCAAGAGCACGAACCACGGCGCACCGAGCTGGCGCTGAAAGTCGAGCGCCGCGGCTGTCCACTCTGTCGCAAACCAGACACCAAACAGTACGATCGCGAATACGACCGCGATCTGTCCGAACAAAAACTTGGTGGGGGTCATAAAATGCCGCTCGCGTTTCTGTGGCGAGAGCATCCATGCGCGAGAACGAAATCGAAATGACCATTATGTTGGATCAAAGTTGATTGTGACGGCTGACGCTTTCGTCATCCATCACGTTATTCGGTTCCGTGTACGAATTTTCTGGAATCCAATCGCAACGAGCGTAGAATCCACGATGACTTCAAACATGGCGGACCGGAAACGTGCTTCACGGCATGAGACAGTGGATTCGCCGATGGAGGCTTGCGATGGTGTTTGGTTTGTTGATGACTGTTTTGGGAATAGGCGCGCTGTGCGTGCTGCTTTACAGCGCCGCCGTTTATGCGCTTCCTGTCGGCCTGGGTATCTGCGCCGGTTATCAGCTCATGGAATGGGGTGTTGGATCCGTTGCTGCGATCATCGGCGGATTTGTGGTGGGCGGGATCGTCTTCGGCATCGGTCATATTGTTCTCGTTTCCAGCCGTCCGGGACCGCTGCGCATCGCTGTCGTTGCTGCGTTTGTCGCGCCGGCGGTCCTCGCCGGTTACGGCGCGGCGTTCGACCTCTCCGCGATGGGATTGACGTCGGACTTTTGGCAACACGCGCTTGCCGTACTCGGTGGCGCGGTGGTTGGCGGAGCTACGTTTGCAAGACTATGCAAGACGGTAGAAATAGAAACGGCGACGGCTTGAGTCACTGTAAAGGGTCGAATTTCCGCTGACTAAATCGCCATCGCCAATTCATGTGGAAAGAAAGGCGATCAACTCGTTCATGCGGCTTTCAATCTCAAGAAATCCGCCATGCCAAACCGCAGCTCTCGTATTCGCTGAATATTCAAACCGCTTCTCCGCCAGTAACTCCGAAATCGGAGGTGTTGGATTTTCCGCTCCAATTTTACCAAAGCGTGCGTTGATTGAATGTGTAAGTTCCCATGCGAAAAATTCGTGTCCTTCTCGCTCACCAATCGTCATTGTGGGCGGCGAGGTCTTTGTGAGGACTGCGACAGGCGGACGATCGGCGGGGTTGTAAAGGAATGCGTCAAACGTATTTTTTAGCGCTCGATTCACGTGGACGTCACCGAATCCGTATCCTGCGACAATTATAGCATCGGCTTCGTGAACATGCCGCACTAGCGATGAATACAGCGCTTGCGATGGGTCAGATAGCAATTGATCGAGTTTGTAGCCCCCTGCGATCAAGGTTGTCGGGATGATCGGTACAAAACCGGAGGCCATATTCGCCATTAGCTCTCGACTATCTTCAAAATCACCTGAGAGATCGTCGATCCAACTTACTTCGTTTTGAGACACCAATCCGGTTAGCGAGTAGTGGATGCTGCCGTGAAGATGGTAAACGAAATTCCAGTCCGTTCGTGAAAACACGCCGCGCGCGTCAAACTTCCCGCCAGCGAATCCAGCATACGGCGCCGGACGCGCCTTTATTGCCAAGTTGTCGTAATTGAGTGTGTAAATACCTATGTCAAACGCATCGGCGAGTTGTTCGAATATCTTTCTGTAGCTCGCAAATGTTTTGGAATTTTCGTCAAACACGGCGCATTGCTTGCGCATGTGTTTTGCCAGAAGCTTTAGCAGCGCCGCTTGCTGTTCAATTAGAAGGTGGCGTTTAGAAAAGTTTCCCTCTTTGCAATTTGCCCAGATCAGCGATTTGCTCGTGCCGGGATCTGCCACCGCGTCGTGCAGCGCGTTTCCGAATGGGCTTGGCGTGATCCAACTTGCCAACGAAGTCATTTCGCCGAGAACACGTTCGAAATTCACTTGCAACCCCAATTGAGGTCGCGGATTCCTCTGCATGTATCTCTCGACGATTTTCCATAAATCGTTGAACGCGCCATCTCCAACACATCCGACAGGAAATGTGGGCAGCTTCTCAAACTGCGGGCTCCATCCGATCATGAGTCTGTCTATGTCGTTTACGGATGGCATTCCGCACGCAACCGACGTTCCCGCTCCCAATATCACCAAGAGCTTCTTTTTTTTACTATTTGAGGCGGATGGCATGCTCAAAAGGTGAGCCCTCCATCAACTCGTTCCGATACTGGGAAGCTCGAAGAGAACGCCGACGACTTCCAGAATCTGGGTGAGTTGCGGCATGCCTAAGCTATCGTCCAACCCCAAAACCTCGCTCGGCGTACTGCCGTCCGGATTGAGACTTTCGAGAACTACGACTTTGGCTCCCCACCTGAGGCGCTTGAAATATGGCGTCCCGGCGTCGTCGATGGCCACCACGGCGCGCCCGTCAAAGGATTTCATGTTGGCCAGGCCGGTCACCGGCGCACGGGTGATCAAAAACTGTCCGTCGAGCGCAATGGGCTCGGCGCTGCGGCCTTTGACCCCAAACAGCCTCGATCCGTCCAGCGCCTTTTTTACGGACACCGCGTCGGGCAGCGACGTCACCTCGTGCTTGGGATCGCCAGCCCCGACCGCGATTTGCCGGCCTAGGAACAATGTGCCCACGATCTTGCGGCAATTCTTGCGCTCATGGGCCACGATAACCGGTTCGACCAGCGCGGTCGGGTCCACAGATTGGGCCGTGAGGACCGCAATCCCGGGATGGCCGTCCAATTCGTTGTATCGCCGCGCCAGAAGCCTTTCGCCCACGGCCGCCACTACCAG
>JBQCFD010000020.1:0-38634 GCA_051959625.1 Rhizomicrobium sp.
CTTCGTGGCCAAGGCCATCGGCCTGCCCGTCGCCGCCATCGCAGCGCGCGTCATGGCAGGCGAGAAGCTGAAGTCGTTCAACCTCAAGAAGCCCAACCCGAACCACATTGCGGTGAAGGAGGCGGTGATGCCGTTCAACCGCTTCCCCGGCGTGGATGTGGTGCTCGGTCCGGAAATGAAATCGACCGGCGAAGTCATGGGCCTCGACGAGAATTTCGGGCGCGCCTTTGCGAAAAGCCAGGTGGGCGCCGGCCACAAGCTGCCGCTGTCCGGCACGGTGTTCATTTCGGTGAAGGACACCGACAAGGACTATACGCTCCAGCCGGCCCGCGATCTTCTCGACATGGGTTTCGAGATCATCGCCACGCGCGGCACGGCGAAGTTCCTGCGCGAGAACGGCCTCGAGGTGAAACAGGTGAACAAGGTGCTGGAAGGCCGCCCGCATGTGGTGGATGCGATCAAGAACGGCGAGGTGCAGCTCGTCTTCAACACCACGGAAGGCTCTCAAAGTCTCTCGGATTCCTTCTCCATCCGCCGCACGACTCTGCAGCAGAAGGTTCCCTATTACACGACCATCGCCGGCGCGGCCGCGGCCACACAAGCCATACGGGCGCTGCGCGAGGGATCGCTCGAAGTAGCGCCTTTGCAGAGCTACAACTAGCGCCGCAAGCGCTGCGCGCTTCTAATTCCTCTTTTCCGGAAGCGCCGCGCCGCGCACGTTCGCATAGACCGCATCGAACACGCTGAGCGTCTTCAGATCGGCGACGCCGCCAACGGTGATCGGCTCATCGAGATAGAGAACCTTGCCCGAGCGGTCGAAGCGCGGCCAAGGCGGATCGCCCTCGGCGTTCGGATTTCCCGATTTCACGAAGTTCACCCAATAATCCGTCATCGTGCCGGCCAGTTTGCGGTCGGCGCTGGCCCAAGACCACGGTTCCTGCGCGAGATGCCCGAAAACATAGAACAGCTCCGCGTAATGGCTCGCGCCCCAGTCCTGATAGATCGAGCCTTTCGGAAACGGCGGCACATGCGTGAAGTGGTAGTAGTAGACTGGTTTGAATCCGGTCGCGCTTTCCAGGCGCGCCCACGCCCACATGTCCCAACCGAAACGCAGATCGCGCTCGAAATCCAGCCTCGCCCGCCGCGCCTCGGCATCGGTGGCATGCGGATAGGCCGCAAACAGCGCCGGCGGAAGCGGTCCCCACGCTTTCAAGATATCGGATTCAAACGTTGAAGCTTTCACGCTCGCAATATCAGGGATAAGTGAGCCTGCCTCATTGGCGTTGGAGCCGATCAAAATCGGAACGTCATTCTGCTTGCCTTGCGCGAATGCGTCATAAGGCGACAACGGCATCACGTGTGGCTCAAGCACGGGATGAAAGCCGGCTTGCGGCTTGAGCAAAGCGCTCGCCGGTAACGCACGCAACTGCGCGAGCGAGCTAGCGCCGAGCTTCTTCTCGAAGGCTTCACCGTCGCGTTCGGCGTTGGCGAGCGTATAGCTGGGCGCCAGTTGAAGCGGCTCGAACATGCCGCCGCTTTCCGCGATGGCGCCACGGAACAAACCCTTCGCCAAGGGCGATGCCATGAGAATGCTGACGGAAGCCGCGCCGGCGGATTGCCCGGCAACAGTCACCCGCGCCGGATCGCCGCCGAATGCCGCGATGTTGTCATGCACCCATTCGAGCGCGGCAATCTGGTCCATGAGCCCGTAGTTGCCGGAGGACCGGAACGGCGACTCTTTCGTCAGTTCGGGCAGCGCGAGAAAACCGAAGGGGCCGAGCCTGTACCCGAACGTGACGGCGACGATGCCCTTCCGCGCCAGCTCGTCGCCCCAATAGAGCGGCATTGCAGCGGAGCCATTAGAGAAGCCGCCGCCATAGATCCACACCATTACGGCATGTCTGCTACCCCGAGCGGGCGCCCAGATATTGAGATAAAGGCAATCCTCGCTCGTCCTTGGAGGTGTTTCTCCCGGCATGGAGACGCCCGACTGCATGCAGGCCGGGGCAAAGCTGTCCGCCTTGCGCACCCCCTGCCAGGCCGGGGGTGCTTGCGGCGGGCGCCAACGCAACGCACCGATCGGGGGCGCGGCAAACGGGACGCCCTTGTAAACTGTCAGATCGCCCATTCGGACGCCCGCGACCAACCCGGATTGAGTCTCGACCGGACCCGCAACAGCCGGTGTTATCCACAGGGCGAACGCCGCCAAAACTGTACCAATCCTGTGCATCGCCCATCTCCTTGCCCGTCTCACCGAGATGCAAGCTCGGGCCGGAATGGGCAAGGCGCGCGCGGTTCGGCCTGCACCGGACACAGTTCGGCTGGTCACAAATTGCGTCCGAACTGGACCTTGCGGCGGCTGCATCCCAGATTTGGAGCATGAACAAGGTGGAATAGATGAGAGCGTTCACAAATATCAGCCTTCGGCCCCCACGCGCATTGATGGTGGCTTTCGTCTATTGGCTGCTGTTCCTGCTCGCGCTCGAGCCCGGAAACATCATGAATACGGGCGGACGACTCGATCCCGGCCAGGAGTTCCTGCGCATCCTCGGCGCGAGCCTGCTTGGCGCGTGCTCGGGCCCTGTCCTGCTCGCCATGGTCCGGCGGTTTCCCGTCGAAGGACAGAAGACATGGCGCAACGGCGCGATCCAGATCGCCAGCTGCATCGGAATCGCTGCCGTGCTCGTCGCAATCTCATGCGTGCTGGCGGACTGGTTCTTGCCGGCCGAACATCGCCCATTCCTGACAGCGCTGCCTCAGGAACTGGAAGGGAATGGGCCTCTGGTCGCGTTCTGCACGGCGGGTTTCACAGCGCTGGCGCATGCGCGGATTTTCCGCCGGATCGCCGGGGATGAAGGGGCCGGCCCAACGGTTGGAGAGAGCTATCTGGCCTATATCGACGTCAAAACGCGCGGCCGCGAGTTTCGCGTCGATCTCCGTGATGTCGATTGGATCGAATCCCAGGGCAATTATCTCGCGCTGCATTGCGGACGGGATACGTACCTGCTGCGCATGGGCCTCGCCGCGCTCGAAGCGAAGCTCGATCCGCAACGATTTGTGCGCATTCACCGGCGCGTCATCGTGGCGCTCGATCGTGTGCGCGCGCTCGCCCCGCTCGGCGCGGGGGATGCCGGACTGCACCTTTCCGATGGAACGGAACTACGCCTGAGCCGGACATATCGCGCTTCCTTCATAGCCGCTCGTGCGGCCCCCGTCATTCCGGCCGCTGGTACGCAGCAGGAAGGCTCCCTTGAAGTAGCCTCTCTCCGGTCCTACAATTCGTGCTGTGATCGCTGATTGGGCAATGAAGAAAGTCCAGGCGTAACAAGTACTTAGCAAATCATTGGCGTCCGATCCGGCCTCAACCCGGCCGGAAGGAGCCCTTTTGACACTTAAAGGCGTTGATAGTGCCATGGAACGCATTCCGATGACCGCCGCGGGCTACAAGGCCCTCGAAGACGAGCTCAACCAGCTCAAGAACGTGGAGCGCCACGAAATCATCAAGGCGATCGCGGAAGCGCGCGCCCATGGAGACCTTTCGGAGAATGCGGAATATCACGCGGCGAAAGAGCGCCAGGGTTTCATCGAAGGCCGGGTCATGGAACTCGAGGACATGATCGGCCGCGCCGACGTGATCGACGTGTCAAAGCTGTCCGGCAACACCATCAAATTCGGCGCCACCGTCACGCTGGTCGACGAAGACACCGACGAGAAGAAGAAATATCAGATCGTCGGCGACCACGAATCCGACATCAAGAAGGGCAAGATCTCGATCTCTTCGCCCATTTCCCGCGCACTCATCGGCAAGAGCAAGGGCGATAGCGTGGAAGTGGCTGCACCGGGCGGCGCGCGCTCCTACGAAATACTCAAGGTCGAGTTCGTCTGAACCTCACCACAGTCCGGGAAGGAGCCGCGCGGTCTTGGCCGCGTAGGCGTCGTATTCCGGAAAAGTCTGGCGCAGCACCGCCTCTTCATTGCGAATTCGCCACAGCTGGAAACCCAATTGCACCAGCGCGATCAGGATCGCCCAGGGCTGCCGGTACTGGATCGCCGCGCTCGCGACGATGAACTCCTCCGCGAGATAAAGCGGATGCCGCACGAAGGCATAGGCGCCCCGCGTTCGCAGCAGCCGCGCCTCGGCCATGATACTGAAGCTGCGTCCCAGCCAGAAAACGCAATAAGCGCCGAAAAGGCTGCCCACGACGCTTAGCACCGTTGCCGCGATCTGCCAGGGCAGACTCAAATCGACGGGCTCGATTGCGAGATAAAGCAGCGTCGCGAATGTGCCGATGAAGCCGGCGATGCGCGGCATCAGGCCTTTCGCCTTCGCCACGGGTGGGACGCGGAGAATCAGCATGACGATCACCAGGAAGACGAATGCGAAGACGCCGATTTCCGATATGAGTTGAAGGGTGTTGAGCAAATCGGGCGCCGCAAGCGCCGTGGATAGCGCGTCGCGAAAGTCCGGAAGGCGCTCCCACAGGCGATCCGAATAGAAGGCCACGAGTGGGAACGCCAGCGCGAGATCGTAATATTTTGTGCGCTCGAAGCTTCGCCAGCGCGCGATGGTCTCTTGCGCAGCGATCATGCGGATTCCCGCGTCGCGACAACTGCGGTCATCTCCGCGATCTCCTCAAAACGGCCGTCCGGTGAAAGCTCTGTCAGCTTCGCCCGCAACCGGGCCTCGAATTCGCCCATGCGCGCGCCAAGTTTCTGCGGCGCGCTTGTGGAGAGCGAGAACGCCAGCCCCACAATGTCGTCCGCCGTCAAAGCGCGCCGCACGAAAACGCCCAACGTCTCCACACGCGAGAAGCTGGAATTCAGCAGCACCGATTCATGCGCACGGAAGTCATCCTGTCCGCGCGCGACGACGTGGAACGATTCGTCGCGGCCATAGTCATTGCCGAGTTCGTGCAACACTCGCCGCCAGCGGTTTTCTGCCGTCTTGGTGTGAATATCGTGCATCAGGACCGCGGCGCCACCTGGTGCGATCAGCCCATCCAACAAACCCAACGTGGCCTCGCGATCCATCCAGTGGAACGAGCGGCCCATCGTCACTACGCGGAACGGGCCGATGCCCCCGGGCAGATCGAACGAACTTCCCTGCCGCAGATCGAGCTTCACACCCGCCGTATCGGCGGCGGCACGCGCGGATTCGAGCATCGCCGGCTCCGGATCGACGCCGGTGACCGCCATGCCCGCTCTCGCGAAGGGGATCGCGACCAGTCCGGGCCCGCAGCCGAGGTCCATTACGGCGTCGCCCGGCTTGAGCCCGACCCGTTCGACCACACGCCGGATCAGCAGATCGGGATAGCCCAGCCGATAGCGCTCATAATAGGGCACCGTCGTCTGGAAGCGCCGTGGATCGTAGGATTTCGCGGCTTCGGAGATGATTTGGCTTTGCGGCATGGGTCTTTATATTAGCAGCGCTGTTTTCGGGCAGGAATCATGGCGACGATTGCACTGGTGGATGACGACAAGAATATCCTGACCTCGGTCAGCATGTTGCTGGAGCAGGAAGGCTATCAAGTAAAGACTTTCTCCGACGGCGCCGCCGCGCTGACCGGCCTTTCCGCCTCGCCGCCTGACCTGGCCATCCTGGACATCAAGATGCCGCGCATGGACGGACTGGAGCTTCTGCGCCGCCTGCGCCAGACGGGCGACCTCCCGGTGATCTTCCTCACCTCCAAGGACGAGGAGATCGACGAACTCATGGGCCTCAATGCCGGCGCGGACGACTACATCCGCAAACCCTTTTCCCAGCGGCTGCTGCTGGAGCGGGTGAAGGCGGTGCTCCGCCGCAACGAAGGCCACAAGCAAGCCCCATCCGCAAACGGCGAACCCAAGAAGGAAGCGCTGGTGCGCGGCAAGCTGGCGCTGGATCCGCAACGCCATGAATGCACCTGGGACGGAAAGCCGGTCCGTCTCACGGTGACCGAGTTCCTGATATTGCAATGCCTCGCCCAGCGCCCCGGATTCGTGAAGAGCCGCGACAACCTTATGGACGCCGCCTACGACGATCAGGTTTATGTCGATGACCGCACTATCGACAGCCACATCAAGCGGTTGCGCAAGAAGTTCAAGGCGATCGACGACAATTTTGACGCCATCGAAACGCTCTACGGCGTCGGCTATCGTTACAAGGAATAGTGGCAGAGCGTGGCTTTCGAAACGCCCGCAAGCTTCCCGCGGTTCTCCGCCCTCACCCGGCGCATCATCTTCTTCAATGCCGTCGCACTCGTCATCCTCATCGGCGGCGTGCTGCTGGTGCAGACGAGCGGCCGCAGCCTGATCGATGAACGCGTCAGCGGCATCCGCCAGCAGGCACTCATCGTCGCCGGCACGTTGGCGGAATACACCACCAATCAGGACACGCACCGGCTCAAGGAAGAGGATGCGGAGTCCCTGCTGCGCCAGCTCATCGCGCCGACCAAGCTGCGCGCGCGTCTTTACGATACGGCCGGCCAATTGATTACCGACACGCGCGAACTGCTGCCGCGCAATGTCGTCCAGACGGAAGTCCTGCCGCCTCTGGATTTCTGGAGTCAGGTCGACCAAAAATGGAAGCGCATCTTCGATGGCGTGATGGGTATCCGGCCCTTCGCTCGGCTGCAGCCCTATTTCGAGGCGGGAACCGACGGCCGCGTCTATTCCGAAGTGAACGCGGCGCTCAGCGGCGAAACGGAAACCGCCGAACGCGTAGACGAGCGCAACCGAATGGTGCTTTCGGTCGCCGTACCCATCCAGCGGTTCAAGGCGATCTATGGCGTGCTGATGGTGTCCACCGAAGGCGGCGACATCGACGACATCATTCGCGAAGAGCGGGTGACGCTGATCGAGGTCTTTGCCGTGGCGCTGATCGTGATGCTGCTCTCCTCGCTTTATCTGGCCGGATTCATCGCGGAGCCCATCCGCCGGCTGGCGGAGGCCGCAGACCGGGTCCGCAGCGGACGGGCAAGCCGCGAAACGATACCGCGCTTCCGCGACCGGCATGACGAGATCGGTGAGCTTTCCGAAAGCCTCTCCACCATGACGCGCGCGCTCTACGACCGCATCGATGCCATCGAAAGCTTCGCCGCCGACGTGGCGCATGAGCTGAAAAACCCCCTGACCTCGCTCAAGAGCGCCATTGAGATGTTCAACCGCGCCAAGGACGATGCCGCGCGCGAAAAGCTCATGGAAGTCGTGCGAAACGATGTCCGCCGGATCGACCGCCTCATCAGCGACATCTCCGATGCTTCGCGCCTGGACGCCGAGCTAAGTCGCGAAACGCCGGAACGCGTCGATCTCGCCCATCTGCTCGAGACCATCGTCGAGGTGTACAAGTTCATGGAACTGCCGCGCGGAATCGCGCTATCCCTTGCACAGGATCTGCCGCCTGACGCCGCCGTGATCGGCCGCGACGAACGGCTCGGACAAATCTTTCGCAATCTCATCGACAACGCAGTGTCGTTCAGCCCCGACAATGGCGTCGTCAGCATCACCGCGCGCCGGGAAGGCAACAAGGCGCTCATCAGCGTTGCCGATGAAGGCCCCGTCATTCCGCCAGACAATCTGGAGTCGGTATTCGAGCGCTTCTATACCGAACGCCCGACCGAACATGGCTTCGGCAAGAATTCCGGGCTCGGACTATCCATCGCGCGACAGATCGTGAATGGCGTTGGCGGCCGGATCTGGGCGGAAAACCGCGATCCGCGCGGCGCGCGCTTTACCGTTGAATTGCCGCTCACAAGGGCCACATAAGAGACATGGTCAATATTCACGCCTCCTGCGTGCTGCTCGCTGGCGCGGCGAAGGCTTTCGGAGCGCCGGAGGATGCCGGCGTTCTGCTGTTGGGCGAAAGCGGCAAAGGCAAATCCGACCTCGCCCTGCGCCTTATCGAGCGTGGTGCAAAGCTGGTCGCCGACGATCGCTGCGAAATTTCGGCGCGTGAAGGCGCGCTCTATGCGCGCGCGCCGCAATCGCTCGCGGGCCTGATCGAAGTGAGGGGGGCCGGCATCATCGCGCTGCCCTTTGCGCCCGAAGCGCGCATCGCGCTCGCAGTGGAAATGATGGAGGAAGGTTACGTCCCGCGCCTGCCGCAGGCGGAGCGTTACATGACCCCGCCGGAGTTCGCGCTCTCCGAAGATGAACGGCCGCCGCTGATCTGGCTCGCGCCGTTCGAAGCTTCGGCGCCTGCGAAAGTCGCGATTGCCGCGGCGGCGTTTTCCAAGGCACTTTTCCGTGAGCACCGCAACCCCTAATTACCCTTTTCTCGCGCGCATGAATTGCTATCGTTCGCGGCGCGGTGGGGTTTGGCTTTCGTCATGATTGGAATCGTTCTCGTTACCCATGGGCGCCTCGCGCAGGAGATCATCGCTGCGATGGAGCACATGGTCGGCCCGCAAACGCATTTGCGCGCCGTCTGCATCGGCCCTGAGGACGACATTGAGCGCCGCCAACGCGAAATCGCTGCTGCGGCGAAAGCTGTGGACATGGGCAGCGGCGTTGTCATCGCCACCGACATGTATGGCGGCACACCCTGCAATCTGGCGCTTACGCTGTTGGAACGCGGCAAAGTCGAGGTGCTGGCCGGCGCGAACCTTCCGAGCCTGATCAAACTGGTCGACATCCGCGGACGCCTTCCGCTCGAGCAGGCCGTCAAGGAAGCGATCGACGCCGGACGCAAGTATATGCGCGCAGGCTCAGCCGATCTCGCGGGCGGAGCCTGATCCGATGGAGGAGCCTTCGCGGCGGCGCGCGGTCGCCACGATCGTCAACAAGAAGGGCCTTCACGCGCGCGCGTCCGCCAAACTGGTGGAGGCCGCGGCGCGCTTCCAGTCGCGCATCACCGTGTCGAAGGATGGGCAATCCGTCGATGCGCGCTCGATCATGGGACTGATGATGCTGGGGGCGCCGATCGGCAGCCAGATCGAGCTTGTCGCCGAAGGGGCCGACGCGGCGGAAGCGATGACTGCGATGCTGGCGCTGGTCGAGGCCAAATTCGGCGAAGACGACTAGCAGGACAGGGGAGCAAGTTTTGCGCCTGTTGAAGATTCTCGCGGCGGCGGCATTCGCTTTTGCATTTCCATTGGCGCAAGGCGTGGCCTCGGACGCGCCGCAGGCGGAAGTCCTGGGCCAGATCGACGCCCATCCCGCGCTGTGGACCGTACATGGGCCGAAAGGCACTGCTTATCACTGTGGCTCGATCCACATCCTTCCCGCCAACGTGGAATGGCGTACGCCCAGGATCGCCGCGGCCCTGAAAGCCGCCGACACATTCGTCTTCGAAATACCGATGGACGATTCCACGAAGACCAGCATCGCGGAGTTCGTTCGCGAACACGCCTATCTGCCCAGAGGCACAACGCTCCCCTCATTGCTGGACGAGCAGGCGCGCAAGGACTACGCCGACGCCCTCGCCCTTTCAGATGTCCCGCCGGCAGAGCTTCTCGACAAGCGGCCATGGTTCGCCGCCCTGGTGCTTGACGTGGGTTATATGCGCCAGCGGCGCCTGTCGCCGGACTCCGGCGTCGACCGGCAAGTCTACAGCGAGGCTCTCGCGATGGGCGGCAAGAGCTTTCGCGCGCTGGAAACGCCGGAACAACAGTTCCAATTGCTGATGCCGGAAGACCGCAAACTGGAGATCACGGAGTTCGACGAGAGCCTGAAGGAGATCATCAAGGATAAAGGCGTGATCGGCAGCATGATCGACGCCTGGTCGCATGGGGACGTCAAGACGCTGGGGCATGTGATGAATGCCGATCTCAAGACCGATCCGAAAATGGAGAGGGCGTTGTTCGCGGACCGCAATGCGCGGTGGACCGAGAAAGTCTCGGCCATGCTGAACGAGGACCATACCTATTTCATCACCGTGGGCGCAGGCCATCTCGCGGGCCCCAAGGGCGTGCCCGCGATGCTGCGCGCGAAGGGTTACAAGGTCGACGGACCTTAGCCAATCGCTCGCCTCCCCTTGTTGGGGGGTGATGTGCAGCTAGACGCGCGACAGGGGTGGCGCGACGTTTTCGAGCGATTGCCGCTCGGCACTGACGCCGATCCACATTTCGACCGCACCCGCCAGAACCATCAGCACGCCGCCGATCACATAGCCGATGAACACGTCGCTTCGCGCGCCGCTTTCGATCAGCGTGCCGAAGATAAGGGGACCGGTGATGCCGCCCAGCGCCGTGCCGAACGCGTAGAAGATCCCGATTGCCCGCGCGCGCACCTCCAGCGGAAAGCTCTCTCCCACGGTGAGATAAGCGGCGCTGGCGCCGCAGGAGGCGAAGAAGAAATTGATGGACCACAACACCGTCTGCGTGCCCGCGCCCACGATTCCTTTCGCGAACAGCCAGCCGGTAACGAGCATGATGATGCCGGAAAGCGTATAGGTGGATGCAATCATGATCTTGCGGCCGATGGTATCGAAAAGATGGCCCAGCAGATACGGACCCAGCACATTGCCGAGCGCGAAGGGCAATAGATAAAGCCCCACAGATCCCGGCGCGATGCCATAGAACTTCGTCAGGATCAGCGCATAGGTGAAGAAGATCGCGTTGTAGCAGAATGCCTGCGTCGTCATTAGCACGATGCCGAGCAGCGTGCGACGCGGATAATGCGCGAACAGCGAGCGCACGATCTCGCCGAAGCTGCGCCGCGTGGCCGAGAGCTCTATCGACTCCAGCGGCATCGCCGCATGCGCACGGCCTTCTACGCGCCGCTCGATATCGGCCACGGTGCGCTCGGCGGCTTCCACATCGCCGTGGATCATCAACCAGCGCGGACTTTCCGGCACGAAACGGCGCAGGAACACGACGACGATCGCCAGCACGCCACCGATCACGAACGCCAGACGCCATCCCAGCCATTCGGGAATAAGCGCCGTATCCAGCACGACCAACGATCCCAACGCACCGATGGCGGCCCCGATCCAGAAGCTGCCATTGATCGCCAAGTCCACGCGGCCACGGAAACGCGCGGGCGTGAACTCCTGTATCGCGGAATTGATGGCGGAATATTCGCCGCCGATGCCCGCGCCGGTTAGCACGCGGAAGATCGCGAAGCTCGCGAAGTTCCACGAGAAGCCCGTAGCGATGGTCGCGAGCAGATAGACGCCCACTGTCACCGTGAAGAGTTTCTTGCGGCCGAAGCGATCCGCCAGATCGCCAAACACCAGCGCGCCGATCACCGCGCCCGCCACATAGAGGCTTCCCGTCAGGCCGATTTGGCTGGGCGAAAGCGCGAGCGTGGATCGTTCCGACAGCACCCCGGACAGCGATCCCACCAGCGTCACCTCGAGCCCATCGAGGATCCAGGTGATGCCCAACGCCATCACGATCAGGGTATGAAACCGGCTCCAGGGCAGCCGGTCGAGCCGGGCCGGGATATCGGTGCGGAACGAGGACTTTGCGGCCATTTCCATGGTTTTCCCCTGCCAATTCAACGCGCGCGGAGCAACCCTGCTCCATCAAATAAGGATATGCAGATTTCTTTATATGCTCCTTGCCCGCCCGTTTTCCGGCTGCTATACCGCGGGCGCTAACCCTCGAAGGATTGTCCCGTGGCGCACGACTACGTTGTTGCAGACATCAAGCTCGCCGATTTCGGCCGCAAGGAAATCTCCATCGCCGAAACCGAAATGCCGGGCCTGATGGCCACGCGCGAGGAGTTCGGCAAATCCAAGCCGCTGAAAGGCGCGCGCATCGCCGGCTCACTGCATATGACGATCCAAACCGCGGTCCTGATCGAGACCTTGAAAGAACTCGGCGCCGATGTGCGCTGGGTGTCGTGCAACATCTACTCCACGCAGGACCACGCCGCCGCAGCGATCGCCGCCACCGGCACGCCGGTCTTCGCCGTGAAGGGCGAAACGCTGAAGGACTATTGGGATTACACCGCGCGCCTGTTCGACTGGCATGGCGGCGGTTATCCGAACATGATCCTCGACGACGGCGGCGACGCCACGATGCTGGTGCATCACGGCCTGCGTGCTGAAAAGGGCGACACTGCCTTCCTCGACAAGCCGGAGAACGAGGAAGAGGAAGTCTTCTACGCGCTGATCAAGCGCCTTTTGAAGGAGAAGCCGAAAGGCTGGTTCGCCGAGGTCGCCGCGAACATCAAGGGCGTCTCCGAAGAGACGACCACCGGCGTGCATCGCCTCTATCTGATGGAGAAGGACGGCAAGCTCCTTTTCCCCGCCATCAATGTGAACGACAGCGTCACCAAGTCGAAGTTCGACAACCTCTATGGCTGCCGCGAGTCGTTGGTGGATGGCATCCGCCGCGGTACAGACGTGATGATGGCCGGCAAGGTCGCCATGGTCGCGGGCTTCGGCGACGTGGGTAAAGGCTCCGCCGCTTCGCTGCGCCAGGCCGGCTGCCGCGTGCTGGTGAGCGAAATCGATCCGATCTGCGCGCTGCAGGCGGCGATGGAAGGCTATGAAGTCGTGACGATGGACGATGCCGCGCCGCGCGCCGACATCTTCGTCACCGCCACCGGCAATGTGGACGTCATCACCATCGACCACATGCGCAAGATGAAAGACCGCGCCATCGTCTGCAACATCGGCCACTTCGACAGCGAAATCCAGGTCGCGGCGCTGAAGAACCTGAAGTGGAACAACATCAAGCCGCAGGTGGACGAGATCGAATTCGCCGACGGTCACCGCATCATCCTTCTCTCCGAAGGCCGCCTCGTTAATCTCGGCAACGCCATGGGCCATCCGAGCTTCGTGATGTCGGCGTCGTTCACCAACCAGACGCTGGCGCAGATGGAACTGTTCAATGCGAATGGCAAATACCAGAAGAAGGTCTATACCCTTCCCAAGCATCTGGATGAAAAAGTCGCGCGCCTGCATCTCGCCAAGGTCGGCGCGAAACTGACCGAGATGACCAAGAAGCAGGCCGACTACATCAGCGTGCCGCAGCAGGGCCCGTACAAGCCGGATCACTATCGCTACTAGGGCGCGCGTGGTGAGACGGCTGCACAGCGAACGTCACCGCATCGGCAACACCGGCTGGTTGCGGGCAGCCGTTCTCGGCGCCAATGACGGCGTGTTGTCGACAGCGAGCCTCATCCTCGGCGTCGCGACCGCCACGCACTCTCACGGCAGCATCCTCATTGCGGGCGTGTCGGGCCTTGTGGCCGGCGCGCTGTCGATGGCCGCCGGCGAATACGTTTCCGTCAGTTCGCAGGCCGATGTGGAGGCGGCCGATATCGCGCGGGAAACGCGCGAACTCGCCACCGACAAGGACGCCGAGCTGAAAGAACTCACCGGCATCTACATTTCGCGCGGTCTGACGCGCGAACTGGCGGCGCAGGTGGCCCAGCAACTCACCGCGAAGGACGCCCTCGCCGCCCATGCGCGCGACGAACTGGGTATCACGGAAGAATCCACCGCCCGCCCACTTCAGGCGGCGATGGCTTCGGCAGCGTCATTCTCCATTGGCGCGGCGATACCGATCATTGCCGCAATGCTCTCGCCGATCGCGATCGTCGTCGCCGCGGTTTACATTACCTCGCTGATCGTGCTGGCCGGTCTCGGCGCGCTGGGTGCCCGCGCAGGCGGCGCGCCGCTTCTGCCCGCCACGATCCGGGTCACCTTCTGGGGCATTGTCGCCATGGGCGTGTCGGCCGGCATCGGCATGCTCTTCCATGTGCAAGTGTAATCATGCGTGGTCCGGTGATCCGCAAGACAGAAGCATTCCACACGAACAAGAACGGCGTCGATATGTGGATCTACACGGGCAAGGATGATCTGCCGGAAGCCGCCGTTGTCTATCAGGAAACCGCCAGCGGTCACGCCGAAGAATTTCGCCACGCCAAAAGCGCCTTCATCTTCTTCATCATCGAAGGCAGCGGCGAATGGATCATCGAAGATGAGACGTTTCCCGTTTCAGCGCGGGACGTGGTGATCGTGCCCAAAGGCAAGCGCTTCTACTACTGCGGCAACCTCAAACAGGTCTGCATCACCGCGCCCGCATGGGAAGCGGAATACGAAGAGCACGTTCGGGATGTAGCGCTCTAGGCGCTGCTGCAAGGCAGATTTTCTCTTTATCCCAATCCGTCATCACTGGGCTTGTCCCGGTGATCCATTTTCCAGAGGCGCGTCCTATTCGGCACCGCCTCTGGAAAACGGACGGCCGCCACAAGGGCGGCCATGACGAATTGGTATAGAAGAGAGCCAGTTCAGACCGAACCTAACCGAACAGCTTCTGCATCAGCTTCGCCGGCCGCGCTTCCTTCTGCAGTTGATCGAAGGTGCATTGTCTTGGTGACTTGTCCGGCCGCCAGCGCAGAAATTTCGTGCCATGTCGAAAACGGTCGCCGGTCACGTGGTTGTAGCGCACTTCCGCCACCAACTTCAGCCTGAGCGGCTCCCACTCCGCGCTGCGCTCCGTCGACCAGCGGCTCGGGCCGCCTGGCGCATTGCCGGTGAAGCCTTCACCGCCGCGCAGCGGTGCGAGCTTCTTCTTCAGCGCGGCCTGATCGGCTTTTGCAATGCCGGACGTGAAGCCGACATGGTCGAGTTTGCCGCCGCCATTGTAGAGCCCCAGCAGCAACGAACCGATGTCCCTGCTGCCGGTCGCGTAGCGAAAGCCGCCCACGACACAATCGGCGGTGCGCAGGCATTTCACTTTCAACATCGCCCGTTCTTCCGGCTGATAGGGTTGGTCGAGCGGCTTGGCGATCACGCCATCCAGGGCGCCGCGCCCTGCTTTGCCCAGCCACTTCTTTGCATCCGTGAGCTTGCGGCTGTAAGGCGAAATCTTGAGCCGTTCCGATTTTGCGCGCTTATGGAATGCTTCCAGCGCCCGCCGCCGTGCCACCAGCGTTTCGTCCATCAGCGATCTGCCGCTCGTGTCTTCCAGCATATCGAACAGCATCAGCACAGCCGGCGTTTCGCGCGAAAGCTTGTCTATTCGGCTTTGCGCAGGATGCAGCCGCATCTGCAGCGCGTCGAAGGAAAGCGTCGCGCCTTGCGGAATCAGCAATTCGCCGTCCACCGCGAACTGTTTCGGCTCCAGCGATTTCAGCGCGGAGACGATTTCCGGAAAATATCGCGTGAGCGGTTTGCCGGATTTCGCGCGCAATTCGACCTTCGCACCATCCCGGAACGCCAGACAGCGGAAGCCGTCCCATTTGGGCTCGAACTGCCATACGCCCTCGCGCGGCAGTTCATTCACGAGGCGGGCCTCCATCGGGCGCGTGCGGCTGGCTGATGGGCGCGATGGTGCGATGGCCTTTCCTCCTGACTTCCAACAATCAACCAGCAGAGGCAGGAACCGGTTCCCGCTTCCGCAGTTTGAGAACCAGGGAGAGCCGTATGTCTATCGCCGAGGATGGCAAGAAACTCGCCGAACAGATTACCGGGGTCGGCCGCCCCGACGCAGATGAGATTGCGCTGCGTGAGGTCCAGCCGGAAGAGTTTATGTTCCGCGACGATGGCGAGACGCCGAATAACCCGCAATTCCCCTTCCTGGTCTACCGGCAGGCCGTCGTGCTGGACGGCAAGCACGACCCCGCGGCGATCTTCGAAGAACTCTTTGCAAGCAACGGCTGGGGCAAATCCTGGCGCAACAGCATCTACGATTTCCTTCACTTCCACACGCATACGCATGAAGTGCTCGGCATCGCGCGCGGCTCTGCGCGCGTACAGTTCGGCGGCAAATACGGGCCGATCCTGGACGTGCGGGCGGGTGACGTGATCGTGCATCCCGCGGGCACAGGTCATGAACGTATCGGTCCGCCGGACAACCTCCTCGTTGTGGGCGCCTATCCGCTGGGTGCCGGCGGCGGCAGCTACGACGAACCGGAGCCGGAAGACATCTCCGTCGAAAACGCGCGCCGGGCCATCCAGGACGTACCGGCGCCTCAGAAGGATCCCGTCTATGGCAGCGAGGGCCCGCTGGTTCGTTTGTGGCGCTGAAAGCCACACTTTCCGTATGCGGATGACGTAATTCCCTGAATTGACTCGCGAAAGTGGATTCCGCCGCAAAATCTGGGGTTGCACCGCAGATTTTGGCTTTTACACTTTCTTAACCACATTATCTGGTCAGACTCGGACCCCGCGCGTATCTTCTTGATTCCAATAGTGATTCGCCGCAAGAACCGGCGATCTTGGGGGAATGGCCGAGGATGCGTCCCAGCTGGGGGCCAATAACAAGCCGGGTGACGCGCAGAACCAGCGGTCTTGCAGGTCTGGCCGCCCTGGCTGCCATGGCCCCCGTGCCGGCCCTGGCGTCCACGACCAGCCGCATCCTGGACGAGACCACGATGGTGGCGGTCGCCATCGGGGCCGGCGCTGTCGCGCTCGCCATCGCCGCGGGATTGTGGGCGCTGGCCGAGCAACACATCACGATGAAGCTGCGCCGAAGCCTGCGCGGCGCGAATGCGCGCGCCCGGGCCGCGGCCGGTGCGCGGGATGCCCTGATCTCAGCCAGCCGCGAACCGCTCATCGTGTGGGGCCGCGACGGATCGGCGGCTCATTCCTACGGCGGCGCGGAAGCCCTTCTCGATTCCTGTCTGGCGGGCGCCAATGCCACGGAGCTTTCACAAGCCATCGATGCGCTGAGCGACCGCGGCACCGCCTTCCAGATGGTCGCGCACGACAAGAATGACAGGTCGGTGAAGCTGCGTGGCCGTGCCGTCGGGGCCATGGCGGCAGTGTGGCTGGAGCTGGAAGAGCAAGAGACGAAAGAGCAGACTCCCGATTTCCGCGCCGTGCTCGACGCGCTGCCTATTCCGGTGTGGCTACGCGACAAGACGCTCACGCTGGTATGGGGCAACCGCGCCTTCGCAGCGGCCGCGGGCACGACCGACGCCGAATTCGCGGCCGGACTGCAGACGGCGCTCGACCGCAGCGAACGCGATCTCGCCGCCACTGCGCGCGCGGAAGGCCGCACAACCGAAGCCAAACGGTTCGCCATCATGGGCGGGCAGCGTCGCGCCCTCGCCTTTACGCACACGCCCATCGAGGATGGCCGCATTGTCGGTGCCGCGATCGACGTGACCGATGTTTCAAACGCCGAGGCGCGGCTGCAGCAGCATGTCGACGCCAATGCCGACACGCTGGACAAGCTCGCCACCGCGGTCGCGATCTTCGACAAGGATCAGAAGCTGTTCTTCTACAACCGCGCCTTCCAGCGGCTGTGGAACCTGCCGGACAACTGGCTCGACACCCATCCCAGCAATGGCGAGATTCTCGACCGCTTGCGCGAGGCGCGGCGCCTGCCGGAGCAGCGCGATTATCAGGCGTGGAAACGGCAATGGCTGTCGCTCTATGAAGCGCCCAGCGAATATCATCCCGAAGAGTTGTGGCACCTACCCGACGGAAAGACGTTGCGCGTGGTGTCGCAGCCGCATCCCTTCGGCGGCCTCACATTCCTTTACGAGGATGTGACGGAGAAGCTGTCGCTCGAAAGTTCCTACAACCAGCTCATCAAGGTCCAGTCCGCCACGCTCGACACGCTGCAGGAAGCGGTGGCGGTGTTCGGGCCCGACGGCCGCATGAAACTGCATAACGCCGCGTTCGAGCGCATCTGGGAGATGGAGCCTGCCGAGCTTTCGGATGAACCGCACGTCAACCGCATTGCGCAGGCCTGCGCGCAGCGCTTCGGAGACGAAGCCGAGTGGAACAAGCTGGTCGCCGCCATCTCCTCAAGCGCGGCGCGGCAGCGCGATTGGGGCGAAATCGAGCGCAACGACGGCACCATCCTTTCCGTATCGCTGGCACCACTCCCCGACGGTGCGACACTCGTCACCTTTGCCGACGTGACCGACCGTTCCCGCATCGAAAGCGCGTTGCGTGATCGCAACCAGGCGCTGGAAGCTGCCGACCAGCTCAAGTCCGATTTCGTGCACCACGCGTCCTTCCTGTTCCGCGACCCGCTGAACGCGGTGCGAGGCTTTGCCGACATGCTGGCGTCCGGCGTCGCCGGACCGTTGAGCGAAAAGCAGGACGAATATGTCCGCGACATCCTGTTGGCGGCCGAGAAGCTTTCCGAGGTGACAAGCGACATCCTCGATCTGGCGATGATCGATTCCGGCACGATGCGGTTGGAGCTTGCGCGCGTCGATCTCTACGAGCTGCTCAAGCGCGTGTCCGATCCGCTGCGCCAGCATGCGCAGAGCCTCGACATCGCGTTCTCTCTCGATGTGAGGGAGGATATAGGGCAGGTCGTTGTCGATCCGCGGCGCATCAGCCAGGTTGTGTTCAACCTTCTCTCCAATGCCTTCCGCTTCACACCGCGCGAAGGCCGCATTACGCTCGCCGCGGAGATCGTCGGCGACGATGTGCAGATCACGGTGCAGGATTCCGGCCCCGGCATCGCGCCGGAAATGAAGGCGCAGGTCTTCGAACGTTTCGCCGCCAAGAGCCGCGAAGGCCGCCGCGCGGGCGCGGGACTGGGCCTCGCGCTGGTCAATCGTTTCGTTGAATTGCATGACGGCTGGGTGGAGATCGAAAGCGGCGGCGCGGGCACACTGGTGCGCTGCCATATTCCGCGGCGGCTGCCGGAAGGCTCCGCGCCACCGACCGACCAACGCAGCGTCGCCTGACGACTTTCCGAAAGCTGCTCCCTCGAAGACGACGGCACCATCCCTTGTCGCGCGTCTTCCACGCGATCAACGGCTCATCTTTCCCTCTAAAATGGTAATTCGATCATCCGGCCCTTCGCGAATGAAAGCGAAGGGCCGGACGATGAAATTGATGAAGATTGCCGACGCCCTAATCTTTGAGGAATGCCAGCATGTCGCGGTTGATGACGTCGGCATGCGTGGTGATCATGCCGTGCGGATAGTCATCATAGGTGACAAGCTTTCCGTTCTTTAGCAGCGCCGCCGATTTGGGTCCCGAAAGCGCGTAAGGAACGACCTGATCGTCCTTGCTGTGCATCACCAGCACCGGCACCGTGATCTTCTTCAGGTCCTCGACAAAATCGGTTTCCGAGAAAGCCTTCACGCAATCGACCTGCGCCTTGACGCTGCCCATCATGCCCTGCCGCCACCAATTGTCGACAAGACCTGAAATGGTTTTTGTGTTGGGGCGGTTGAAGCCATAGAAAGGCCCTGCCGGCA
Organism: Rhizomicrobium sp.; assembly: GCA_051959625.1. Taxonomy (GTDB): domain Bacteria; phylum Pseudomonadota; class Alphaproteobacteria; order Micropepsales; family Micropepsaceae; genus Rhizomicrobium. The sequence goes on from JBQCFD010000020.1 coordinate 19,057, forward strand.
CATCGCGATAGAATTGCGCACGGTTGAACGCCGTCTGTTGCCGATAGGGATCAAACTCCTCGCGAGGGATACCCTCGGGGTTGCTCTCCGATTTCACCAGGCCGGGCGGCACCGCGCTGATAAGCACGGCTTTCGCGACGCGATCCTGATAGCGCGCCGCATAATGCACCACCTCGCCACCGCCGGTGGAATGGCCGACATGTATGGCGTTTTCGAGATCCAAGTGCTTGGTCAGTGCAGCAAGATCGGATGCATAGTGGTCCATGTCGTGGCCTTCGGACACCTGCGAGGAGCGGCCGTGGCCGCGGCGATCATGCGCGATCACCCGGTAACCGTGCTGCAGGAAGAACATCATCTGCGGATCCCAGTCGTCCGCGGAAAGCGGCCAGCCATGGCTGAACACGATCGGCTGTCCCTTGCCCCAATCCTTGTAGAAGATCTGCACGCCATCATTCGTCGTAACGTAGCTCGACTGTGTCATGGATACGTCTCCTCTTGTTGTTTTGGCGCGAGCGCATGCGACCGCGCATCGTGTGAAGCGCGTGCTCGTCGTCCCGGCGTATTGAAAGTTTCACTTAAGGCCCCTTACCAAAGAGGCGGGCGCACTCTGGCGCATCGCGCGTGACGGCGAAAGCTTTTTCCAGCGATACATTGATGCTTTTGCCAAAGTGCGCGATTCTTGGAATTCCCATTCATCCCGAAGACAAAAAAGTTCCCGCGTGACGGATTTGCGTCGTCCCGATTTCTTCCAGCAGCTGGTTGTGCGAACTAGCGCGCGATCCAGCCCAGCGAGGGCGCGAACAGCATGAGGAAGGCCAACGCCACGACGATGGCGATGACTGCCCAAATGAGATGGTGGCGCTGCCAGATCATGGTCGTGCGGCGTCCGGATAATATTGCGGGGCTTCCCGGCGGTCGAACATGCCATAGTCCCGCACGATGCGCACGGTTCTCAGCCGCGCGCCGCCCGGCAGCCTCGCCGACTCGGCAAAAGCTTCGACCGCTGCCGCATCGCGCCACGACATCAGCGCGATAATTTCGCCCGGCGAAAGTACCGCATCGAAAACATCCCACGCGATCAATCCTGCGGCGTCCCGGTTCACTCCTATCCAGTCGGCAACAGGATCGGGTTTTATCGCATTCACCCGGTCTTCCGGCCATTTGGCGTCGACCAGCATCACGATCGTGCCCTCGCCCACTTGCGTCTCGTCAATCCGATGCTCGTTGATCGCAAAACCCTTGGGCGGCGCGGAATCGCGCGTGATCTCGCCTACGCGCAGGTGATAATTCTCGAACACCGCCTCGCGGCCTTTCTCCTGCGCCCCATGGTGATGCGCCTGTGTGCGCCAGCGCACCAGCGCCTTCTCGTCGCGCCAGCTTGACAGCGATAAGAGCCAGCCCTCGCGCGTCAGGCTGCGATAGCGGATGTTGTCGACGAAGCCGTCGATCTGTTCCAGTTCGGGGCGCAGCGATTTTGCGAGACCGAGGTAAGTCTCCCATGCGTCGCGGCGCGGGCATGTCTCGAAGATGACGGCGAACATGGCGAACCTTCCGCGCACAAAAGCAACGGGCCGGATCGTATCGACCCGGCCAGCGCGAAAATTTCGATAGCGGTGGAAGTGTTAGTGCTGGCTCTTGGGCATGCGCACCGTGAGCCCGTCCAATTCCGGCGAAACCTTGATCTGGCAGGAGAGCCGCGAAGTCGGCTGAAGCTCCTGCGCGAAGTCGAGCATGGTCTCTTCCATGTCGGACTTTTCGCCCACCTTGTCCTTCCAGGCTTCATCCACATAGACGTGGCAGGTCGCGCAAGCGCAGGCACCGCCGCAATCCGCATCGATACCGGGGATCAGGTTCTTCACGGCGCCTTCCATGACGGACCAGCCGTTGGGCACTTCGGCTTCGTGCTCTTTGCCGTTGTGCTCGATGTATTTGATCTTGGGCATGGGCTCCGGTCCCTGAATAATGACGCCTGCGTCAGCTTATGTTTTTCATAGGTGTGGCCGTGTCCGCAAGCCTTTCCGGCGCGACTTTCGCGCCCTCTGCGATCAGTTTGCGGCCTACGATGTATTCCGGGGCGGCATTTACGGCCTCGACTGCCGCGACGGCGCCATTTCTCAGGTGAAATACTGCAAATTTGCGTGACGCCGGGTCACCGCGCAGTACCAGGCTGTCGGTCGGCCAGGCCAACCCGGCGATCTGCAATTTGAGGTCGTACTGGTCGGACCAGAACCACGGCACTTCCTTATAGGGCTTCGGCTGGCCCGTCATGGCCAGGGATGCGAACTTCGCCTGGTCGATGGCGTTCTGCACGCATTCGAGCCGGATGTGATTGCCGTCGCGTCCGTGATGGCGCGTGCAATCGCCTGCAGCCCAGATATTCGGATCGGATGTCTGGCAATGCGGATCGACATGGATGCCGTCGCCAACGGTGAGCCCCGCGTCCTTGGCCAGCATATCGTTCGGCAGGATGCCGATGCCGACCACAGCGATATCGGTTGGGTATGACTTGCCGCCTGCGCGGATCGCTTCCAGCTTGCCCTCGCCCTCGAAGGCTTCCACACCGGTGTTGAGCATTATGTTCACGCCCGCTTCGCGGTGCGTCTTGTCGTAGAAATCGGAGATGGGTTTGGAGACGGCGCGCTGCATCACGCGCTCCAGCGCCTCATACACCGTCACGTTCAGCCCACGCTTGCGCGCCACCGCGCCGACTTCCAGCCCGATATACCCGCCGCCGACGATGGCGACGTTCTGCGCCGTCTCGAAGGCAGGCCGCAGCTTGTCCACATCGGCGATGCTGCGCAGATAGAACACGCCCGGCAGATCCGCGCCGGGGCATTTGATCTCGCGCACGCGGCTGCCGGTGGCGATGAGCAGCTTGTCGTATGGAACGGTGATGCCGTCTTTCAGCATCACCACCTTCTTGGCGCGGTCGATGCGGTCGACGCTGGCGTTCAGCATCAGCTCGCATTTGGCTTCCGCGTAAAACGCATCCGGCTTCAGGAACAGGCGCTCGCGGTCCAGCGTCCCCATGAGATAGGTCTTGGAGAGCGGCGGGCGCTGATAGGGTGCATAGGGCTCGTCACCGATCATCACCAGGTCGCCGGTGAAGCCGTCCGCGCGCAGACTCGCCACAGCCTGCACCCCGGCCTGCCCGGCCCCGATAATGACGATGCGTTCGCTCAAACCACGCCCCGGAATATCTTGTTGAAACCGGGGTTAGCATGGGGGCGGACGCCGCCGCAATTGACGCTTTGAGGCAGACGCGGCGGCGGGCTACAAACCGGCAATGCGCATGGAAAACAAGGGATTCGCCGGTGATTTTCCGCTGGCCGGCCTGCCGGGCACGCAAACGCTCGGCGCGCGGATTGCCGCCGGACTGCAGGTGGGTGACGCGGTCGCGCTGGAAGGCGATCTCGGCGCGGGGAAAACCACGCTGGCGCGCGCGATCCTCGAAAGCCTCGGCGTGACCGAGGACGTGCCCTCGCCCACCTTCACGCTGGTCCAGCAATACGAGACGCCGAGGCTGCCCGTGCGGCACTACGATTTCTACCGCATCGAAGAACCATCCGAACTGAACGAACTTGGGCTCGACGAAGCGCTGGACGAAGGCGCGGCGCTGATCGAATGGCCGGAGACTGCGCCGAACGCCATCCCGCCCGACGCGCTCCATATAAAACTCACAATCACCGGCGATCGTTCGCGCAACGCCCATATCGAAGGGCCATCGCGCTGGGGCGAAGTCCTGAAAGAAGTGCATGTCTGACCGCACGGAAGCGATGCAGGCGTTCCTGAAGAGCGCAGGATGGGGAGGCGCGACTATCACGCCGCTCGCGGGCGATGCCTCCACTCGTCGATACTTTCGCGTAGCGTTGAATGGGCGCAAGGCGATGCTGATGGATCAGCCGCCGCATGCGGAAACACCAGTGGCCCCAGCCGACGCCACGCCGGAACAACGTCAAAAATTGGGTTACATCGCCGTTGCGCGGCTGGCTGGCGCGGATGTCGGCCGCTTCGTCGCCGTCGCCAACTATCTGCACAGCCATGGGCTGACCGCGCCGCAGATTTATGCCGCCGATATTCCGAACGGATACGCGCTGATCGAAGACCTGGGCGATGATCTGTTCGACAGCGTGCTCTTGAATGGCGGCGACGAACGCGAGCTTTACCTCACCGCTGCCGATGTGCTGGCGAAGCTGCACGAGAGCGAAGCGCCCAAGATGCTGGACGCGAAGACACCGCTTCTCAGTTACGACGAGACGGCGCAGCTCGGTGAGGTCGATTTGATGACCGAATGGTTCATGCCGATGGCGCTTGGCCGCGCGGCAACAGACGATGAAGTGCAAGAGCATCGCGCGCTGTGGAAAGCCGCGCTCGACACCACGCGCACGCTGCCGCCCGTTCTCATCCATCGCGACTATCACGCGCAGAACCTACTCTGGCTGCCGCAAAAGAAAGACCACGCCCGCGTCGGCATTCTCGATTTCCAGGACGCTGTATCGGGCTCGCGCGCGCAAGACCTGATGCACCTGGTACAGGACGCCCGCCGCGATGTTTCCACCGACGTCACCGACGCCACCATCCGCCGTTACCTGGATGCCTCGCACGAACGCGGCATGGCACTCGATAAGGAACAGTTCGGCGCAGAGATGGCCATCATCTCCGGCCAACGCCTCGCCCGCATCGTCGGCGTGTTCGGGCGGCTCTACAAAAGGGATAACAAACCGCGCTATCTCGAGTACCTGCCGCGCGTGTGGGGCCATTTGAACAAGGACCTGTCGCATCCCGCGCTGAGTGGCCTCAAAAGATGGTATGACCGCGCGATCCCGATGGAGAAGCGCGGAAAGCCGCAAGGAGTTTCGGTTTGAGCGTGACTATTACCCGCGCGATGATCATGGCCGCCGGTTTCGGCACGCGCATGAGACCGCTCACCAACAAGATTCCCAAGCCGCTGGTGAAGGTGCAGGGCAAGGCGTTGATCGACTATGTGATCGACCGTCTCGTCGCCGATGGCGTGCAGACCATCGTCATAAACATCCATTACATGGGCGACCAGATTCGCGCGCATGTGGCGAAGCGCAAGGATGCGGAATTCATCATCTCGGATGAGACCGATGCCATCCTCGATTCCGGCGGCGGCATCTTCAAGGCGCTGCCGCATTTCAAGAATGAGCCGTTCTATCACGCAAACGCCGACACGGTGTGGGTGGAAGGCGCCAGCCACGCGCTGCCACGCCTGCGCGCCGCGTGGGACGGCGACAGGATGGACGCGCTGATGCTGCTCGCGTCCACCGTCACCACGGTCTGTTATGACGGCCGCGGCGATTTCATGATGGACCCGGAAGGCAAGCTCTCCCGCGTGCCCGAAGGCCGCATCTCGCCTTTCGTGTGGATGAGCATCGAAATTCTGCATCCGCGCCTGTTCGACGGCATGCAAGGCGGCAAGTTTTCGGTAAATCCACTATGGGACAAGGCCATCGCCAAAGGCCGGCTCTATGGCCAGCGCCTCGACGGCGTGTGGATGCACATCGACCGGCCGGACGCGGTGAAAGAAAGCGAAGAATATCTGGCGTATGCCTAAATCCGCGCCTTTCGCGCGCGGGAAGGTATAATCCGCGCCGATGCCCAACGTCTTCACGATTCCTTCGAGCGCACCCTTTGCCGAAACCCTGGCAAAAGGCCTGATCGCGAAACTCGATCCTGCACAGAAAGACCCGATGGCGCTGTCCACGGCGACCATCTGGCTGCCGACGCGCCGCGCGGTGCGCGATTTTCCCGAAGTATTTGCCCGCATCATGGGCGGTGCCGCGCTGCTGCCGCAGATGCATGCGCTGGGCGATGTGGACGAAGACGAATTCCTCTTCGCGCCCGATACGGACGATCTTTCGCTCGCCCCCGCCATATCCCCCATCCGCCGCCGGTTGTTGCTGGCGCAGCTCATTCGCCGGTTCCGCACCGACCTGACCTTCGCGCAGGCCGCCTCGCTCGCGGGCGGGCTTGCAAAATTCTTCGACGATGCCGAAACCGAAGGCATCGATCTTTCCAAGCTGGGAACCCTGGTGCCTGCGCATTTCGCCGAACATTGGCGCAAGGTCTGGGACTTCCTCGCCATCGTGCGCGAGCACTGGCCCGCGATCCTCGAAGACGAATGCGCGATGGACCCGATGGTCCGCCGCAACGCGTCGCTCGCCGCGCTGGCTGCGCATCTGGAAAAGCATCCGCCGCAAGACCCGGTGATCGCAGCGGGCTCGACGGGCTCGATCCCCGCCACCGCCAATCTGCTGGGCGTGATCGCGAACCTCCCGAACGGTGCCGTGGTGCTGCCCGGCCTTGATCGCGAACTCGATCTCGAAAGCTGGAACGAACTCGATCCCGGCCATCCGCAATATGGCATGAAGCAATTGCTCGGGCGCATCGGCGTGGAGCGCAAGCATGTGCGCGACTGGGAACCGATGGAAGCAACGTTCAATTCCCCGCGCGAAACAATACTGCGCGAAGTGCTGCGCCCTGCCCCCACCACCGATGCCTGGCGCGCCATCGCGGAGAAAGGCGCGGGCGAGATCGCCAAGGGTCTCGAGGGGCTTTCCATCGTGGAAGCCGCGCATCCCGGCGAGGAAGCCACCGCCATCGCACTCATCCTGCGTGGCGTGCTGGAAGAGAAGAACAAGACCGCTGCGCTGGTGACACCCGACCGTAATCTCGCCCGCCGCGTCGCCGCCGAACTGCGCCGCTGGAACATCGAGATCGACGATTCCGCCGGTCGCCCGCTCGCGAACACACCCGCAGGCGGGTTCCTTGCGTTGCTGGCCGAAGCAGCGGATGAGCGGTTCGCGCCCGTGCCGCTGCTCGCGCTGCTGAAACATCCGCTCGCATCCGGCGGCGAAGTCACGGCCGAATTCCGCCGCAAAGTGCGCGTGCTCGACCGCCTCGTGCTGCGCGGCCCACGGCCCGATCCCGGCCTGAAAGGCATCGCGAAAGCCATCGTCGCCGGCGAGAAGAACGCGCGCGAACGCGAAAGCAAAGCCGCCGACGCCATCGCTGCCGTCGGCACATGGTTCGCAAGTGTCGCGAATATCCTGCGGCCCATCGAGGATTGCATTGGCGACGGCAGCGCCGCCATCGCCGACCTCGCCGTCTGTCACATCGACGCCGCCGAGAGGCTCGCTTCCACCGACGAAGAGAACGGCAAGTCCATCCTCTGGCGCGGCAATGATGGCAATGCCGCGAATGAATTGCTGCAATCTCTCTTGCTCGCCGCGCAGGGCATCGCGCCCGTCGAAGCCAGCTCCTATCCCGTCCTCTTCCGCGCGCTGGCGGAGCAGCGGCCGGTGCGCCCCAGATTCGGGCGGCATCCGCGCCTTGCCATTCTCGGCCCGCTCGAAGCGCGCTTGCAGCATTTCGACACGGTCGTTCTCGGCAGCCTGAACGAAGGCACGTGGCCCGGCGCCGCGAATGTCGACCCGTGGCTGTCGCGGCCAATGCGCGAGAAGCTCGGTCTCGAACAGCCCGAGCGCGCCATCGGCCTTGCGGCACACGACTTCGCATCACTCGCCGCCGGCCCTCGCGTGATCCTTACCCGCGCGCTGAAGGACGGCGCGCCGACCATCGCTTCGCGATGGCTGCAAAGGCTGTGGCAACTCACCACTGGCCTCGGCATCCAGAAACTTCTGGCGTCCGATCTGCCCTATGAATATTGCGCACGCGCGTTGACCGAACCGGCGAAGCCGGCGGAGCGCATGAAGCGACCGCAACCGGCGCCGCCGCTGGCCCAGCGCCCGAAGAATCTCTCGGTCACCGAGATCGAAACCTGGCTGCGCGATCCTTATGCGATCTATGCCAAGCATGTTCTGGGCCTAAAGCCCCTCGACCCGCTGGATGCCGAGATAGGGCCGCTGGAGCGCGGCACCGCCGTGCACAAGGCACTCGAGCTCTTCATGCAGAAATATCCCGATCACCTGCCCGCCGATGCCGCGCAGGATTTGATCGAGATTTCGCGCAGCGTGTTCGCCCAAGCGGGCGTTCCCGCATCGGTACTGGCGGTATGGCAGCCGCGTTTCGTCCGCGCCGCGCACTGGTTCACCCGCGAGGAGCGCAAGCGCCGCCCTGCCATCAAGGAAATCTATTTGGAGATCGCGGGCACACGCGAATTCCCCGGCGGCTTCACCCTGCGCTGCCGCGCCGACCGCATCGACATTCTGCGCGACGGCAGCGCGGCGATCCTCGACTACAAGACCGGCAAGCCACCATCGCCCAAACAGGTAAAGACGCTCTCGCCACAGCTTCCGCTTGAAGCCTCCATCCTTGCCAGTGGTGGCTTCGAAAAGATCGGCGCGCGGGAAGCCAGCGACCTCATCTATATCCGCTTCTCCGGCGATGCGACGCCCGGCGAGATCAAGCCGCTGAAGGACGTGAAGACGCTCATTGCGGGTGCGGAAGCGGATCTCACCGATCTCATCGCACTGTTCGCGGATGAAAAGCATCCCTACCTCTCGCGCATCAGGCCCTTCCGCGCCGACCAGCCCGGCGATTACGATCATCTGGCGCGCGTGCGCGAATGGTCTCTCAGCGGATGGGAGGGCGAGCCGTGAGCGACAAGCCTTACTCCACCGACTGGAAAGTCGCGGCTGATCCCAAGCGCTCGGCCTGGGTGTCCGCCAATGCCGGCGCGGGCAAGACGCACACGCTTGCCAACCGCGTGGCACGCCTGCTGCTGGACGACGCGGTGCCGGCGAAAATCCTCTGCCTCACTTATACGAAGGCCGCGGCGGCGGAGATGCAGGGCCGCCTGTTCGAACAACTCGGCAGATGGTCGATGCTGGACGATGCCGCGCTCACCACCGCCATCGACGACATCGGCGGCGGCAAACCGGACAAGTACGGCCTTCAGAAAGCCCGCCGACTGTTCGCCCGCGCGCTGGAAACACCCGGCGGCTTGAAGATCCAGACCATTCACGCCTTCTGCGAACGGTTGCTGTCGCGATTTCCTGTGGAAGCGGGCGTGCCGCCTTCCTTCCGCGTTCTGGACGAGGAGACCGCGCGCGAACTCCTGGCCGGGGCGCGCGCGCAGATTCTGGAGCGCGCCGGCATGGGCGAGGAAGCGCTGGCTTCTGCGGTCGCCTATCTCGTCACGCAAACCAGCGAAACGCGCCTTAACCAGATTCTGGATTCCGTCAGCGGCGGCGACCGTCGCAAGCTGGAGGTTTTTCTCAATGGTCTTGCCGACAATGATGCTCTGCGCCGCGCCGCCGAACAGGCGCATGGCGCGAATGCCGGCGAAACCGTGGAAAGCATCGCCGGCGATTTCTGCGGCGCGCTGGAAAAGGAAGAAGCTCATATCCGCGAATTGGTTGCGTGGCTGTCCGGCGGTGGCGTCAAGGATCGCGAGAAAGCGGATGCGTTGCAGAAATATCTGGCGGCGGATCGTCCCACCGCACGGTTTGAAATCTTGCGTGATGGGCTCCTGACCGAAGGCGAGCTTTACAAGAAGTATGCCGTCAACGCGCTGGCCGACGCACGGCCCGATCTGCTGGAACGTCTGATCACGCTCGCCACGCGTCTCCACGCCGCGGCCGAACGGTGCAAGGCCGCCCGGGCGGCGCAACTCGCCCATGCCGCGCTCACGGTCGTGGACGCGATGCGCCATGTCTATGCCGCAGAGAAACAGCTGCGTGGCATGCTCGATTACGACGATCTCATCGCCAAGACGCTGGAGCTTCTGAACAGCAGGCCAGATGCCGCGTGGGTGCTCTACAAGCTGGACGGCGGCCTCGACCACATCCTGATCGACGAAGCGCAGGACACCAGCCCGGAACAATGGGCCATCGTGCGCAGCATCACCGAAGAGATGTTTGCCGGCGAAGGCCTCGCGCGGGAGTTCGAACGCACCATCTTCGCGGTGGGCGACGAGAAGCAGTCCATCTTCTCCTTCCAGGGTGCAGAGCCGGAGCAGTTCGAGGAGAACCGCGCCCATTTCGCCGCGCGCGCGCCGAACTTCGCCGACGTGCGGCTGGAAACCTCCCGCCGCTCGGTGCCGGAAGTGCTGGGTTTCGTCGACGAGGTGTTCAAGGAAGACACCGCGCGCGAAGGCTTGTCGCAGGATGAAATCAAACACCGCGCGCACCGCGCCGACGCGAGCGGCCGCGTGGAATTGTGGCCCACGCTGAAGCCCGTGAAAGGCCCCGAACTCGATTACTACCGGCTGAAACCCATCGACGTGGAATCGAGCAACAGTCCCGTCGCGCAACTCGCCGATCGCGTGGCCAGCACCATCGCGACATGGGTCGCCGCCAAACGCCGCCTGCCCGGCCGCGACAGGCCCATCCGCCCCGGCGACATCATGATTTTGATGCCGCGCCGCGAGCCCTTCGCCAGCGAGATCATCCGCCGCCTGAAAGAGAAGAAGATTCCCGTCGCGGGCGCGGACCGCATGAAGCTCGCCGACCAGATCGCGGTGATGGACATGATAGCGCTGGGCCGCTTCGCGCTGTTGCCGGAAGACGATCTCAATCTCGCCGCCCTGCTCCGTTCGCCGCTGATCGATCTCAGCGAAGACGAATTGCGCGAACTCGCCTATGGGCGAGAAGGCAAGCGCCTGTGGAACGCGCTGACCGCGCGGCAGGGCGAACGCCCATCTTTCACGCGCGCGCACGCTTTGCTGAGCGAGATGCTTTCATTGGCGGACTTCACCCCACCTTACGAATTCTTCTCCCACGCGCTGATCGAGAAGGACGCGCGGTTGAAGCTCCTCGCCCGCCTCGGCCCCGAAGCCGCCGACGCGCTGGACGAGTTCGTGTCGCTATCGCTCACCTATGAGCAGAACAACACACCGTCGCTAGAAGGCTTCCTGCACTGGCTGGAACGCGGCGAAGCGGAGATCAAGCGCGACATGGATCGCGGCCGCGACGAAGTCCGGGTGATGACGGTACATGGCTCCAAGGGCCTCGAAGCCGATATCGTCATCCTTCCCGACACAACCACGCTCGCGCAGGGCGCAGGCCGCCACGGCGAATTCCTGTTCCGCAGCAACGGCCACATCGTATTTCCGTTATCAAACGACGATGCGCCCGCCGCTGTTCTCGCCGCGAAGGCGGAAGCTGACGAAGCGGCCATGCGCGAGCGCCGCCGTCTTCTTTATGTGGCGCTCACGCGCGCGAAGGATCGTCTCATCGTTTGCGGCTTCGAGAACACAAAGGGCGTTGCCGAAGGCTCCTGGTACGACCTCACCCGCCGCGCGGCGCAGGCGATGGGCCAGAAAGTTGATGAAGGTGACGAGGCCGGTTTCGTCATTGGCGATGCGGATACCGAAGCGTTCAACGGCGCTGATGATAAAGCCACAGAATCGGTTTCGCTTGAACGCTGGATGCGCGAGCCCGCGCCCAGAGAAACCGCCAAGCCCCGCCTCATCCGCGCTTCCGATGCGGCGGGGCTCGAAGAACCCGCCACGCTTTCACCGTTGAGCGAACAAGGTGCGAAGCGCTTCCAGCGCGGCAATCTCATCCACGGCCTGCTCGCGCGCCTGCCCGACGTCTCGCCGCACAAGCGCCGCGACACCGCGCTGCGCTATCTGCGCGCAAACAGCGTGGATGAAACCGAAGCCCCGCAGATCGCGGACGAAACCCTCGCCGTTCTGTCGGACAGGCAATTCGCCGCCGCCTTCGCCGAAGGCTCGAAAGCGGAGGTTGCGCTGGTCGCCGATCTCTCCAACGAACTCGGCGACGGCGCGCGTCTGAACGGCCGCATCGACCGGCTCGCGATCACAATGGATGAAGTGCTTGTTGTGGATTTCAAGACCAATCGCCCGCCGCCGCCCGATGCGGAGCATGTGGCCACTGTCTACAAGGCGCAGATGGCGCTCTATAAGGCCGCGCTTTCCAAGGTATTTCCGGGCAAGCGAATCACATGCGCACTGGTGTGGACCGATGGTCCGCGCCTGATGCCGCTGCCCGACGCCATGCTGGAGGCGGAAATCGGGGCGATCCGGAAGCGGCTTGATTCTGCGCCCTCCGCCACTAAATATTGAGCAACCAGACATCTCCCAACCAAGGTTAGTTCCATGGCCGCACCGGTGAAAGTTTCCGACGCCTCCTTCCAGACTGACGTTCTCAATTCCAAAAAGCCGGTCGTGGTGGATTTCTGGGCGGAGTGGTGCGGGCCCTGCCGCATGATCGCCCCGGCGCTGGAGGAGCTTTCCAGCGAGCTCGGCGAGAAGGTCACGATCGCCAAGATCAACATCGACGAGAACCCCGGCGTGCCGCAGAAGTACGGTGTGCGCGGCGTGCCAACGCTGATGATATTCTCCCAGGGCCAGGTCGCCGCCACGAAAGTCGGTGCGCTGCCCAAGTCCAAGATCAAGGAATGGATCGAAGGCTCGATCTGAGCTTCCGAAAATTTGTTCTCGACGGGCCGTCACGCATGTGGCGGCCCGATTTGTTTCGCGACAACAAGCGGACCTGTTGCCTCCTAAGACGGACGGATCAGCGGGGTATTTATGGTTGCGCGCGTCCTCACATGCCCCCATCCCGCATTTGATATGGGCTCACACTAGTGAATCCCAAGGTAGGCTTTCCCAGATAAGCCCCGGGAGGACCTCCATGAAATCGGTTTTTCTGCTCGCAGCCGCCATCAGCCTCTTCGCCACATCCGCGCTTGGTGGAGAGACCATCGCCGTCGGTCCGTTTCGTTCGGTCGAACTACGCGGCGGTGGACAGGTCACGATCCATCGCGGGGATAGCCAGCGCGTCACGCTCAACCGTGGCAGCGAGCAATACACCAGCTTCCGCATCGAGGACGGCAACCGGCTCGTCATCGACGCCTGCAACACATCCTGCCCGAACGGCGAATACGATCTACGCATCGACCTTGCCACGCCCGACATCCGCGGCGTCGCGATCGAAGGTGGCGGTGAGATCGACGGAGCCGCGGATTTGCCGGCGCGCAATCTCTCGGCAGCTGTGAACGGCGGCGGGCGCATCGACATGCGCTCCGTTCACGCTGAAACAGTCAACGCCGCAGTGAGCGGCGGCGGCCATATCCAGATCTTCGCCACGGACAAGCTACGTGCGGCTGTGAGCGGCGGTGGCCGTATCGAATATTGGGGCAATCCGCAGGTCTCCTCCGCCATCTCCGGCGGTGGCGATGTTCGCCAGGGAAGCTGACGGGGATATCGCATGAAACTCGCAATCGCATTGACGTCGGCTGGGCTCATCGTCGCCGCCTCCTCCGCCATCGCCGGACAGGTGATCTCGGTCGATCCTTTCACCGCTGTGGAAGCCTCCGATGGCGCGCACGTCATCATTCGTCATGGCAATCATCAAGAGGTGAACATGATCGAGGGCTCGACCGAGTATTCGCGCTTCGAGGTACGCGACGGCACGCTGCATCTCATCACCTGCCAGGGCTGGCATTGCCCGTGGCATTACAAGTTCAAGGTCGAAGTGGTCATGCCGCAGATCGATGCGATCAACGCGTCCGACGGCGCCTATATCGAAGCGCAGGGCTCCTTCCCCAGCCAGCGTGATCTAGCGGTCAAGGCGACGGACGGCGGCAACGTCGACGCGCGCGCCATCGCCGCGGCGGACGTGAACGCCCGCGCCAGCGATGGTGGCAATCTCAGGATCAAGCCGCGGCACTCGATGCAGGCCCATGCCGACGACGGCGGAAACATCGAATATTGGGGAAACCCCACCGTGACGCGACTTGTCGCGGAAGACGGTGGTAACGTCAGCCAGCAAAATTGATAGAACCGGAGATCGCATGAAAAGGATTCTACTGCTATCGGCTACCGCGGCGCTCTTCACTACCGGCGCTTATGCCGATACCACGGTTGCCGTGGGCCGGTTTCATTCGGTTACCATCGAAGGTATGGGCCACGTCACCTTCGTGCACGGGGCACAGCAGCACGTGGTGCTGAAGGAAGGCGATACCAACAACACCCAAGTCTATGTGAAGGACGGCGACCTCGTCTTCAAATCCTGCCCGGGCAAAGGGATGTTCGGCTTGAACAGTTCCTGCCCCGCCGGCTACAACCTCGTCGTCGAGATCACGACACCCGATCTTTCCGCCGTAGAGATCGACGGCAGCGGAAAGATCGATTCTCGCGGCGCTTTTCCGCGCCAGGGCAAGCTCGACGTGGAGATCAATGGCAGCGGGAATGTCGATCTCATGGGCATCGCTGCGGGGACCTCTTCCGTCGCCATCCATGGCAGTGGCAAGGTCCATGTGAATGCGCAGGAAAATCTGAGCGTCGAAATCGCAGGCAGCGGCCAGGTCGTCTACGGCGGCCATCCACACGTCAGCCAGACGATTCTGGGCAGCGGCGAAGTGAAGAGCGCGCAATAGAATCCGTTTGAGGAGTGGGCGCATGCGGCCCGGAGGCGACTCCGGGCCGTCTTTGCGCAACCATCTCGCGGCATCTTGCATTGCTCCAGGAAATGGGTTCGCCTGACGGCTGGGAGTGCCGACATGACCAAGTTCAAAAAGGGGGACCATGTCAGCTGGAATTCCGAGGCCGGCCGAGTTACAGGCCGCATCGTCAAAATCCACAAAAGCGACTTCGATTACAAAGGCCACACGCACCGCGCCTCGAAAGATGCCCCGCAATACGAAATCAAAAGCGACAAGACCGATCACATCGCCGCGCACAAGGAAGACGTCCTGACGAAAATCGGCGGCAAGTGACCGGCGATGGCGTCGGATGCAGGCTTCAACGCGCAAACACTGCCGGTCTTCACTGTCGGCCACTCCAATCGCACCATCTCCGAATTCGCAGCATTGCTGCAGGCAGGCGACGTCCGGCACGTCATCGATATCCGTCGCATTCCACGGTCCCGAGCCAATCCGGACTACAACGCCGACGTCCTGCCCGATGCGCTCGCTCCTTACCGCATCGCCTGCACCCGCATCGAACAACTTGGCGGCAGGCGCAGCTCGTCCAGAGATGTTCCGCCAGAGGTGAATGCGTTCTGGATCAATCGCAGTTTCCACAATTACGCCGACTACGCTTTGTCCGGGGAGTTCCGCGGCGGCTTTGCACGGCTTCTGGACACGGCGGGGAAAAGCCGCACGGCCATCATGTGCGCGGAGGCGCTGTGGTGGCGCTGCCACCGCCGCATCGTAGCGGATTATTTGATGAGCACGGGACGTACCGTGTTTCACCTCATGGACACGGATCGCGTCACGCCGGCGAAAATCACCGACGCTGCGGTGCCGGCCAAGGATGGGCTGCATTACCCTTCGAAATCCAGTTGCTGAGCAAAGGGGACGATTAGAAGCCCGGAGGACCGAGCACAACCACGCGTCCTCCGCCAAGCAATTCCCTTAGACGGGAGGAACATCACGAATTTTCGGCAAGTACACGGCCCGCAAGGTACAGCGATCCGCAGATAAGGATTCGCGGCGGCGCATCGTCCGGGTGCGCGCGCGCCCAGGCTTCCACTTGCATCATGGCATCTTCGAGATCGTCGGCCGGCGTCGCGTTCAATCCGACGGATCGCGCCGCGTCGTAAAGCTCGCCTGCGCCGCGCGATGCCGGCTCGCCGATGATCGGGACCGTCGTGATATGCCGCGCCAGGCCGCCGAACGGTTCCAGGAATCCGCGCGCATCCTTTGTCTTCAGCATGCCGCAGATCAAATAGAGCGGTTTGGGCGACCGCTCTTCGAGATCCGCCAAGGCGCGGCTCACCGCGGCGGCGCCATGCGGATTGTGGCCGCCGTCGAGCCACACTTCCGCACCATCCGGGGCGAGCATGACAAGCGGGCCTTTGGTCAGACGCTGTAGCCGGGCCGGCCATTCCACCTTGCGAAGGCCGGTGTCGATGGCGGCATCCGGCGCCCAGCCGGCCCCCGCATGGCGCAGCGCCGCGATCGCCGTCGCCGCGTTCTCGATCTGGTGCTGGCCGATCAGCTTCGGCAGCGGAAGGTCGAGCAGTCCGTGCTCGTCCTGATAGATCATGCGGCCATGCTCGGAGTGGCAGAAAAAATCCTGCCCGTAGACGAACACTGGGGCGCTCATCGCGTCGGCACGGCGCACGATAACATCGCGCGGAACGTCGTCCTGATTGCCGACGACGAGCGGCACGCCGCGCTTCACGATGCCCGCCTTCTCGGCCGCAATGCTGGCGAGGTCGGAGCCCAGGAATTCCGCGTGATCGAGGCCGATGGGGGTGATCACCGTCATCAGAGGCTTCGGGATCACGTTGGTGGCGTCATATTTGCCGCCGAGCCCGACCTCCAGCACAAGTGCGTCGGCGGAATGTCGCGAGAAGGCCAGGAACGCGGCACACATCGCAATCTCGAAGAAGGTGATCTCCGCGCCTGCGTTTACTCGCTCGCATTCTTCCAGAACATCGGCGAGCTCATCGTCGGAAATAAGCTTGCCCGCGATGCGAATGCGCTCATTGAAGCGGACGAGATGGGGCGAAGTGTAGACGTGAACCCGCTTGCCGCTCGCCTCCAGCATCGCGCGAAGGAAAGCGCAAGTACTGCCCTTTCCGTTCGTGCCCGCCACATGGAAGACCGGTGGCATCTTCCTTTCCGGATTGCCTAGAGCGGCGAGCAGCCTTTCGATCCTCTCGAGCTTGAGGTCGATGCCCTTGGGATGGATGTGAAGGAGGCGCTCGAGAATGGCATCGCTGCGGGACGCAGCAACGCTCATGGAGTAGCTCCGGTCGCACTGGGCTTTCCGACCGGCACCGGCGTCGCCGTGATGGTCGGCGGCGGAACGGCGCGGCTCCTTGGCCGCGGGCGCTTCATCAGCAGGTGCACCAGCCGCGACAGCGTCGCGCGCAGTTCATGGCGATGCGTGACCATGTCGACCATGCCGTGGTCGAGCAGGTATTCGGCGCGCTGGAAGCCTTCCGGCAGGCGCTCGCGGATCGTCTGTTCGATCACGCGCTGGCCTGTGAAGCCTATGAGCGCACCGGGCTCCGCAATGTGGACATCGCCGAGCATCGCATATGACGCGCTGACGCCGCCCGTCGTCGGATCGGTGAGCACGACGATATAAGGCAGCCCCGCCTCGTGAAGCATGTCCACGCAAATGGTGACGCGCGGCATCTGCATCAGCTACAGGATGCCCTCCTGCATGCGCGCGCCGCCGGAGGACACGAATAGAATAAACGGCCGCTTCTCGGCGACCGCCGCTTCCATGGCGAGAACCAAGGCCTCGCCGACACCCATGCCGAGCGAGCCGCCGAGGAAATCGAATGGTTGCACCGCGATCATCACGGGCAAGCCGTCGAGCGTACCGCGTGCGGCGGAAAGCGCGTCCTGGCGGCCGGTCTTGGAACGCGCGTCCTTCAGGCGGTCGGGATATTTGCGTTCGTCGCGGAAACGCAGCGGATCGGCCGGCACGGACGGCGGCGCCATCTCCTCATACACGCCCGCGTCGAAGATCGCTGCGAACCGCTCCTTTGGGCCGATGCGCATGTGGTGCCCGCAATTGGGGCAGACGTTCTGCGCCGCTTCCAGATCGCGGTGGAAGATCATCTCGCCGCACGAAGGACATTTGCGCCAGAGGTTCTCGGGCGTATCGGTCTTGCCCGCCATCAGGCCTTTGATCCGTGGGCGGACGAAATTGGCGATCCAGTTCATGGCCCTATCCTACCACGGATCAGCGGCGCGCGGCATGCACGGAATCCGCAAGCGATCTGCAAAAATCCGCAACTTCTTTAACCAGTTCGGCACGCGTTGCGCCATTTGCGGAAAGCTCGCCGATCCGGGACACGATGGCGGAACCTACTACCGCGCCATCGGCGATACGTGCGATCTCGCCCGCCTGTTCCGGCGTCTTGATACCGAAGCCGACACAACAGGGAAGTGCACTTGCCGCGTGAATGCGCTGGAGGGCACCGGCGACGTCTTTCGGGTTGAACGTCTTGGTGCCCGTCACGCCCGTTACCGATACGTAATACAGAAAGCCGCTAGCACCGTTGAGAACGGTTTCCAGCCGAACATCGTTCGTGGTTGGCGCCAGCAGCCGCACGATATCGATGCCGTGTTCCTTCGCCGGGAGGCGCAGAATCTCATCCTCCTCGGGCGGCAAGTCCACGGTGATCAACCCATCGACCCCGGCGGCGCCGGCATCCCGCGCGAACTTTGCGGTACCATAGTGGTGGATGGGATTGGTGTAGCCCATCAGGACGATCGGCGTGACCTTGTCCCCTTCGCGGAATTTGCGGACCAGGTCGAGCGTCTTGTGTAAATTCATATGCGCCTTTAGCGCGCGCAACGATGATGCCTGCACGGCTGGTCCGTCTGCCATCGGATCGGAGAACGGTACGCCGAGCTCGATCAGGTCCGCGCCGATGCCCGGCAGATTTTCCAGAATCGCGAAAGAGGTTTCGAGATCGGGATCGCCAGCCGTGATGAATGGCACGAAGGCTGCGCGACCCGCCTTCTTCAATTCTGCAAACCGCGCGGCGATGCGGCTCATATCTTCACGCCCAATGCTGCGGCCGCGGTGAACACGTCCTTGTCGCCCCGGCCAGACAGCGTAACGGCGATGGCGGCGTTCCTGGGCATAGTAGGCGCGATGCGTGCGACATGGGCCAGTGCATGGGACGATTCCAGCGCCGGGATGATGCCCTCGACCTTGGAGAGGAGCGTGAAGGCTTCCATCGCCTCCTTATCGGTGGCGGAGAAATATTTCACGCGGCCATTGTCCTTGAGCCAGGAATGCTCCGGCCCGACACCCGGATAATCGAGACCAGCGGAGATCGAATGCGCTTCCTCGATCTGGCCGTCCTTGTCCTGCAGCAGATAGGAGCGTGCGCCATGCAATACCCCGGGCTCGCCCTTGGTCAGGGTCGCCGCCTGCCTGTGAGTGTCGAGCCCCTCGCCTGCCGCTTCGACGCCGTGAATCTCGACAGATGAATCATCGAGGAACGGATGAAACGTACCGATGGCATTCGATCCGCCACCGACGCAGGCGACGACGAGATCGGGCAGCTTCTTCTCGGCTTCCAGCATCTGCTTCTTGATTTCGTCGCCGATGACGCATTGGAAGTCGCGCACCATTGCCGGATAGGGGTGGGGGCCCGCCGCGGAACCGATGATGTAGAAGGTGTCGTGCACATTGGCGACCCAGTCGCGCAGCGCCTCGTTCATGGCGTCCTTCAAGGTGCGCGAGCCGGAACTGACGGCGCGCACTTCCGCGCCGAGGAGGTTCATGCGGAAGACATTCGGCTTCTGCCGCTCGATATCGACCTCGCCCATATAGACGACGCAGGGCAATCCGAAGCGCGCGGCCACTGTCGCCGTCGCCACGCCATGTTGGCCCGCGCCCGTTTCCGCGATGATGCGCTTCTTGCCCATGCGCAATGCGAGCAGGATCTGTCCCAGGCAATTGTTGATCTTGTGCGCGCCTGTATGGTTGAGGTCCTCGCGCTTGAGATAGATCTTCGCTCCGCCAAAATGCGCCGTTAGCCGTTCGGCAAAATAAAGCGGATTGGGACGGCCGACATAGTGCTTGAGCAGCCCGTTCAGCTCGGCATGGAAATTGGGATCGTTTTTCGCCGCTTCGTAAGCCTTCTCGAGATCCAGCACGAGAGGCATCAGCGTCTCGGCAACGAAACGTCCGCCATA
>JBQCFD010000021.1:0-12317 GCA_051959625.1 Rhizomicrobium sp.
TTGGCCTTTTCCAGAACCATTTCCGCCACCTGGATGTGACGCTGCGGCGGCTCATCGAACGTGGAGCTGACCACTTCGCCCTTCACCGTGCGCTGCATGTCCGTCACTTCTTCCGGACGTTCGTCGATCAGAAGAACGATGAGATAGCATTCGGGATGGTTCGCGGAGATCGCCATGGCGATGTTCTGCATCATGATCGTCTTGCCGACGCGCGGCGGCGCCACGATCAGGCAGCGCTGGCCCATGCCTTGCGGCGCAACGATATCGATGACGCGGCCGGTCTTGTCTTTGATCGTCGGGTCCTTCAGCTCCATGTTGAGCCAGCGCGTCGGATAGAGCGGCGTCAGGTTGTCGAAATGGACCTTGTGCTTGATTTTCTCCGGGTCCTCGAAATTGATGGTGGAAACTTTCAGCAGCGCAAAATAGCGCTCGCCGTCCTTGGGCGACCGGATCGGGCCTTCGACGGTATCGCCCGTGCGCAGGCCGAAGCGGCGGATCTGCGATGGCGACACGTAGATATCGTCCGGGCCCGGCAGGTAGTTGGATTCCGGCGAGCGCAGGAAGCCAAAACCGTCCGGAAGGGTTTCGACGACGCCCTGTCCCGTGATCTCCACATTGCGCTCGGCGAGTTCCTTGAGGATCGCAAACAGCATGTCCTGCTTGCGCATGGAGGAGGCATTCTCGATCTCGAGTTACTCGGCGAAGGACAGAAGATCGGTGGGGGACTTGGACTTGAGGTCCTGCAGTTTCATCGCCTGCAGACCGTCTTGAACTGTCATGGGGTACTTGCCTGATACTAAAGGTTGGGGAATTTGCCCGGCCCGCAAAAGCCGCCGGAAATGGCCGGCCTGGCATTCGACGGGAAGGCTTAGGTATCGCACCGCCCCGTTATCCGGGTCCGGCTTCGCGCAAGGGCGCGGCGCACGGATCGCGATGCGAAGGGGAACGGGGCTTATATAGCTCTATTTCAGGGGCTTGCAAAGCCCACCCGTCAAAATGGCTGCACGATCACCAGGATGACGATGAACACCATCAGGACGG
This sequence comes from Rhizomicrobium sp., assembly GCA_051959625.1. Classification (GTDB taxonomy): domain Bacteria; phylum Pseudomonadota; class Alphaproteobacteria; order Micropepsales; family Micropepsaceae; genus Rhizomicrobium. Next base: position 1,042 of record JBQCFD010000021.1, read on the forward strand.
CCGGAACTTCATTCCAGATCCTGTAGAACCTGGCCGTGTGCCTGTTGGCGTCGCGCTCGAAGTCTTTGCGCCAGCGCGCATAGAGATGGTGGGTGACCGTCAGCACGATCACCAGCAGGAATTTCACCTTCAGCCAGGTATCTTCATAGGCCAGCGTGATCCACGCCAGCGTCGGCCCCAGAATCCAAACCGCGATCGCAGAAGGATTCATGATGCCGCGCAGAAGTTTGCGCTCCATCACCTTGAATCGCTCGGACTCCGCCGAACCGGGCTGCGTTTGGGTGTGATAGACGAACAGGCGCGGCAGGTAGAGCAGCCCGCTCATCCATGCGATCACGAAGATGACGTGAAAGGCCTTGATCCAGTCGATGTAATTGCCAAGGAATTGCTGCACGCTAGACATCGCCGCCGTCCTCAAATCCGCAACTCGGGAATTGCTTGGGGCAGATCCGTCCCGGCCCACACGTCACGACAGTCTCGCCCAGCACCGCGCGCCGCACCAGCCCCGCCAATGCGGCAATGAAGTCCATGTCCGCACCCGCGGTCGGCACCCGCACGTAATCGGCGACGCCAGCTTCGCGCGCCAGCCGCGCATATTCGATGTCGAGTTCGACCAGCGTCTCGGAATGTTCGCTGACGAAGGCGATCGGCGCGATGACGACGCCTTTGCCTTCACTGCCGGCGCGGCGGATTTCCGCATCGGTCGAAGGCCCGATCCATTCGAGCGGCCCCACCCGGCTCTGGTAGCAGACCTGCCAATCGAGGTTCTCCATCCCCAGCTTGTCCACAATGGCCTGCGCGGTTTTTTCCACCTGCCACTGATACGGATCGCCCTTGGAAACCGTGCGTTTTGGAAGCCCGTGGGCGGATAACAACAGCCGGTAATCCACATCGGATTTCCGCACAGCCAGTGCCGACCCGATGTGCTTGGCCACGGTTGCGACGAACCCATCCTCCCACGGATAGCAGCAGATTCGCGCGGTCGGCGCGTTAAGGCCGGCGCTTCTGGCCGCTCTCTGCCAATCCTTCAACGAAGAAGCCGTCGTCGTCGTGGAGAATTGCGGATAGAGCGGCAGAAGAACGATGCGATCCGGATTCCACGCCTTCACGTCGCGCGCGGCGTCGTCGGCAAAGGGCTTCCAGTAGCGCATCGCAAAGAAACAGCTGGTCTCGAAATCCTCTTCGATCAGCGCTGCATGTAGGGCGAGCGCTTGCGCCTGGGTTTCCTCGAGGATCGGCGAGCGACCGCCGATCTTTGCGTAGATCTCGCGCGCGACCGGTGCGCGGCGCTTCGCGATGTACCGGCCTAGCGGATTTCGCACGAAATCCGGCAGCGAAATGATCGCGGGGTCGGTGAAAAGGTTCTTCAGGAACGGCGCGACAGCATCCGGCGAATCCGGCCCACCGAGATTGAAGAGAACGATCGCGACTCTCACTTGCGCAACTGCGCCACGAGCGCCGCCACATGCTCGGGCGGCGTTTCCTGCAGCACCCCGTGCCCCAGATTGAAGATGAACGGCCTGCCGCGCATTGCATCCACAATCCTGTCCACAGCACGCGCGAGCGCATCACCGCCGCCAATCAGAAGAATTGGATCGAGATTTCCCTGGACCGGAAGGCCAAGTGTGGACATCCAGTCCACAGGCGCGGCGGTATCGACGGATATGGCATCGATACCGGTTTCCGCCGCGTAGCTCTCATAGCCTTGCAGCGTTGCCGCGCGGGGGAAGCCGATGATCTTGGCATCCGGTTTTGCAGCGCGAACCTTTTGCACAATGCGCCTGGTCGGTGCGATGACCCAGCGCGCGAACGCATCCGCAGGCAAGCCGCCTGCCCAGCTATCGAATATCTGCACCGCATCCGCGCCGGCATCGAGTTGTGCGATCAGATGTGCCGCCACGCAATCTCCCAGCACATCCAGCAACGCGTCGAAGGATCGCGGATCGCGATAGCCCCAGAGCTTCGCGGCTTTTTGTTCATCGCCGCCCCGGCCAGCCGCCATATAGGTCGCCAATGTCCATGGCGCCCCCGCAAAACCGAGCAATGCGGTATCGTCGGACAATGCCGTTCGCACGCGCCGAAGCGTTTCATAGGCAGGCACAAGTTTGGTTTTCCAGACAGCCGGATCGCGCTCAAGATCATCCACAGCACTCAACGCATCCAGTCTGGGACCTACATTTTCCTCGAACGTTACCGTTCGTCCGAGCGCATAAGGCACGGTGAGGATGTCCGAGAAGATGATCGCCGCATCGAATTCGAACCGCCGGATCGGCTGCAGCGTGATCTCCGCCGCCATTTCCGGATCGTTGCACATTGTCCAGAAGGAACCGGCTTTGGCTCTCAACGCGCGATATTCCGGCAGATAGCGGCCCGCCTGGCGCATCAGCCAGACCGGCGGAGGCGAAATCGTTTTTCCCTCCAGCACCGCGATCAGGGATCTTCCGGAATTCTTCAAAGAATAAAGACTCCTGAATCTGATGAAGATGATGTTTGGGCTGTGATTTGTGGAGAAGTCCGTGGACCGGCTGTCTCTAGGCCGCAAGCGCTTCTAACTCAAGGGGAGTCGCTGTCGCTGCCGCGGGCGTCCTTCAACAGGTCGCGCTCCGGGGCTGTGTATCCGGAACGTGGCCGTTGTGGAATCTGTTTACGGCCGCGCTTCTGTGTATCCTATGGGGATGAAGACCGGACCCTGGAGCACCGTTCTGTGAATAGCCGCGAATTCCATGTCCACCTGGTGTCGGATGCGACCGGAGAGACGCTGAACGCCATCGCACGCGCCGCGCTGGCGCAGTTCGAGGGCGTGACGGTCAACGAGCATTTTTACGCGCTCGTGCGCAGTTCGCGCCAGTTGCAGCGCGCCATCGAGCATATCCGCGAGGAGCCGGGGCTGGTATTCTTCACCTTGGTCAATCCGGAATTGCGCAAGGAGCTGCTTGCGTTCTGCGCAGGCCTCAATATCCCCAGTTACGATGTGCTCGAAGCGCCGATCGCCACCATGCGCCAGTTTCTCGGCGCGGCGGAGACCCACCGGCCCGGCGGGCAACACGACCTCGATCAGCGCTACAACGAGCGCATCGAGGCGCTGAATTTCACCATCGCGCATGATGATGGCCAGGTTCTGGATCGTCTCGAGGAAGCCGAAGTGGTTCTCGTCGGGGCAAGCCGCACGTCCAAGACGCCAACTTGCGTGTATCTCGCGATCCGCGGTGTGCGGGCGGCGAATATCCCTCTGGTGCCGGGCATGCCCCTGCCACGCCAATTGCTGGCCGCGACCAGGCCCCTGATCGTCGGGCTTTGGGCGTCGCCCGAGCGGCTGGTGCAGGTCCGGCGCAACCGCCTCAACACTCTGGGTGAAGTGCGCGATACATCTTACGTCGATCTCGAAAGCGTGCGCGCCGAAGTGACGGCGACGCGCAAGCTGTTCGATGCCAATGACTGGCCGGTGATCGATGTCTCCCGCCGTTCGGTCGAGGAAACCGCGGCGGCGGTGCTCAATCTTCTGGCGGAGCGGCGCGAAGCGGAATGACGCGGCTGATCCTAGCGTCGATGAGCCAAGGCCGCGCGAAGATCCTGCATGGCGCCGGCGTCAAGTTCGAGGTGATGCCCGCGCGCGTCGACGAAGATGCGATCAAGGAGTCCATGCTGGCGGCCAATCAGCCGCATCGCGTGATCGCCGATGCGCTTGCGGAGCTCAAGGCCCAGCGGGTATCGGCCGCGCATGCCGGCGCCTTCGTGATCGGCGCCGACCAGGTTCTATCCTTCGACGGAACCCTCGTCAGCAAATGCGAGACGATGGCGCAGGCGCGCACGCTGCTCGGCCGCCTGCGCGGCAGGAGCCACGATCTCTACGCCGCTACCGTATTGATGAAGGACGGCGCCGTCTTGTGGCGGCATGTGGAGCGTTGCCGGATGACGATGTATCCGGTGTCGGACGCTTTCATCGACGGCTATCTCGCACGCAAGGGCGAGGCCGTGCTGGCCGGCGTCGGCTGCTACCGGTTCGAAGATGACGGCGCGCAATTCTTCTCCCATGTCGCGGCGGATTATTTCGCGGTGCTCGGCCTGCCGCTCATTCCGCTCTTGTCGGCGCTGCGCGAACAGGGTGTCATTGCCCGATGAGCATAAGCGGCAGGGCGAAGCTTGCAGGTGTCGTCGGGTGGCCGGTGGCGCAGTCGCTGTCGCCGCGGCTGCATGGACACTGGCTCGCCGCGCATGGCGTGGACGGCGCATATGTGCCGCTCGCGGTAAAGCGCGAGGATTTCGCGCACGCGATCGAGATGCTGCGCGCATGTGGATTTGCCGGCGTGAACGTGACGGTTCCGCACAAGGAAGCTGCCTTCGCCATCGCGCATGAAGCCGACGATGCCGCGCGCGCCGCCGGCGCCGCCAATCTGCTTCTCTTCGATGGCGGCCGCATCACGGGCCGCAACACCGACGCCGGCGGCCTCGCTGCGAGCCTCACCGAAGCGCTGGGCAAGAATGCGCTGCAAGGTAAGACGGCGGCGTTGCTGGGCGCGGGCGGTGCCGCGCGTGCGGCCATACTGGCGCTCGATGCACTGGGTGCCGGCGAAATCCGCATCGTCGGCCGCAATCCTGTCCGTGCCGAACATCTGGCGCGCGAGTTCTCCCATCGCACCAAAGCGCTGCTGCGCGCCTTCGGCTGGCTGAACTGGCCCGGTGCGGCGCATAACGCCGGCATCCTCGTGAATGCGACATCGGCGGGCATGTCGGGCAAGCAAGCGCTCGATCTCGTGCTCGATCCTTTGCCGGTGACGACGGTGGTCGCCGATCTCGTCTACAACCCGCTGGAAACCGAATTGCTCAAGCAGGCGGAAGCGCGCGGCAACCGAACCGTCGACGGGCTGGGCATGCTGATGCATCAGGCGGTGCCGGCGTTCGAAGCATTCTATGGCGAGCGCCCGCAGGTGACAGCGGCGCTGCGCTCCGAATTGAAGAAGGCGCTGCGCCATGGCTAGGCCGCTTCTCATCGGTCTCACCGGTTCCATCGGCATGGGCAAGAGCGAGACCGCGAAAATGTTCGCCAGGCTCGGAATACCGGTGAACGATTCCGATGCCAACGTGCATGCTCTCTACGAGCCCGGCGGCGCGGCGGTGCCGGAGATCGGGAAAGCCTTTCCGGGAACGGTGAAGGATGGCCGCGTGGACCGCGCGCTGCTCTCGCGGGAGCTGGCTGCCGATCCCTCCGGCTTCAAGAAACTCGAGGCGATCGTGCATCCGCTTGTGGGCAAGGCGCAGGCGGATTTCCTGGGCAGGGCGGAAGCCCGGGGCGCCGACATGGTGGTGCTGGACATCCCGCTGCTGTTCGAAACCGGCGGCGACAAGCGCGTGGACGCGGTTGTGGTTGTATCCGCACCATCCCATATACAGCGCGCGCGCGTGCTTGAACGGCCCGGCATGACCGCGGAAAAGCTCGAGCAGATTCTCTCCCGCCAGATGCCGGACGAAGAAAAGCGTGCAAAAGCCCATTTCGTGGTTGCGACCGACAAAGGCCTCGACCACGCTTTTGAGCAGGTGAAGATGATCGTGGCCGAATTGCGCGAAAGGATCGCGAAGCAGAAGAATGCGTGAAATCGTTCTCGATACCGAAACCACCGGCTTCGATCCGGCGAGCGGCGACCGCATCGTCGAGATCGGCTGCGTGGAACTCTTCGATCATCTGCCGACGGGACGGAGCTTCCAGGCCTATCTGAACCCCGAACGCCTCGTGCCGATCGAGACGCAGAAGGTGCACGGCCTTACCGACGAATTCCTCGCCGACAAGCCGCTTTTCGCCCATATCGTGGAAGAGCTCCTGGAATTCATCGGCGATGCGCCGCTGGTGATCCACAACGCGTCCTTCGACATGAAATTCGTCAACAGCGAACTGCATCGCTGCGGCCGCCCGCCGCTCGCCTATGCGCGCGCCATCGACACCATCGAGATCGCGAAATCGAAGATTCCCGGCGCGCGCTATTCGCTCGACGAGCTGTGCAAGCGCTTCGGCATCGATCTCTCCGCCCGCTCCAAGCATGGCGCGCTGCTCGATGCGGAGCTGACCGCGCGCGTCTATCTCGAGCTCGTCGGCGGTCGGCAGACGCATCTGAAACTCGCGCCGCTGGACGGCGGGGAGGCGGTTGTGGAGATCGCGGTTACCGCGCGCATGCGGCCCCGGCCCTTGACTGTCGTCGTCACCGATGCCGAGCGCGACGCTCACGCCCTCTTCGTGGACAAGGAGCTTGGCGACAACCCTCTCTGGCGGCGGGCCTGAGTAAGTTCAGGCCGTCGCGCTGGGATTGAGGATCTGCTGCTGTTGCTGCTGCTCGGCCTTGGCGCGGTAGAGCTGGGCGAAATCGATCGGCTCGACCATCAAGGGCGGCATGCCGCCGTCGCGGATCGTGTCGGCGACCACGCGGCGCGCGAACGGGAACAGCAGGTGCGGCGCCTCGATGAGCAGAAGCTGCGGCAGGATGTCTTCGGGGATGTTCTGCGCCAGCACGATGGCGGCGTAGGAGAGTTCCAGCAGGAACGCCGTCTTGTCCTCCACCTTGGCGGACACGCGCAAGCGCAGATCGACCTCGTATTGGTCGGTCTCGACGCGCTTGGCCTGAAGATCGACGCCCAGGTCGATGGCGGGGCGCACGGCCGGATTGAGCGGCGCGCCGGGATTTTCGAACGACAAGTCCTTCACATATTGGGCGAGGATCTGCATCCGGCCGGGAGGCATCTCGCCGGAACCGTTGCCGTCGTTGGGGGGTAGGCCTTCGCTGCTCATCGTGGATGCCCGAAAAATCGCGTGCCGCGCTATCACGGAAAGGAGAGCGCTGACAAGCTGAACACGCTTTTGCCGCAGAAGTGCCGCATCGCCATGTTCTATTCGATTAACCCCGCGTTCCCGAATTTGGGGCGCGGCGCTGGACCGACGGATAGGGTGGGTCTAGTTTAACCCGTTAACCGCGAAGGCTTTGGGCCCAAGGCGTCATGGCGAATTCCCAGCTTCTTGAGATCCTGCTTCTGGCGATGATCGCCGGCGTGATCCTGTTTCGCCTGTATACCGTGCTCGGCCGCCGGACCGGTCACGAGCCGCCGCCGGAACCTTATCGTCTGGGCGGACGCGCGGAACAGGCGCCGGAGCCTTCCAATATCGCGACGCTGCCCGCGCCCGGCCGCAGCGACGTCGCCGCCGATCCGGTGGCGCGCGGGCTGGCCGACATCAGGGCCGCGGATCGCAGCTTCGACAAGGATCACTTCCTCGCGGGCGCACGCCACGCCTATGAGCTGATCCTGATCGCGTTCGCCGCCAATGATCGTGCGGCGCTCAAGCCTCTGTTGAGCGACGAAGTCTACACGGCGTTCGACGCGGCGATGCGCGCGCGCGAGCAGCGCAACGAGACGGTCACCTTCACCTTCGTGGGCTTCAAGGACAGCAAGATCACCGCGGCGGCGCTCAATGGCCGCATGGCGGACATCACCGTCAGCTTCGTTGCGCAATTCATTTCGGCCACGACGGATGCGAGCGGAGCGGTGGTCGAAGGCGATCCCAAGTCGGTGCATGAAGTCACCGACATCTGGGCGTTCGAACGCAACACGCGCGCCAGCGATCCGAATTGGACGCTGGTCCATACTTCGGGCGCAGAGCCCAACGCCTGATGGCGCGGGGGCGCCTTCTTTTCATCCTCGTTCTGTTTTCCCTCATCGCCGTCCTGGCGTGGTGGTTCACGACGCGCGTGGCGGTTTCGCCGCTGCGGCTGACACCGGTTTCCTTTTCCGATCTGCCGGGTTGGCGGGATTCCGATCCGCGCGATGCGCTTGCCGCTTTTGGCCGCTCCTGCCAGGCGCTGGCGAAGAAGCAGGCCGCCGACTCGATGGGCGGCGCCGGCTATGCCGGAACGGCTGGCGACTGGATGGCCGCGTGCCGCGCCATTCCGGCGGACACCGCAAGCGCTTCGGCGGCGCGCGCATTCTTCGAAAGCTGGGCAGCGCCGGTCGCCGTTTCCAGTAGCGGCGAGGCGAAGGGAATCTTCACCGGATATTACGAGCCCGAGATCGAAGCCAGCCGCGCGCGACACGGCGCCTATCGGGTCCCCGTCTATGCGACGCCGGACAATCTTGTGCATGTGGATGTCGCCGATTTCCTGCCCGATCTTTCCGGCCGCGGTTTCACAGGCTGCGTGGATGGCCACAGGCTCGTGAAATGCCCCGAGCGCGCCGCCATCGATGCGGGCGCGCTCAGGCAGGCGAAAACCCTGTTCTAGGCCGATGACCCCATGGCCGTGTTCTTCCTGCACATCCAGGGATCGGGCCGCGTGCATTTCGACGATGGAAGCTGGGCGCGCGTGAACTACGACGCGCAGAACGGCCAGCCCTACACCGCCATCGGCAAGACGCTCATCGCCATGGGCGTGCCGCGCGACGGCATGTCGATGCAGGTGATCCGCGCATGGCTGAAGGACCATCCGGCCGAGGCGCAGAAGGTGATGGAGACGGACAAGTCCTACATCTTCTTCCGCGAGACGCCGCTCGCCGATTCCGCGTCAGGGCCCATCGGCAGCGAGGGGGTGCCGCTGACCGCCCAGGCAAGTCTTGCCGTCGACATGAAGCTTCATCCGCTCGGGGTGCCTATGTTCGTCGCGGCCACGCGGCCCAGCGCGGATCCGAAGCACGATGACCGCGCATTCGACCGGCTCATGGTCGCGCAGGATTCCGGCGGGGCGATCAAGGGCGCGGTGCGCGGCGATGTCTTCTGGGGATTCGGCACGCAAGCGGAATCCGTCGCCGGGCGCATGAAGGCGCAAGGCAAGCTCTACGTCTTCCTGCCGAAGGCGATTGCGGCGAAACTCGGCCGGTCGCAGGACTTTGCCGCGCCATGACGCGCAAACGCTCCATCAGCGACGAAGAGCGCGCGCTGTTCGAAACCGCGTTTCGCGAGGCGGCGCCCATCGTGCCTGGCCTCATGAAGAAGAAAGCGCCGCCGCAGAAATCCAGACCCACGCCCGGCGGCATCAATGGAAGAACCGCGGAGCGGCTGAAGCGCGGCGAGATCGAGCCCGAAGCGCGCCTCGACCTGCACGGCATGACGGAGCGCGCCGCGCATGGCGCGCTCGCGACCTTCATCCGTAGCGCCTGGTCGCGCGGATTGCGGATCGTCATGGTCGTCACCGGCAAGGGCGGCCGGGCGCCGGAAGCCGACGCGCCGTTCGAAATGGATGGCCGTCGCGGTGTGCTGAAGGACACGGCGCCGCGCTGGCTCAAAGAGCCGGAACTGGCGAGCCTCATCTCCGACGTGCGCACCGCCCATCGCAGCCATGGCGGCGATGGCGCGTTGTATGTGTGGCTTCGCAAGAATCGATGAAACAGACATTCCACACACTGAAAACGGCCACCGAAGGTCCCGGTCTTTACGATGTGACGGAAAGCGCCGCGCGGTTCGTGGCGCAATCGGGCGTCTGCGACGGCTTGCTGACCTGTTTCATCCGGCACACCTCCGCATCGCTCCTGATTCAGGAGAATGCCGACCCCGATGTCCTCCACGATCTTGAGACTTTCATGCGCCGCATCGTCTCGCGCGACGTGAAACTCTATCGCCACACCACAGAAGGTCCCGATGACATGCCGGCCCATATCCGCGCCGCGCTCACGCAGACGTCGCTGTCGATTCCGGTTCACAAAGGCAAATGGCTGCTCGGCACCTGGCAGGCGATCTATCTGTTCGAACATCGCGATGCGCCGCACACGCGAGAGATCGCGCTGCACATCATCGGCGAATGAGCGGACGCGATTAATCAGCAGGACGGCTCTAGATCAGACCGGCGCTCTCGGCCAGCTTCCTGAGCGAGATTTCCGGCCGCGCGCCGTAGTGCGAAATGACCTCGGCAGCGGCGAGCGATCCGAGCCTTCCGCAATCTGCGAGGCTCTTTCCATGCGTCAGGCCGTAGAGGAATCCGGCCGCATATTGATCGCCGGCACCGGTGGTATCGACGACGCGCGCGACGGGCGCCGCGTCGATCACATGGACTTCGCGGCCTTTGGCCACCACGCAGCCCTTGGCCGAGCGCGTCAGGGCCACGATCCCCCGCCAGTCGTGCAACGCCTGCAGCACGGAATCGAACTCGTCGACCTCGAACAGCGCCTTGGCTTCCTCTTCATTTGCGAAAAGGATGTCGAGATCGTTTTTCAGAAGTGCGCGGAATTCGTCGCGCCAGCGCGACACGCAGAAAGGATCGGACAGGGTGAAGGCGATCTTGCGGCCGGCTTTCTTCGCGCTTGCGATCGCCTTGCGGATCGCGGCCTTTGCATCGGGCAGATCCCACAAATAGCCTTCGACATAGACGATCGCGGCGGCGGCGATCTCCCGCTCATTGACATCGCCGGGATTGAGTTCCCGGCTCGCCCCCAAATAGGTGCTCATGCTGCGCTGGCCGTCCGGCGTCACCGCGATCAGAGAGCAGGCGGTCGGCGGACCGGATTCGGCGAACGGCACTGGAAAATGCACGCCGGTTTCCCGCATGCTCCGCGCGAAGCTTTCGCCAAGCCGGTCGCGCTTCACCTTTCCGATGAAGAGGCCCTTGCCGCCCAGCGAAGCCAGACCCGCCATGGTGTTGGCGGCCGATCCGCCGCCGATTTCGCTCGCCCCGGCCAGCAGGTCGTAGAGCTGGCCGGCGCGGTAATCGTCGACCAGCGTCATCACGCCCTTGGCGATATTGTGATCGAGCAGGAAATCGTCGCTCACCGGCGCGATCACGTCGACGATCGCATTGCCGAGACCGGCGACATCGAAGGAAGTGGTCATGGCGGCACCCGGAAACTATGGTGTTCCGGGACATAGAGGAGGCGCGGGGTGTTCGCAAGCGCGCGCAAGGCCTTCGCCATGATCTTCGACCGCGCCTTCCTGGGCGTGGTCCTGAATGCGCTGCTGCTGACGCTGGCACTGTTCCTCGCGCTCTTCATCGGGCTGCAATATGCGCTCGCCTGGCTACCCACGCTCGGCTGGCACTGGGTGAATGCGGCGGTGGATTTCGTCGCCTCGATCCTGCTCGTGGTTGTGTTCTTTTTTCTCGGCGCGCCGGTGGCGGCCCTGTTCGCCTCCTTCTTCCTCGACGGCATCGCGAAGAAAATCGAGCGCACTTACTATCCGGCCGACGCGCCGGCATCGGGCGCGCCGTTCTGGGGCAGCTTCACGGCAGGGCTTCGGCTGACGGGCGCGGTGATCGCGGTGACCTTCGCGCTCCTGCCGGTCGATATCGCGCTGCCCGGCGTCGGGAGCGCGGCGACCATCGTGG
>JBQCFD010000022.1:0-17468 GCA_051959625.1 Rhizomicrobium sp.
CGCGCTCAAATCCGATGCAAAAGGGCTTGCTGCGCTCAACGCCGAAGCGAAAGCCGATCGTCTCTGAAAGACATCTTGTCCGAACGCCGCAGGGTTTTTGCACACGGCCGTGTCCCCGCAGAAAATCCGGCGATTTGGAAGCGCAAACAGCGTCTTAGAACATTTTCCTGAATTCAGGATAATTTATTTGACACCGCAACGCTGGGGGTGTACAAAACTTCCAACTCTCGAACTGCGCCCAAATCTCGCCGCCAGGCGATGCATCCGCATCGCGCAGGGCGGTAGCGGCAGCGCGCCGAGGACGACAGCCTCCTTTTTAAGAAAGGACAGACCGGGGGGCGGTACCCCCCTCAATTCGCAATTCAAATACCATCCGTTGAGCGTCAAACAGGCGACCCGCAACATCTCGTTCGGCGCGCGAAGCGGAATCGGAAAAATCGACAAACAACCTCCGCTTCGAAAAAAACGGATTCGATCCTCGGGAGAGCTGTGTCCGCGCGGAAACAAAAACGGCGGCTCGAAGGCCGCCGTCCGGAATTCTTTTTTGCGCGAGGCTTACGTGGGAACGCGGCCCTGCCACACCGGCCAGCAATTGCTTTTGCCCTTGGCCTTGACGGTGTCATAGAGCTTCATCTGCGCATCTTCGGCATTGTTGCCGTTCTCGGTCGCCATGTAGTCATGCGAGCCTGCGCACCAGACGTAGAACTGATGAGTGCCCGAGGCATAGAAATCGGTCTGATGGCTGGATGTGAAATTGGCGGCCACGGCAACGCCGGCCACGGCGAATAGAACGCCGCCCGCAATTGCTCCGACAATCCGACCGATACTCATGCGCTACTGCTCCTCAGACGAGCCGTCGTTGCGGCTCTTCAGGTTCGGACCGGAATCCCGGCCTCATTGCCCATCTCGGTGTGCGGCGCCCCCCAAGGCCACCCGGCCGCCGGATACCCGGCAAACCCTTAACTGCCGCAAGGTATACGCGGCTTTCGCCCCTGTCATCCTTTTTTTGCAGGTTCCTCAGACTCTTACGCAAATCGTGAAGCGCCGCCTCAGATTCGCGCCGGCGCCACGCCTTCGGCCCGTACGGCTGCCTCGATTTCCAGCGCCGCCGTCTCGACGGCAGCGGCATCCCGGCCCCGGACCACAAGCTGCGTTCCCGGGCCGGCCGGACGATAAAAAGGATAGCTGCCGATCGAGACAGTTTTATGGCTGGTCTGGATGCGCAGCAGAGCCGCGGCGATCTGACCTTCGGGCAGGCCGGCTTCGATCGTGGCGGCATGGACGATGGCCCCGTGTTCCAGCCGGGAACCGAGCTCCTCGAGCATCGCCTTCATCACCGCAGGCACCCCCGCCATGACGAAGACGTTGCCGATCTGAAAGCCCGGCGCGCCCGAAACGCTGTTCCTGACGAGCGTCGCCGTGTCGGGAATGCGCGCCATGCGCTTGCGCATTTCGTTGAAGTCGTCCGGGTTCTTGTAGCGCGCCGCCATGATCGCCATGGCCTCGGGGTGGTAATCGATGCCGACCCCGAATGCCTTCGCCACCGCGTCGGCGGTGATGTCGTCATGGGTGGGCCCGATGCCGCCGGTGGTGAAGACGTAGGTGTAGCGCGAGCGCAGCGCGTTCAGCGCGGCCACGATCTCCTCTTCCACATCGGCGACCACGCGGCACTCGCGCAAATCGATGCCCAACGCGCCCAGGAAGCGGGCGATGTGATGGGTGTTCGTGTCCTGCGTGCGGCCGGAGAGGATCTCGTCGCCGATGACCAGAACCGCCGCGGTGATGATCCTGTCTGTCGTCAAAGCTCTGTGTCCCAAGGCCCTTCTGGCGCGCGAAAGCCAGCGGGTGTAAGGAATTGGTGAGTTCCAAACGCTAGTAATTGCCGGGGTTTGCCGCAAGCAGCCTTTCCGACGCGCCGCAAAGGTCCCATATGTCAGAGATGATCGATCCGGAAATCTTCGAGGCCGCCCACCGCGCCGCCGTCGGCGTGACCGTCCATGGCGCCGAGGCCTTCGAAGGCATGCGCAAGGCGGGCCGCCTCGCCGCCGAAGTGCTCGACCTGATGGTTCACGAAGTGAAGCCAGGCGTCACCACCGCCCATCTCGACAAGATCGCGTACGACTATGTGGTGAGCCACGGCGCGATCCCGGCCTGTCTGGGCTATCGCGGCTACCGACACACGCTGTGCACCTCGATCAACCACGTGGTCTGTCACGGCATTCCCGGCGACAAGCCCTTGCGCGACGGCGACATCGTGAACATCGACGTCACCGTGATCGTCGATGGCGGCTGGCACGGCGACACCTCGCGCATGTATCTCGTCGGCGATGTGAAGCTGAAGGCCAAGCGCCTCGTCGACATCACCTATGAATCGATGATGCGCGGCATCGCGGCGGTGAAGCCCGGCGCCACCACCGGCGATATCGGCCACGCCATCCAGAGCTATGCCGAAGGCGAGGAACGCTGCGCGGTCGTCCGCGATTTCTGTGGACATGGTCTCGGCAAGGTTTTCCATGCCCTGCCCAACATCGTCCACTATGGCCGCCCTGGTTACGGCATCGGCCTGAAGCCGGGGATGTTGTTCACGGTCGAGCCCATGATTAACCTCGGCGGCTACGGCGTGAAGATTCTCAATGACGGGTGGACGGCCGTGACGCGTGACCGTTCGCTTTCCGCGCAGTTCGAACATTCGGTGGGGGTTACCGAGGATGGCGTCGAAATCTTCACCAGATCGCCCAGGGGCTGGGACAAGCCCCCATATCTCTGACATCGCGCGCGCGTTCGAGCCCGGGGTCGCCGGGACAAACGGACAGCCGCACTATCTGGGCCACCGCGCGCGCCTGCGCGAGCGATTCCTGAACGGCGGCGCGGATGCGCTGCCCGATTACGAGATGCTGGAACTGGTCCTGTTCGCCGCGATCCGCCAGGGCGACGTCAAGCCTCTCGCCAAGACCCTGCTCGCGCGCTTCGGAAGTTTTGCCGATGTCATCGCCGCGCCGCGCGAAAGGCTTCTGGAAGTGAAAGGCGTAGGCGAGGCCGTGGTCGCGCAGTTGAAGATCGTCGAAGCCGCGGCGTTGCGTCTTTCGAAAACGAAACTTCTGGGCAAACCCGCCTTGTCGTCGTGGACGGCGCTCCTGGATTATTGCACTGCCGCCATGGCGCGCAATCCGCAGGAGGAATTCCGCATCCTGTTTCTGGATCGCAAGAACGCGCTGATCGCCGACGAGGTGCAGGGGCAGGGCACCATCGATCACACGCCGGTCTATCCGCGCGAGATCGTCAAGCGCGCGCTGGAGCTTTCGGCGTCCGCGGTCATCCTGGTCCACAATCATCCGTCCGGCGACCCCACGCCGTCGAAAGCGGATATCGAAATGACGCGGGAGATCGCAAACGCGGCGCGCGCGCTTCGCATCGCAGTACATGACCATGTGGTGGTGGCGCGCGGCGGGGTTCTCAGTTTCAAGTCGTTGGGACTTCTGTAGCGGCTTGCCGGGCAGCGCTCGGCTCCTGCTATATGACGCCGGAGGGACGGGGAGCATGTGGCGCATCTTGCTGCTTCGTGCGGCGCAGTTGCTGGCGAGCCTGATCGGCGTGGCCGTTCTGGCGTCGGCACTGGAAGCATTCCCGCAAGCGTCTCGCGGGTTCTGTCCGTTCGCTGCGGCGCTCGCCGCCGCGCTGGCCGAAATCCTGCGCGGCAGTGCCGGCATTAGCACGGTGACCGGAACGCCGGCGCTGCACGACGTCGCCAGGACCCTGCCTTATACGCTCCAGCTTCTCGGTGCCGGCGCCTTCGTCGCCTTTCTCGTCGGCGTGCCGCTCGGCATCCTTCTGAGCGCAAGCCGCATGCTGCGTGCCGCGGCGCCCCTCATCCAGATCATCGCCGCGACGCCCGTCTTCGTGGCCGCACTGCTGCTCATCTGGATCGCGGTGCGGGTTCTGCATTGGGCCGATGCCTCGCAGACGAGCGCCCTGTCCTGGACGGCGTTGATTAAGTCCGAAGGATGGGAGCTCGCGCTGCGGTCATTCGCGCTTCCCGCCCTGACGGTGGGCGCCGCCGGCGCGGCGAGCGTGCAACTCTCGCTTCGCCGCGGCGCAGCAGCGGCATTGTCCGCGCCCTATCGCGGCGGTTTGCGCATGCTGGGGTTGAGCGCGTTCGATATCGACCTGCGCTACGCCACGCCTGAAATCCTGTCCGGGCTGCTTGAGGATCTGGGCGACGTGGCTCTGGCGCTCATCTCCGCGGCCGCGGTCGCGGAATGGGTTTTCAACCGCAATGGTGCGGCCGTTCTGTTCCTGAAGTCCGCCGCCCTGGGCGACTGGAATGTCGCCGCGGCGGTGCTGGCCGTGTTCGCGGCAATCACCCTTGTCACGGGCTTCATCGGTTTTGCAGCCGCGCGCCTGGTGGTGCCGGCGAAGGCGCGGCCATGAACGCGCCCCTTCGTCCTCTTCGCGCCGACGCGCGCCTGCGCACGATTATCAGCTCGGTTGGTCTCGCGGGATTGGGGCTTGTAGCGGTGATCGTGGCGCTCAGCGATGTGCTGGCGCCGATGCCGGCCGGCGTCTTCAAGGCGGGCCCGGCATCGCTCGCGCCCAGCGTCCAATATGCCTTCGGCACCGACATCCTGGGCCGCGATGTGTTGAGCGAAACGGTGCATGCGCTGGCGGTGACATTCATCGCGGCCGTGGTGGCCGCCGCCATCGCCATCCTCGGAGCGGTCGCCGGCTTTGCGGCGGCGCGCGCGCCATGGCGCGCGGGTATCGTGCTGCGCGCCTTGACCGGCGTTCTCGGCGCGGTGCCCGTGCTGCTGCTCGCGATCGTGGCGGTGAGCATCGCCGGTCATTCCTTCATGATCGCGGCGGCGGGTCTTGCGGCATCTCCCGCCGCTTTCAACCGCAGTTTCGACCGCGCCATGGATTTGGCCCATTCGCGCCATGCCGAATATGCGCGCGCCACCGGCATCCCGGCGCTGACGCTGCTCAGGCGCGATCTCGTCTACGAAGTGCGCGCCAATTTCATCAATGTCGCCGGCCGCGCGCTCGCTTCCACCACCATCGTCCTGGCGACGATGAGCTTTCTGGGCTTCGGCGCGGTGCCGCCCCATCGCGATCTGGGTCTGATGATCGCAGCAGCTCGTCCGAACTATCTCGACTTGTGGTGGCCGGCATTTTTCCCCGCGCTGGTGCTGATCCTTCTGGTGCTGTTCGCGCGATTGGCGGCGGCACTCGACGAAGGCGAGGCGGCATGAGCGAAACCACGCCGCTCCTGCGCATCCGCGAGCTTACCGTGCGCCGCGCAGGCGCAACGGAGGTCGAGAACCTTTCTCTGACGCTCGATCCCGGCGGCACGCTCACGGTTCTGGGCGAAAGCGGTTCGGGCAAGGGCGCGGTGCTGCGTCTTCTGGCCCGCCGGCTTCGCAAGGACGAAGAGGTGCAGGGCACCATCCAGATCCGCGATGGCGAAATCCGCTCTCTTGCCGAGCGCACAGTGCAGGATCTGCGTGTTGCCTATCTGCCGGGCCCTCACCGGCCGGTGTTGAATCCGCACGCCTCGGTCCTTTCGCAACTTTCGCTGATCGTCGCGCGCAAGCTTCGCCAGCCCAAAGCCAGCGCGCGGGCCGAACTCGTCCTGGCGCTCGAGCGCCTGCCCGGAGCGCCGCCGGTCGAAGCGCTCGATCATCCTCCGGAGTTCGTCGCGCCGGAATTGCTCGCCACGGCGTTTCTCGCCGCTGCGATGGCGCAGACGCCGGAGCTGCTGCTGGCGGACGATCCCCTGGGCGAACTTTCGCCCACCCACGCGCGCGCGCTCGCCGCCGCTTTGCAGGCCGAGCAGAAGCGTCTCAATTTCGCGCTCCTCTATTCGGCGGCGAGCACGGAAGCCGCAGGTCTTCTGGGCGGCAACATGATCGTTCTGAGATCCGGGCGCGTCGTCGAGGAAGGGCCGGTGGCGCGGCTGGCGACGGCGCAATCCCACGCCTACACGCAGACGCTGTTTCGCGCGATGTCGCCGGACGCGCAGTCGCGGCCGCCGGCGCGCGGCGAACCGCTTCTGCGGGTGCACGGCGTTCAACTCGCGCCGCGCGGAAAATCGCGCGATGTGCTCAATTTCGAACTGCGCCGCGGCGCGTCGCTGGCGCTGGTGGGCGAGATCGGATCGGGGCGGCGCTCGCTTGCCCGCGCGCTGCTCGGCCTCGATGCGGTCGCAGCCGGCCGCATCGTCTTCGATCAGGTCGACATCGGCATTCTCAACCGCGCCATGCTCGCGCGGCTGCGGCGCAGGGTTGCGTTCGTGACCGGAGACGACGACGCGCTCGACCCGCGCATGACGATCTTCGACACCGTCACCGAACCTCTGCGCTCGCTGGCGATGCCGCGCGAGCTGGCCGCGCACAATCGCGACGTCGCGCTCAAGCGGGTCGGATTGGCGGCGCTGCCCGGCAGCCGCACCGTGGCGTCGCTGGCGCCGTTCGACCGGCGCAGGCTGCAGATCGCGCGCGCCATCGTGAGCCAGCCCCTGCTCACGGTGATCGACGAGCCGCTGCGCGGGCTCGACGCCTTCGCCCAGTCCGTCATCCGCGACCTGCTGCGGAATTTCCGCTCCAACGAAGCGCCCGCATTCCTCTTCATCACCTCGGACTTCGGCCTGGCGCGTGCCTTTTGCGAGGACGCTTTCGTGTTCCAGGAGGGCCGGATCGTGGAGCGCGGCCCGATCGCCACCTTGCTGCGCGCACCGCAGGACCCGCACACCCGAAAGCTCATCGGCGCGGTATCGGCGGGACCTGTGGCCGCCGCCCCGCCCCCGGAACCGCCGGCGCCAGCCGTGCCGCCACCCGAAAGGGTCTGATTCCGCAGGGCGCTTCAAAAGCCGCGGTTCAGGCTCTAAAACGGCGCCATGAACAGTCTTTCCGATATTCGATCGAGTTTTCTCGAATTCTTCCGGCGCAACGGCCATGACGTGGTGCCGTCGAGCCCGCTCGTGCCCCGCAACGATCCGAGCCTGCTCTTCACCAATGCGGGCATGGTGCAGTTCAAGAACCTCTTCACCGGGCAGGAGAAGCGGGCCAATCCGCGCGCGACCTCGGCGCAGAAATGCGTGCGCGCCGGCGGCAAGCACAACGACCTCGACAATGTCGGCTACACCGCGCGCCATCACACCTTCTTCGAGATGATGGGGAATTTCTCCTTCGGAGACTATTTCAAGGACGACGCGATCAAGTTCGCCTGGGACCTGATCACGCGCGATTATGGAATCTCCAGGGACCGGCTCTGCGTCACTGTCTATGCCGATGACGACGAAGCCTTCGGTATCTGGAAGAAGGTCACCGGATTTTCCGACGACAGGATCATCCGCATCGGCACGTCCGCCAACTTCTGGTCGATGGGCGACACCGGTCCTTGCGGTCCCTGTTCGGAGATCTTCTACGACCACGGCTCGCATATCGAAGGCGGTCCGCCGGGATCGCCCGACGAAGACGGCGACCGCTTCGTCGAAATCTGGAATCTCGTCTTCATGCAGTTCGAGCAGCACGCGAACGGCACGAGGGACAAGCTGCCCAAGCCGTCGATCGACACCGGCATGGGCCTGGAGCGCATCACCGCCGTGATGCAGGGCGTGCACGACCATTACGACATCGACCTCTTCCGCCATTTGATCGCGGCATCGGCCGAAGCCAGCGGATCTTCCGCGACCGGCGGCCACGCGGCCAGTCATCGCGTGATCGCCGATCACCTGCGATCGACCTCGTTCCTGATCGCGGATGGCGTGCTGCCGTCCAACGAAGGGCGCGGCTATGTCCTTCGCCGCATCATGCGCCGCGCCATGCGCCACGCCCATCTGATCGGCGCGAAAGAGCCTTTGATGTATCGCCTGGTTCCGGCACTGGTAGCCGAAATGGGTGCGGCCTATCCGGAACTTGGCCGCGCCCAGGCGCTCATCACCGAAACTCTGAAGCTGGAGGAGATCCGGTTCCGCGAAACCCTGGTGCGTGGCCTCAAATTGCTGGATGAAGCGGCGGGCAATCTCGGCAAGGGTGACAAGCTCGGTGGCGAAACCGCGTTCAAGCTCTATGACACCTATGGCTTCCCGCTCGATCTCACCGAAGATGCGTTGCGCGCCCGCGGCGTCGGCGTGGATATGGAAGGCTTCAACGCCGCCATGCAGAAGCAGCGCGAGGAAGCGCGCAAGGCATGGGCGGGTTCCGGCGAGGCGACGGACGAGAAGATCTGGTTCGAGCTGCGCGATGAACTCGGCGCCACAGAGTTCCTCGGTTACGACACCGAGGAGGCGGAAGGAAACATCGTCGCGATCCTGAAAGACGGTCATCGCGTCAAATCCGCCGTTTCCGGCGATACGGTGCAGGTCCTCACCAACCAGACGCCGTTCTATGCGGAGTCGGGCGGACAGGTGGGCGATCAGGGCGCCATCTTCTCGGGCAAGGGTGCGCAAGGCGCCGTCACCGACACCCAGAAGCATAACGGCTTGCACGTTCACGTCGTGCGCGTGACAGGCGGCGAATTCCATCTGGGCGATGCCGTGGAATTGCGCGTGGACGGCGAACGCCGCCGCGCGACGCGGGCGAACCATTCCGCGACACATCTTCTGCATGCCGCCTTGAAGCGCGTGCTGGGGCCGCACGTCTCGCAGAAGGGATCGCTCGTGGCGCCGGATCGGCTGCGCTTCGACTTCGCCCATCCCAAAGCAGTGACGCAGGATGAACTCGACCGCATCGAGAACCAGGTCAACGCCGTCGTGCGCCAGAATTCCGACGTCTCCACGCGCCTGATGCCGACCGATGAGGCCATCAAGGCGGGCGCGGAAGCGCTGTTTGGCGAGAAATATGGCGACGAGGTGCGCGTGCTCACCATGGGCAGCGATCCAGACGCCGGGAAGACCTACTCCGTCGAGCTTTGCGGCGGCACCCATGTACGCCGTCTGGGCGATATCGGCATCTTTACGATTCTGTCCGAAAGCGCAGTGGCGGCGGGCGTGCGCCGCATCGAAGCTCTGACGAGCGAGGGCGCGCGCCGCTGGCTGTCGGATCAGGCGGAACTGGCGCGCGAAGCCGCGGCGGCGCTCAAGACGACGCCGACGGACTTGCCGGCACGTGCGCTGGCGATGGCCGAAGAGCGCCGCAGGCTTGAACGCGAGCTCGCGGACGCCAAGAAGGCGCTGGCGCTGGCCGGTCCCGCGCGCGGCGATTCCGGCGATGCGGCGAAAGAGATCGCCGGCGTGAAGACGGTGATGCGCGTCGTCGACGGCGTAAGCGCGAAGGACCTCAAGGGCCTTGCCGATGACGCGAAAGCAAGGATCGGCTCTGGTGTCGTCGCGTTCGCGGCGGTCGCCGACGGTCGTGCATCGCTTGTGGTCGGCGTAACGGACGATATGACCAGGCGCATCAGCGCGGTCGATCTCGTGCGTCTTGGCGCCGAAGCGCTGGGCGGCAAGGGCGGCGGCGGACGGCCTGACATGGCGCAGGCCGGCGGCCCCGATGGCGGCAAGGCGCAGGCCGCGCTCGATGCCATCGCCAAAAAGCTCGGCGATCTCGCACCCGCATGACCGGCGCTTCGGGGGAAACGCTTCGCCGGCGCGTCTATATCGTATTGGAAGGCGGCCGCGCGGCCGGCTGGCTCGGCACGCTGATCGAAGCGGGTCTCGTCATCCTCATCGTGGCAAACGTCGTCGCGTTCGCGCTGCAAAGCGTGCCTTTCATCAGCACCACGCATGAAACCGCGCTCGGCCGCTTCGAGATCATCTCGGTCTGCATCTTCGCGATCGAGTATCTGACGCGCCTTTGGGTGAGCATGGAGGATCCGCTCGTCGCCATGCGGGGGGAGTTCGTGGGGCGCTTCCACTATGCGGCGCGGCCCATGATGCTGATCGATTTCATCGCCATCGCGCCGGCCGTCGTGCAGTTCTTCGTGCCGTTCTTCGATCTTCGCGTGCTCAGGCTCGTGCGCGTTTTCCGGCTGCTCAAGATTGCCCGCTATTCGCCGGCTTTGACCACGCTCGGCAAGGTCATCGTGGAGGAGCGTCATGCGCTGTTCGGCACTCTGCTGCTTCTGCTGTGCGCCATGGTGTTCGCGGCGTCCGCGATGCATGCCGCGGAAGGCACCGTGCAGCCGCAGGTCTTCGGCACCATTCCGGACGCGATGTGGTGGGCGATCACCACGCTTACCACGGTTGGCTATGGCGACGCCGTGCCGGTCACGGTGGCGGGCCGCATGATCGCGGGCATCACGATGATCGTGGGGCTGGGCCTCTTCGCGCTGCCGGTCGGCATCGTGGCGACCGGCTTCGTCAGCACGATTCACAAGCGCGATTTCGTCATCACCTTCGGCATGCTGGCGCGGGTGCCTCTGTTCCGGAATTTCGATGCCCATGTGATCGGCGAGATCCTCGCTCACCTGCGCTCCCACGCCGTGGGGCCGGGTGCGATCCTCTCGGCGCAGGGCGAACGCGCCGAAGCAATGTATTTCATCGTCTCGGGCGCAGTGGAAATCCGGCTGCCGCGGCACACGCTTAGGCTTCGCAGCGGCGACTTCTTCGGCGAGTTGGCGCTGCTTCAGGAAACCATGCGCGCCGCCAGCATCGTCGCCGCCACGAGCACGCGATATCTGGCGCTCTCCGCCGCCGATTTCGAGACGCTGGTGCTTCACCATCCGGAGCTGAAAACCCGCGTTCTTCGCAACGCCGCCAGCCAGGTGGAGAACTTGGCGGTCGCCGGCGGCGTTTCGGAAGCGGAGATCGCCGCCGCGCAGAAAGCGCGCGCGGAAGCCGTCTGACCGCCGCGCGCCGCCCGTTCAGGGTGTCCAGTAGACCGCGATCTTGTTGCCGACGGGATCGCGCAGATAGGCGCCGTACCATGTCTCCTTCTCCGGCGGCCGGAATCCCGGGCCGCCTTCGTCGGAGCCGCCATTGGCAAGACCGGCCTTGTATGCCCCGTCCACTTTCGCTTTGGCGTCGGTCTTGAAGGCGATCGTCATTCCGTTGCCGAAATTCGCCGGCTTCTTGTCGAATGGCGGGCAGACATAGACGTTGTGCTCGTCCTTGCCCTTCGGCCCGTAGCCGATCCAGCCGCCGTCGGCGAATTTGCGCTCCATGCCGATGGCGCCGAAGACGGCGTCGTAAAATTTGCCAGACGCGGCGCCGTCATTGGCGCCGATCGTGATGTATCCGATCATGTTGTCCTCTCCTTGCAGGGACTGAAGCGTTGCCTGTTGACTTGAACAAAACAAGAACATATAGACGATAGAGGCATTGCACGGCCTGCATGCCCGAATGCGTCATGCGTCTGCTTGGAGAAAATTGCGGCGCCGAAGATTCAGTTTTTGCGTGGCGCCAGTGAATCGGCGACGACCCATGCGACGCCGATCAGGATCAGATTCGTCGCATTCTCGGTCCAGGCGAAGAATGTGGGGGTCGCCAGCAGTTCCGGCACCAGCGCCAGCGGCGTGAACAGCGCGTACATGATGGCGAGGAGGGTGGCACCAAGGCGCGCACGGATATTGGCGACGATCGCCAGCCCGCCGGCGATGTGAAAGACACCGGTGGCATAGCCCCAGAAGATCTGGCTCGGCGGCAGCCATTTGGGAACGAGCGGCGCAGTCATGTTCATGTAAGCGAAATGGGCGCCGCCGAAGACAATGGCGCAAAGGCCGAACAGGATCTGACCGGCGCGAATAATGCGTGCAGCGCGCGCATCGTCGAGGTTCGCGAAACTTGCCCAAATAATCAGCGCGCCCGCCGTGATCGCAAGTTGTTCGGCGAGGCTCTCATAGACCAGATAAAGGCCCGGATATTTCAGCGCGAGATGCCCGCCCATCAGCGCGACGACGACAATCCCATAATAGGTGGTGAGTGCGGCGGCCGCCCAGGAAGCAGTCTTGCGCCATTGGATGGCGATGCCCGCGACGAGCATGAGCGCCGCCATTGCATAAGCCAGTTCGGTACGTGCGGGAAAGTGTTTGGGAACGGGCTGCCCGTTGTTGAAGTCGCCCCATATGAGGCAGAGCAGGGCGAGGGCGATCGTGCCCAGGCCATACATGCGCCAGCCGAACGTCTTTGCCGTCATCGTGACTTCCCCCCGACGACGGCGATGTTAGCGCCGATTGCTCCCCGCGGGCGGGATGGGGGCGGCCGGTCACCGCGATGTGAAGTCTGTCAGGCCGAGGGGTCGGTGATCGCCACCACCAACCCCGCCGCCTGGGCGAGTTTGTCCACCTGTTCCGGCGGCAAGCTTCCGATGGCCTTTGTCAGCCGTGCCAGGCGGCGCTTGCGGCCGGTTTCGATGAGCTGGCGGCCCTTGCGCGTCAGCGAGATTTCGGACGAGCGGCGGTCGATCGGCTTGCGCGAAACCAGGTCGAGCCGTTCCAACTCACCGACCATTTGCGACATGGTCGGCGGCTTCACCTGTTCGGCGGCGGCAAGGGCGGAAAGCGTCATGGGACCGCCGAATGCGAGAACGGAAAGCGCCGAGAGCTGCGCCGCCGTCACACCGGATGCGCCGTCTTCCTTTCGGACATAGCGAAGCAAGCGGATGGCGGCGGCATGAAGCTGGTCGGCCACCTGCTCGGTGCGCATGGAAGGCTTGGCCACTTGACTCCTCTTCAGTTAGTTAGGTAGCCTAACAATGTGATCACCTAAGGGTAGGGCCGATGACGCAGGAACTCAATCTCTCGGGCCGCAAGCTGGTGCAGGTGGCGCTGACCTGCCATGATCTCGACCGCGCGCGAATCTTCTATCGCGACACGCTGGGGCTGCCTTTGATGTTCGAGGTGCCCAACATGCTGTTCTTCGATATCGGCGGGCAGCGGCTGATGGTGGGGCTTCCCGAGAAGCCGGGCCAGCCTGTCGGCGGCGGCACCTACATCTATTTCGACGCGCCCGATCTGCCCGCGCTTGCGGCATCGCTAAGGACAAAAGGCGTGGAGATGACGGGCGACATCGAAACGCTGCAGCGCACCGACACGCATGAGCTAAAGCTCCAATTCTTCAAGGACCCGGACGGCAATGAGATCGGCCTGATGGGCATGGTGCCGAAGCGCTAAGCCTTCACCCATGCATCCGGCAGCGTAACCCAGGCGCAGTGATCCTTGTCCTGCGCGGATAGATTGGGTTCGGGCAGAGGATCGTCCACGAAGCACCCGCCGGCGATGCCTGTCGCATCCGGCAGGAAGCCGAAACTCTTCCAGTAGAGAGTCGTTCCGCAATTGGCGCAGAAGAAGCGATTGTAACCGGCGGTACCCTCTTTCGCGTAGAGGCGCATTTCACCCTTCTTGGCCACAACCTTGCCGTCAGGGAAGTAAGCCGACCAGCCGAAGGCGCTGCCGCTGCGCCGCCGGCAGCTCGAACAATGGCAGATGCCGTTCAGGACCGGCTCGCCCTCGACCGTGATCGATGAAGTGCCGCAGCAACATTTCGCAGTACGAAACCGCTCGCTCATCGCGCCGGCTCCGTTCAGGCCGCCATCGCTTTTTTCAGGTTTTCATCGACCTTGTCGAGGAACCCTTCGGTCGTCAGCCACTTCTGATCGGGGCCGACGAGCAGCGCGAGATCCTTCGTCATGTAGCCGCTTTCCACGGTGTCCACGCAGACTTTCTCCAGCGTGTGCGCGAACTTGTCGAGCGCCGGATTGTTGTCGAGCTTGGCGCGATGCGCGAGGCCGCGCGTCCACGCGAAGATGGACGCGATGGAATTGGTCGAGGTCGACTTGCCCTTCTGGTGTTCGCGATAGTGGCGCGTGACGGTGCCGTGGGCGGCTTCCGCTTCCACGATCTTTCCATCCGGCGTCGTCAGCACCGACGTCATCAGGCCCAGCGAACCGAAGCCCTGCGCCACGGTGTCGGACTGCACGTCGCCGTCGTAGTTCTTGCACGCCCACACATAGCCGCCTTCCCATTTGAGCGCGGAAGCGACCATGTCGTCGATCAGACGGTGCTCATAGGTGATGCCCGCGGCCTTGAACTTGTCAGCGAACTCCTTGTCGAAGATCTCCTGGAACAGATCCTTGAAGCGGCCATCATAGGCCTTGAGGATCGTGTTCTTGGTCGAAAGATAGAGGGGATAGTTGCGGGCGAGCGCATAGTTCATGGAGGCGCGCGCGAAATCGCGGATGGACGCATCCAGGTTGTACATCGCCATGGCGACGCCGCCGCCCGGCGCCTTGAAGACTTCCTTCTCGATGACCTTGCCGTCCTCGCCGACGAACTTGATCGAAAGCGTTCCCTTGCCGGGATAGACGAAATCGGTGGCTTTGTATTGATCGCCGAACGCGTGGCGGCCGATGACGATGGGCTTGGTCCAGCCAGGCACAAGCCGGGGCACGTTCTTGCAAATGATCGGCTCGCGGAAGATCACTCCCCCCAGGATGTTGCGGATCGTGCCGTTGGGCGACTTCCACATCTCCTTGAGGTTGAACTCCTTCACGCGCGCTTCGTCCGGGGTGATGGTGGCGCATTTCACGCCGACGCCATGCTTCTTGATGGCATTGGCGGCGTCGATGGTCACCTGGTCGTTGGTGGCGTCGCGGTGCTCGACTCCGAGGTCGTAATATTCGAGTTTGATGTCGAGATAGGGCAGGATCAGCTTCTTCTTGATGAGATCCCAGATGATGCGGGTCATCTCGTCGCCGTCGAGTTCGACAACGGGATTTGCAACCTTGATCTTGTCCATGGAGGCCCTCGGAAAATTGGCTGGCGCGGGGTATAGCGGCGCGGCAAAGCCAGGTCAAAGCGGTCGATGAACGCGCCTTCCGTCATCCTGTCCCATCCACGCCTTGGCGAAAATATCGGCGCCGCCGCGCGGGCCATGGCGAATTTCGGCATGGGCGATCTCAGGCTCATCAATCCGCGCTGCCGTTGGCCGAACGAGAAGGCCACCGCCATGGCAGTGGGCGCGAGCCGGGTGACGGAGGAGGCGCACGTTTATCCCGCGCTTCGTGAAGCTCTGGGCGATCTCAACTATGTGCTCGCCACCACCGCCCGGGCGCGCGGTATTACCAAGGAAATTCTGACCCCGGCCGAAGGGGCGCGCCGCCTGCACGCGGTGATCGCGCGCGGCGAGAAATGCGGCATCCTCTTCGGCAACGAACGCACGGGGCTCGAGAACGACGAGGTGTCGCTCTGCGATGCGGTGATCACCATCCCGACGTCGGAATTCTCCTCCATCAATCTCGGACAGGCGGTTCTGCTTCTTGCCTATGAATGGGCGCGCGCCGCCGACGGGACGCCGCCTGCGCGCATCGAGCACAATCCCATTCACCGCAAGCCCACGCGCGCGGAAATGTTTTCCCTGTTCGATCATCTGGAGCAGGAACTGACGGAGAACGGATTCCTCTATCCGCCGGAGAAAGGGGCCGCGATGATGCGGGCGATGCGCGCCACGCTTCATCGCGCACAGCTCACCTATCAGGAGGTGCAGACGATCCGGGGCATCATCGTCGCCATGGCCAAGGGCAAGCACAGGAAGCGCGGAACCAAACCGGAGGGCGGCGATGGCTAGCCTTTTGATGTCAGTGGCGACAGGAGAACCGTGAGCTGGATCTCCTCGCCGTCTTCGCAGGAACGGGTCGCCTCTGCCTCCAGTTCGTCCAGCAATGCGTTGAGATGCGCGAGCTTCTTCCTGTCTGCCCGCAGGATGAAATATTTCACCATCGCATTGCGCTGCTCGCCGTTGAATTTGGGATTGCCGCGGGCGACGGCTGCCCGGAATGCGCGCGAACCGGCATCGGCAACGCGCGCCGCCGCGCGCGCGTAGGTTTCTCGGCCTTGCCGGGTCTTCACCGCATCTGCTGATGAGAGCTGATCGCCGACCATGGCGTAGACAGCTTCCGGCCGCCTTGTGCCCCTTCGCTCCGCGACGACGCGCAACACACCGACATCTTCCAGCAGCTTGAGGTGATGATAGAGCGCCGTCACGGGCCGGCCCATGCGGCTTGCGAGCTCCCGCGCGGTGGCTTTTTTGTCGACCTCCAGCCTTTGCATGATCGCGAGCCGGATGGGAGAGGTCAGGCTCTTCAGCTGGGTCTGACTGAGGAAATGCTTTGCGGGCATAGCTTGTGCTTTCTTATTATTCAAAATATAGATGTATTCTGAATAATTGAAAGAGGCGGTAAGGTGTCTATGCGGCGTGGATCGTTGGTCGGGCTTTCTTCCCTGTTGATGATGGCTTGTGTTACCGCAAGCGCCGCGGCGGAGGCATCGAAGCCTGTTGCACCCAGAATCGACCGCGACGTGAAAGCTGCGCTCCAGCACTTCGATGTGCCGGGAGCCGCCATCATGGTCGTCCGCAATGGTCGGATATCCTACGTCGGGGCATTCGGGTTTCGGGACCTGAAACATCGTCTGCCCGTCCGACCCGACACGTTCTTCGAAATCGGCTCGATCACCAAGCAATTCACTGCGGCCTGCATCATGCAGTTGCAGGAGGCGGGCAAGCTTCAGATCGACCGGCCGCTTTCGGATTACCTGCCGGACGCGCCGCACGCGAAAGAGGTGACGCTTCGCCAGCTCCTCACGCACACCAGCGGATTGCATGACTATCTCGACGGCCCGGCCGCGGAGATCGAACCGCTCGCCGCGAAGCCAATTTCCTATTCCGATTTGATCGGGCGCGTGGCGAAGCTGCCGCTCGATTTCCCGCCCGGCAGCAGGTGGTCCTATTCGAATACCGGCTATCTGCTGCTGGGCAAGGTAATCGAGAAAGTGTCGGGCCAATCCTATCGCGCCTATCTGCAGCACAACATCTTCGATCCCCTGCATATGAAGGGCACGTACACGACCGCGGATGAAGATCGTTTGCCGGACATGGCGCAAGGTTATCGCCACGAGAACGGCAGGTTGGTGCTGGCGCCCCACATCCATCCCGACTGGGGGTTTTCCGCAGGCTTTCTCGTCTCGGCGTTGAGCGATCTGGCGAAGTGGGATGTCGCGTTGCGCAGCGGCAAGGTGGTTTCGCCGGCCAGCTATCGCCAGATGACGACGCCATTCATGACCACGAAAAATGGAAGCGCCGACTATGGTTTCGGTCTCTTCATCGATTCGATCTTCGGTCAGCCGCGAATTGGCCACACCGGCGGCGCGCAGGGTTACACGACCGCCGACGAATATTTCCCGAAACAGAACGTGCGCGTCATCGCCTTTACGAATCTGGGCGACGAGATCCCCGAAGCCGGCGAGGCGCTCACCAACGTGATCTTCGCCGATCTATATCCTGGTATCGTCGCGAAAGCGCGAACATCCGCCCCCGGCCAAAACGCCAAGATCACCCACACAGTGCGCGCTGCGTTCCGGGAATTGCAGACCGGCAAGGGCTATGCGCGCTTCGATGCCCGCCTCCAAGGCAAGCTCGCGAACGGCGCCGGCGCGAGATTTGTGGCCGGCTTGCGCCCGTACGGCGCTCCCACCGCGATCACGTTCAAGGGCACCCGGAAGGACGCGAAAGATACCTGGTACGATTATGTGATGCAGTTCGG
>JBQCFD010000023.1:0-3673 GCA_051959625.1 Rhizomicrobium sp.
CCCATGATGAACACGCGCGCGGGTGCGATGGTGCCCGCCGCCGTCATCATCATCGGGAAGGCGCGGCCGAACTGCGCGCAGGCATCGATCACCGCCTTGTAACCGGCGAGATTGGCTTGCGAGGAGAGCACGTCCATCGCCTGCGCGCGACTGATGCGCGGGATGAATTCCATCGCAAAGGCGTTCACGCCCTGCGACGCGAGTTTCGCGATGGCGTCCTTCTCGGAATAGGGCGCGAGCAGCGACGCATAGACGGCGCCCTTCTTCATCGCGGAGATTTCGTCGGCCTCGGGGCCGCGAACCTTCAGCACGATGTCCGCATCGCGCAGCATCGTGGCGCGGTCCGGCGAAACGATGGCGCCGGCGGCAATGTAATCGTTGTCGAAGAACTGGGCCTTTTCGCCCGCGCCGGATTCGACCGCGACCTCGAGGCCGAGGCCCTTGAGTTTCTTCACCGTTTCCGGCGTGGCCCCGACGCGGGTTTCACCCGCGCGACGCTCCTTGAGGACCGCGAGTTTCATAACCCCCCGGAGAAAATCAGGTGTTTGTGCGGAAGATGGCGAGCAGGATCATGATGATCACGATGCCGATCACCTGCCATTTGATGAAGGCCAGAAAACCATGCCAGGTCCTCAGGTGATCCTTCAGGTCCATCGTGCTCGTATGGCCGCCGCCCTGGTGCAGGATCTCTTCGTCGGTCTCACTCATTCCATTCCCCGGTGATTTGGCGGTTGGCCGGACTATAGCAAAGGCCCCCTGCCCGGCAACCGCGACAATCCGGCACGAATCGGCGCTACACGCGCCGGTTGGGGATGGAGTGGTTCCAGTCGGCCAGAAGCGCGTTCAGCGCGGAAACGAACGCCAGCGGCTGGTCCAGCATCACGTGATGCCTGGCCTCGGGGATGGTGACGACGGGGGCGGCGCGGCCCAGAAGATTGAACATGTACTCGCCGATCTCGGGCGGCATGAGGATGGACTGCGCGCCGCGGAAGATGGCGATCCGGCATTTGGTGGCCTTCAGGCGCGCGGCCGTGTCGCCGATGGAGAAGTCCTGCCAGATGAAGGGGTCGAACTTCCAGGTGAAGCCGCCTTCGACGTGTTTCAGCGAATGCCGCGCCACCCAGTCCACGATGTAGAGGTTGTCGCAGTTCTGCGGCGGCATCAGCCGGAAGCGCGACAGGGCCTTGGCCATGTCGGGATAGACATTGTGCGGCTTGAAGGTGCGGTGCGGCGGGCCGCCGGGACGGCCGGGCGGGTTGACCGGCGAATCCACGATCACGGTGCCGGCGAGGCGGTCGCCATATTTGGCGCCGGTCAGCATGGTGATGAAACCGCCGAAACTGTGCGCCACGATCACCGGCGGCTCGCTGACGGCGAACATGCCCGCGGCTTCGCACACCGCCATCTCCTCTTCGGCGAAACGCTCCGCCGAATAGGATTTGCGCCAGTCGGAATCGCCCATGCCGGAGAAATCCAGCGCCGCGACGTTGTAATCATCCGCAAGATAAGGCGCGATGAAGCTCCACCAATAGGCATGCGCGGCGTTGCCGTGAACCAGAAGCAGGCCCGGCTTCGAACGGTCGCCCCAGCGCAGATAATGGATCTTCGCGCCTTCCACTTCGACGAAAGCGCTTTCCGGTTCGATCGCGACGGTGCGCGTGAACCATTTCGGTGCAGGCGGCACTTCGCCGTTGAATTTCGTGAGCGGACCTTCGCTCGCCATATAGGCGGCGATCTGCGCCGCGCGGTCGTTCTGCTCTGCCATTATTTTCGCGGCGGCCTCTTGCCGAGCGTCTTGAAGATGCCGGTGCCGGTCATGATCGTGCGATCGCCGCACCAGATGCGGCCCTGCACGGTGTAGAGGCCGTCCTCGAAGCCGACGATGTCGCCGGTGCCTTCCACCCAGTCGCCGAGTTTCGCGGCGGAGAGAAAGTCGGTCAGCAGCCGGATCGTCACCCAGTAGTGATCGCGCGCGCGCATCGAGACGGCATGGCCGAAGGCGGTGTCGGCGAAGGCCATCAGCATGCCGCCATGGCAGTTCATCATGCCGTTGGTGTGGTGCTCGCAGACGAGGAAAGCGCGGGTGTATTTCTCGCCGGGACCGAGCTTCTCGTAGAGCGGACCGATCTGGCGGCCGAAGCCGCGGAACCAGTCCATGCGCTGGAAGCCCGATGGTATCGGTGGCGCTTCGTCGTCGAGGAGATCGTCGGTCATCAGGAGCGGGTAGCGAATAGCGAGCGGGCAAAGCTATAGCACCAAGAGCCCCCATTTCACCATTCGCCGCTTACGCGGGCAACGGCACGCCGGCCTCCTTGAACGCCGCGCGCTGACGTTTGGCCAGCGCGTCCACGTCGAAATCCCCGATCTCTTCTTCGAACAGCTTATGGAAGTTGAGCTCTGCCCCAAGACGGATAAGCGCGCCGCCCAGGCCAATCGCGGCGCGGTCCATGAAGACGAACTCGCGCGGCGGGCGGATGCCGCCCATCGCCTTCAGCTTTGCGTGCACGTCGTTCGCCTGCTTGATGCCGTATTCCGCCGCCGGCACGCCATTGTCGACCACGCGCACGCGGTCATCCAGCAAAGGATCGAAGATGAAGCCGGCCCACATGTTGAGGATCTTCACCATCTCCGGCGTCGTCTTCCTGAAGCCCCAGGCGGCGTAGGATTTCGCGGCGAGCTTCTCGTCCTTCTTCTGCAGCGCGCGATAAAGCCCGATCACGCCTTCGACGAATTCCGGCCTGAAGGTGCGGATGCAGCCATAATCCAGCAGGTTGATGCCGCCATCCTTGCGCACCGCGTAATTGCCCAGATGCGGATCGCCATGGATCACGCCAAAGCGCGCGAAGGGCCGCCACCAGGCCTTGAACAGCGCCGTCGCCACCGCGTTGCGGAGAGCGAGCTTCGCATTCTCGATTTCCACCACGGGCGCGCCCTCGAGCCACGTCATGGTGAGAAGCCGCTTCGTCGACAGTGCATCGACGGGCCTGGGCACGGCGATGTCAGGACGATCCTTCAGCATGATCGCGTAAAGCCGCATGTGCGCGGCCTCGCGCGCGTAGTCGAGCTCTTCTTCGAGGCGTTCGGCGATCTCCTCGCCGATCTCGCGGGTGTCGATCGTTCCGTCGAAGCCGCGCTGGAGCATCAGCGCTGCCTTGAGCTGGCGGATATCGGAATCCACCGCCGCGTCCATCGCCGGATATTGCAGCTTGCAGGCGAGCGCGGTTCCGTCCGTCGCCACCGCGCGATGCACCTGTCCCAGCGATGCGGCCGCGGCGGCCTGCTTGTCGAAGGATTTGAACTTCTTCTCCCAATCCTTGCCGAGCTCTGCCGCCATGCGGCGGCGCACGAAGCTTGGGCCCATCGGCGGCGCATTCGTCTGCAGCGTGAGAAGCGGGGCGGCCACATCCGGCGGCAGGACACCGGGCACCGTGGCCACGAATTGCGCGACTTTAATCACCGGTCCGCGCAAATTGCCGAGCACGCGCGTCAGATCGGCCGCGTTTTGCGCCGATATGGCCTTCGTGCCGCCGAAGGAACGCGCGGCGCCGCGCGCGGCTACGCCGGCCAATCCGCCGGAAACACGCGCGAAGCGTGTGATCCTTCTGCCGATGCCATCTTCGCGTTTGTTCATGAGGTCTTTATGCGCCCGGCACGCGCTAACCGGTCCTTCACC